>NZ_RBZY01000015.1 GCF_004022425.1 Microbacterium enclense | reverse complement strand
CGCGGGGAGTCTTCCGGACTCCCCGCGCCGCACCCGTTTCCCGGAGGAACCGTGGCCGAATCCCTCAGCATCACCGCCAGCACCGTCGACCCCGGACTCCTGCAGCTGCCGTGGTCGACGGGTCTCGCCGACTGGCCGAGTTCGCACATCGTGGCTCTCCCGAAGGGCATCTCGCGGCACCTGGTGCGCTTCGCGAACCTGTCCGGACGCGTCGTGGCCATCAAGGAGACCACCGAGGAGATGGCCCGGCGCGAGTACGACATGCTCGGCAACCTCGATCGCCTCGACGCGCCCTGCGTCGACCGAGTCGCCGTGATCGCGGGCCGGACCGACGCCTCCGGCCGCCCGCTTCCGGCGGCGCTCGTCACGGCGCACCTGAAGTTCTCGCTCCCCTACCGGGCGCTGTTCACGCAGGTGCTGCGACCGCACACCGCGACCCGTCTGGTCGACGCGCTGGCCGTGCTCCTTGTGCGACTGCACAACGTCGGCTTCTACTGGGGCGATGTGTCGCTGTCGAACACCCTCTTCCGGCGGGATGCGGGCGAATTCGCCGCGTACCTGGTCGATGCCGAGACGGGAGAGCTGCACGGCAACCGTCTGACCCGCGGCCAGCGCGCACACGACCTCGACATCGCGCGGACCAACATCGCCGGCGAGATCATGGACCTCGAGGCGGGCGGACGCCTGGAGGGCGGAGTGGATGCCATCGCGGTCGCCGACGGCCTCGTGTCGTCGTACCACTCACTGTGGGGCGCCCTCACCGACAAGGAGACGTTCGCCGTCGACGAGTCGTGGCGCATCACCGAGCGCGTCCACCGCCTCAACGCCCTCGGCTTCGACATCGGCGAGATGTCGATCAAGACGGCGAGCGACGGCACGCAGGTCTCGATCCAGCCGAAGGTCGTGGATGCCGGACACCACCAACGCCGTCTGCTGCGGCTGACCGGACTCGACGTCGAGGAGAACCAGGCCCGGCGCCTCCTCAACGATCTCGACGAGTTCCGCGCGCGCGTGTCGCGCCTCGGCGCCGACGAGGAGATGGTCGCCCACGAGTGGCTGACCCGCGTGTTCGAGCCGATCGTCATGGCGATCCCCTTCGACCTGCGCGCGAAGCTGGAACCCGCCGAGGTCTTCCACCAGGTGCTCGAACATCGCTGGTACATGTCGCAGGCGCGCGGTCGCTCCGTGCCGCTGGCCGAGGTTGTGACCTCCTACATCGACGACGTCCTGAGCCACCGTCGCGACGAGGCGACGGTCATGGGGCCGCCGACCGACACGATGTCACTCGCCACGATCTCGGACGCCTCGGCGCCGGAGACGGGCGAGGTGCCGACCACCGACACCGACGTCGTCGACTGGCGCGACCTGGTCTGACGCCGAACGAAGGCGCCGCCCCGGGAAGGGACGGCGCCGTCGTCGTTCGCGCGGTCAGTATCCGACGGCGAAGTGGTCGCGGGAGTGCGTCGGGTTCTCGATCTCGTCGAGCACGGCCACGGCGAAGTCCGCGCCCGAGATGAACGAGTTGCCGTCGGCATCCACGACGAGCACGTGGCCGCCATCGCGGTACGTGCCGGTGCGCTCCCCCGGCGCCCAGACGCCGAAGCCGCCCGCCGGGTGGACGTAGAACCAGTCACGGCCGGTGTCGTCGGCCTGCAGGTCTTCCAGGATGCCGATCGCTTCGGCCGCCTCGGGCTTGTAGTCGTCGGTGAAGCCCTCGGTGTCGATGAGGCGCGGGCCGCCCTCGGCGACGAGCGATCCGCCGGCGCCGCCGATGACCCCCAGGCGCACGTCCTCGGGGAGGACGGCGTTCAGCTGGGCGATCGCGGGGCGGAGCTTGCCCAGCATGTCGCCGCGGGGCGCGACGGCCGAGACGACGACGTCGACGCCCTCGAGCTCGGCGACGAGTCCGGGGACGTCGAGGACGGTGCCCTCGATGTACGTGGCCCCCTCCACTCGATCGTTCGGCACCGAACGGGCGACCGAGACGACGGTGTGGCCGCGGCGGACGGCCTCGGCGACGATGTGGCTACCGGCGTAGCCGGTTCCTCCGATGACGGCGATACGGGGCACGGACGTTCCTTTCCTCCGGTCCGCGATCCTCCGCGGACGTGTTCTCCCAGCGTGCCGGTTCCGGGCCGCGTCGCGAAGCGCGGAACCCCGGAACGGCACGATTCACAGGAGGATCTGCAGGGGGTTCTCGATCCGAGCCACGAACGCGGCCAGCCACTGAGCCGCGAGCGCCCCGTCGAGCACCCGGTGATCGGCCGAGAGCGTCACCGACATGACCGTCGCCGCGCCGAGCGACCCGTCCTCCTCGACCACCGGTCGCCTGGTCGCGGCTCCCACGGCGAGGATGCCGGCGTGCGGCGGGTTGATGATCGCCGAGAACGACGTCGTGCCGTACATGCCGAGGTTCGACACCGCGAACGAACCTCCCTCGAGCTCGTTCTGCTTCAGCCGCCCCTAGCGCGCCCGTCCGGCGAGGTCGCGGACGGTCGCGGCGAGCTCGCCGATCGACAAGCGGTCGGCCTCGCGCACCACCGGGGTGAGCAGTCCGCCCGGCACCGACACGGCGACGGCGATGTCGGCCGCGGAGAACCGGAGCGTGGCATCCGGGGTCCAGATCGCATTGGCCTCGGGAACGTCGCGCATCGCGCCCGCGACCGCCTTCACGACGAGGTCGTTGACCGAGATCCGCTGCTCGCGTCCCGCGTTGATCTGTGCGCGCAGGGCGAGCAGCGCGTCGACCCGGCAGTCGGCCTGCAGGTAGAAGTGCGGCACGGTGGCCTTCGACTCCGTCAGCCGCCGTGCGATGGCGCGACGCATGCCGGTGTGCGGCACGTCCTCGTACTCCGCCCCGGCGGGAGCCGAGGCGCTCGACGCGGCGGCTTCAGGAGCGGGTTCGGGATGCCGCTCCGCCTCCGACGGGGTCCAGGCCTCGAGGTCGCGCCGCACGATGCGTCCGCGCGGCCCCGACCCGGGGACCGCGGCGAGGTCGATGCCCCGCTCCGCCGCCAGCCGCCGCACGAGCGGCGAGGCGAAGAGTCGGCGCTCCTCGGCGGGCGGCTCGGCGGGAGCGGGAGCCGGGGCGGGAGTGGGAGTGGGAGCGGCGGCGGGGGCCGGCGCGGTGGGGGCGGCAGGCGCATCCGCCGCTTCCTCGGGCGCGGCGGCGACCTCGGCGTCGGACGGCGCAACGCTGGCGGGTGCGGGTGCTCCTCCGGCGGCGGCGAGCGCGGCATTTATGCTCTCCCCCTCCTCGGCGAGGACGGCGATGGGGACGCCCACGGCGGCGGCGTCACCGGCGGGGAGGAGAATTCCGGCCAGGATGCCGGCGCGCTCCGCCTCGTACTCGACCACCGCCTTCTCGGTCTCGATCTCGACGATCGCCTGCCCCGCGCGGACGGGGCTGCCGACCTCGACGAGCCAGCTCTGGATGGCCGCCTCGGCGGCACCCGTCGCGATCTCGGGCATGCGGACGACGACAGCCATCAGCGGATCCCTCCTGCCGCGCGCACGCGCTCGAGGCCTTCGACGACCTCTTCCGTGCGGGCGATCGCGGCGCGTTCGAGCACCTTGGAGATGCTGGGGCTCGCCTCTCCGCCCGTGACGCGTTCGACCGGCTGATCGAGCCAGTCGAAGAACCGGCGCTGGATCTCGTCGGCGAGCCACGCTCCGTAGGAGGGCCCGCGGGCGCCCTGCTCCACGATGAGCACCGCGTTGGTCTTGCGGATGCTCTCGCCGATGGTGTCCCAATCGAGCGACGCGCGGTCGAGCCAACGCAGGTCGATCACCTCGGCATCCGTTCCGGTCTGCTCGACCGCCTCGAGCGTGTGGCCGACCATCGACAGGTAGGTCAGCACCGTCACGTCGTTGCCCTCGCGTCGCACCGCGGCGCTCCCGGGCGGGATGACGTAGTCGAGGTCGGTGTCGGGGACCCGGTCGGGGGTTCCGTAGAGGTCGACGTGCTCGATGACGAGCACCGGGTCCTCGAGGGCGAGCGCGGCGTTCATGAGCCCGACGTAGTCGGCGGCGGTCGACGCGGCGACGATGCGCCATCCCGCCTGCGTCGCGAAGATGCCGGCCGGGTCCATCAGGTGCTGCGAGCCGTAGCCCGAGCCCATCGCGATCTTGGTGCGCAGGACGAGCGGCACGGTGTTGTTGTCGCCGAACATGTGCCGGGCCTTGCCGACCTGATTGAAGACCTGGTCGGCGGCAACCCACATGAAGTCGGGGTACATGAACTCCACGACGGGGCGGAACCGCCCGTCCATCGCGATGCCGCCGGCGGCGCCGAAGAAACCGTTCTCGCTGATCGGGGTGCCGATGACGCGGTCGGGACCGTACTTCTCGGCGAGCCCCTTGGTGGCGCCGTTCGTACCGCCGCCGAGGCGGTGCACGTCCTCGCCGAGGACGATGATGCGGGGGTCGCTCTCCATCCGCCGGTCCATCGTCTGCGCGACCGCGTCGACGAACTTCACGTCACGCCAGGCACCGGACCACTCCGTCGGCTCGGCCGCCTCGAGGGCGCCGAGTTCGGAGGCATCCCCCCGGATGCCGGTGTCCACCACGGCCGGGTCGGGCCACAGCTCCGGGCGGATGCGGCGTCGGCCGGGACGCTCGGGGTCAGCCTCGACCACGGCGGCGACCGACTGCGCGACGGCGGCCACGGCCTGCTCGCGGACCGCCTGCGCCTCGGCGTCATCGAGGAGGCCCAGTCGGCGCATCTCGGATGCCATCCGCTCCAGCGGATCGCGCGCGCGCCACTGGCCCTCCTCGTCTTTGGTGCGGTAGCCGAAGGCACTGCCGGGGTACGGGCCGTTCTGGTGGAAGAAGCGGTAGACCTCGGCCTCGACGATCGCCGGGCCCTCCCCTGCGCGCATGCGGTCGAGCGCTTCACCCGTCGCGAGGTGCACGGCGAGGGGGTCCATCCCGTCCACCCTCCACGCGGGGATCGAGAAGCCTTGGCCGCGCACGGAGAAGCGGGTGTCGGCGCTGGCCTCTTCGGCCCGGGTCGACACCGCGTAGAGGTTGTTCTCGATGAAGAACGCGACGGGGAGCTTCCACGTGGCCGCCAGGTTCATCGACTCGAGCACCGATCCGATCTGGCTCGACCCGTCGCCGAAGTAGTTGATCGAGACGTCGGACGTGCCGGCGTGCTTCTGCGCCCAGGCGTGGCCGGTGGCAAGCGGGGCGCCCCCGCCGACGATCGCGTTCGTGCCCAGCGCTCCGGCCTTGAGCCACTGCAGGTGCATCGAGCCGCCGCGGCCGCCCGAGAAGCCCGAGGCCAGCCCGAGGATCTCGGCGAGCGTGCGATCGAGCAGCGTCTGCACGTCCGGCGTCACGAGGGCGGCCGGGTCGAGCGCACCGCCGGAGACGTACGCGAGCGTCTTCGCGAGGAACTGGTGGTGTCCGCGGTGCGAGCCGTTCACGGCATCCTCGGGTCGAAGCGACACGATCGAGCCGACCGCGCCGCCCTCCTGACCGATGCTGGAGTGCGCGGGGCCGTGCACGAGGCCCGCGCCCGCCAGGTCGAGCACCGCCTCTTCGAAGGCCCGGATGAGATGCAGCTGGCCGAGCATCGTCCCGAGCAGTTCCGGGTCGGCCGCCTTCCAGTCGGCGGCCGTCGTCTCCAGCTGCACCCACTCGACTCCGGTGTTCAGCCGTTTCCGCTTGGCCATGTCGCTCCTCACGCGTCGTTGCGTCCACCTATACAGACCGTTCGCTCACACTGTACGATCCGATTGTCTCCAATACAAGACGTCGACGCCGCGAGATACTGTCGAGAGGTGTCTTCATCGGCACTAATGGATCCAATGAAGGATGCAACATGGGACTTCCGGGACTGCGCGGCAGCGACCACATCGGCTTCACCGTGCCCGATCTCGACGAGGCCGAGGCTTTCCTCGTGGGCGTCCTCGGCGCGGTGCCGGTGTACACGCTCCCCGGCCGCAGCGGAGAGGGCGACTGGATGACGCGGCAGCTCGGCGTGCACCCGCGGACGGCGATCCGTGAGATCCGGTTCTACCGCCTCGGCAACGGCACGAACCTCGAGGTCTTCGCCTATGACGCGGCCGACGGTCAGGCGCCTCCCCCGCGCAACAGCGACATCGGCGGCCATCACCTCGCCCTCTACGTCGACGATCTGGATGCCGCGGTCGCCCACCTGCACGCCCACGGCGTCGACGTCATGGGCGAGCCGGTCGTCAGCGGTTCCGCGTCGGCGGGCCAGCGGTGGATCTACTTCCGTGCCCCGTGGGGCATGCAGTTCGAACTCGTCAGCTACCCCGACGGCAAGGCCTACGAGCAGAATGCCGAGACGTTGCTGTGGCACCCCGCGAGGCCCGCCGAATGAGCGGCCCGCTCGCCGTCGCCCGCGACCACGGACGCGCCGGATCGGGGATCGCCGACACGCTGCGCGACGAGATCCTCCGTGGCATCCACCTGCCCGGAACCCGGATCCGACAGGAAGACCTCGCGGCCCGGCACACGACGAGCCGCATCCCGGTGCGCGAGGCGCTGCGCATCCTGCAAGCCGAGGGACTCGTGACGCTCGTCGCCAACTCGGGCGCGTGGGTGTCGCGTCTTACCCTCGCCGAGTGCGAGGAGCTCTACCTCGTGCGCGAGCGCATCGAACCCGTGCTGCTCGGGATGAGCGCTCCCCTGCTCTCCGCGGCCGATCTCGACGCTCTCGACGCGCTCGCCACGCGCATGGAGCACGCCGATGCCGAGGACTTCCTGCGCGATGACCGGGAGTTCCACTTCGCCACCTACGCGCCGGCGCGCACGGTGATGCTCGGTGACACGGTCGTGGGCCTGTGGAACCGGACGCACCACTACCGCCGCGCCTTCGTCACGGCGGCGCACGCCAGGCACGACGGCACCGCGCACCTCGACCACCGACTGCTCGTCGCCGCCCTCCGCCGCGGCGACGCCGAGGAGGCCGCCCACGTGCTCGCGCGGCACATCCGGCGCACGCGCATCGAGCTGGAGCGGCATCCCGAGATCTTCGGCGAGAGCGGAGCACACTGAGGGAACGTTGGAACTCAGAGGCGTGGAGCAGGACCGCTGCAGCTACCAGGGCGCGCAGTCGTCGACCTGCCTGCGCTATTGGATACCCGAGTCGGCCTGACCATGAGATTCGCGTCCGATCTATGAGTCGCGCCGGATCCGATTCAGGATGTCGGGATCGTGGAGCTCCTGGAGCCAGATATCGCGCACACGATTGGCGCTGCGGCGGTTTGGCACCCGGGCGATGACCGCTCCCGCTTCGGAGTCATACATGATCGACTGCCGAAGGCCGCGGGAGCCACGTAACGCCACTGCACGGCGAAGTGTCTGTTCCACTTCCTCGGTCGAGGGGAGATCGAACTCGTCAGGGCTGAGGGATGCGGCGAGGTGATTCCACTCGTCGAAAGTGACTTCGTAGGCGCCACCGTCCCAGGCCTCCGAGATACGAATGATTTCCGCCGGTTTGGAGACCGGGCTCACCGACCAGGTGAGCCCCAGTTCCTTCGCCCTACGAATCAGGGCGGGATCCAGGGCAGGGGTTCCCCATGCATGCACACCGCTGTGGTCCAGGGCGAGCAGCCTTTCCGGCTCCTCCAGTTTGGTGACAAAGGCCATCTGCACCTCTCTCAAGGACGGCAGCTGCCTCAGCCCCTCCACACCCGTCACACGTTTGCACAGGCGCAAGGACAAATTCTCCAGCGAGATGAGTTCCGGCAAGGTGTTCAGGTCGACGTGACGAGCTCTCTCGACCTGGAGGGTACGAAGTCCGCTCGAGTTCTCGAGAATCTTCGCATCGAAGCGCGCGACGTCGAGGACCGCGTATGCCACGGCAGGCCCCGTGCGGATGCCGTCAGGCAAACTATTGCCCATGTAATGGAGGTCCTCCAGCCGCGGCAGCCCAAATCCGCTGAGGAACGCAGTCTCACCGGTCACGAGCTTGCGCAGCTCGATCAAGCCGGAGACATCGATCACGCCGTCGACACCGACGAACGGCGTCATGAGACACCTGAGCGATGAAGCCTCCTCAACCCGTTCGAGGTGGCCCGTCCCTTCAGCCGCCGGAGAGCACACGAGGGCGGTGATGTACCGGATGTCGGAACCGAGCCACTCGAGATCGAAGTACGACCCCCACGCGACCCCCACCCCCATTCTCGCCGCCTCCCGCACCTCGTCCAACGAGGGAGATCCTCCCGGAGTCCACCCGTCCGGGAGGCGCATCACGATGCCCCCAAAATCCTGACTGGGAAGCTCAAACGGGTCCCAAAGGAGCTCGATGACGCTGTCCGGAAGACCACGCAGCCTGGAAACAAGGGACTCGAGAGAGAACATCTCTTCGTCGCCAGGTACATTCATCGGAGCATTCATCCTGACAACCCCAAATCCATCCCAGGCAAAATACCTCCTCGCATGAGACTCCTCTCCAGCCGAGTGGGACCCGCGGCATCCAGAATGGTCGAGCAGGCGACGCCGGGCGCCACGGCTGTGACCTGAAGAGCCCTGGGTCTTATGGAGACTCGCGCTATTCGATTCCCACCAGCTAATCGTGGTCAGCATAGAGCGGGTACTCGAACTCGACTGGCGGGAAGTCGCCGATGTAGCCGAGGAGCCGCCCTGCGTCGTGCCCGCGCACCGGGCCGAGCGTCGCTAATTCGACGGCGATCTGCCGGAGATCCACAGCGAAAGAGCCCCCGACGACCCTTCAGGCGACAGGGGTTCCAACGGGACTTACCCGACCAGGGCCTCAGGTGATGCGCCACCCGCGGTCGACGTAGAGGTTGGTCGCCGAGACACCCTCGTTGTGGAGCAGGAACCGGGTGGCATCCACGACGTCGCGCATCGTCGCGAGCTCGCCGCCCGGGGTGCGGGAGGAGTAGCCCTCGAGGACTCCCGCGGGCTTCCCGGCCCAGAACGGGCTGTCGCCGATGATGCCCGGATGCAGCGCGTTCACGCGCAGCGGGGCGAGTTCGAGCGCGAGCGCCGTGGTGAGCCCCTCGACGCCGCCGTTGATGGTCGAGACCGTGATCGACCCGGGGTACGGCGCGTCCTTCGCGCGGCCGCCGAACAGCACGATGCCGGTCGAGCGCTGCGGCACGAGCCGGTCCAGCAGCGTGTGCACGGTCTCGGTGTACCCCACGAGCTTGAGGGTCACCAGGCGCCGGGCGCGGGCGATGTCGTAGTCGCGCACGGTGTTCGCGTCGCGCTCGATCGCGGCGAGCACGAGGCCGTCGAGTTCGCCGACGTCGGCGAGCGCGGGCGCGATGTCTTCCGGCTCCGAGATGTCCACCGAGATGCCGCGGACGTTCGGCCCGATCTCGCGGGCGATCGCCTCCGCCGCCACCGCGTCACGGCCCGTGAGCGTGACCTCGTGACCGTCGGCGGCGAGCGAGGTGACGATCTCCCGTCCGATCCCCGATGTGCCCCCGACCACCAGATACCTGCGGCTCATGCCGCACCTCCCTCTCGTTCTTCTGCGGATGCCGGCAGGAGACCCCGCCGGGTGACTTCGGCGGCCGCGCCCCAGTCGAGGCGGGCGAGGTCGGGCTCGGCCAGTGCGCGCTCGAACACCGCGGTGAGCGCGGCGAGGGTCGGCAGATGCGTGCCGGTCTCCCCCGCGATCTCGGCGCTCAGCCGCAGATCCTTGTACCCGAGGGCCACGTCGAACCCCGGCGGGTCGTAGGACTGCCGGGCGATCATGCCCCCGTAGCCGCTGTACACGACACCGGCGAACAGCGTCGAGGTCAGGATCTCGATGAACAGGGTCGGGTCGACGCCCCGCGCCTCCACGAGGGCGACCGATTCCCCCATCGCCTGGATGGCGTGGATGATGTCGTAGTTCACCGCGATCTTGACGGCGTTCGCGGTCGACGGCTCCTCACCGAGCGGCCACAGGCGCGCGGCAAACAGGTGCAGGAACGGCTCGACCTCGGCGACGTCGCCGGGCGCGCCCGCGACCAGGACGTTGAGCTTGCCCTCCGCCGCGACGGTGGGGCGCCCGAGGACTGGAGCGGCGACGTAGCGCGCCCCGGCCGCCGCGAACCTCCGCTGCAGCTCCCCCGCCCCGGCGGGACTGATCGACGCCATGTTCACGTGGACCCCGCCCGACGCGGATGCCACGGACTCGGCATCCAGGACGGAGAGCGCCGCGGAGTCGTCGGCGAGCATCGAGAACGACACCGGCTGCGCGAGCGCCTCGCCGGGCGTCGCGCGGGCCACGGCGCCGGCTGCCACGAGCTCGTCCACCGGACCCCGCGAACGGTTCCAGACGTGCACATCGTGACCGGCGTCGACGAGGCGACGGGCGAGCGCCGCCCCCATCGAGCCGAGGCCCAGGAAACCGACCGACGCCATCACGCCTCCCCGCGGCCCCACGTCGTGTTCAGGTGCGATTGCGAGTCGCGCTGATTGTTCAGCGGGCCGCCGACCGCGATGTACCGGGGACCGGCGATCAGCAGCTCTTCGGCGGGGAACTTCGTGATGACCTCGCACCCGGTCGCGGTGACCACGACCTCCTCCTCGATGCGCGCGGCGCCCCAGCCATCCGCGGAGGGCCAGTACGTCTCGAGGGCGAAGACCATGCCCTCCTTGAGCTCCTCGGGGTGCTCGAACGAGACGAGCCGCGAGAAGATCGGCTTCTCCCAGATCGACAGGCCGACGCCGTGGCCGTACTGCAGGGCGAACGCCGCTTCCTCATCGGCGAAGCCGAACTCCTGCGCCGTCGGCCACACCGAGACGATGTCGGCGGTCGTGGCGCCGGGGCGCACGAGGGCGATCGCGCGGTCCATGTATTCGCGGGCCCGGGTGTAGGCATCCTTCTGCTTCGTGCTCGCGGATCCCACCGCGAAGGTGCGGTAGTAGCACGTGCGGTAGCCGTTCCAGCTGTGCAGGATGTCGAAGAACGCGGGGTCGCCGGGCCGGATCAGGCGGTCCGAGAACACGTGCGGGTGCGGGGAGCAGCGCTCGCCCGAGATCGCGTTGACGCCCTCGACGTACTCGGACCCGAGGTCGTACAGCGTCTTGGCGACGAGTCCCACGGCCTCGTTCTCGCGAACGCCGGGACGCAGGAAGCGGTACAGGTCCTCGTACGCCGCGTCCACCATCGAGGCCGCCTGCGTCAGGAGCCGGATCTCGTCGTTCGTCTTGATGCGCCGGGCCTCCATGAAGACCTGCTGGCCGTCGACGACCCGGATGCCGACCTTCTGCAGGGCGAAGAGGATCGGGAGCTCGATGACGTCCACGCCGAGCGGCTGGTCGGCGACGCCGAACTTCTCGAGCTCCCGCTTGATCTTGCGCGCCACCTCCTCCGCGATCCCGGCATCCGGCGGGAAGGCTCCGCGAAGCGTCGAGATGCCCGCCCGTGCACCCGACTCGAGCCGCGGACGCTTGGTGCCCTCGTGCGGCGCGTGAGGATCGGCATCCATCTCGGACGAGGTGACATCCAGCCACGGGTTGTACAGCGCGTGGTGCTTGGCCGCCGAACCGAAGTCCCACGAGATCGGGTCGGTGTTGCGGGTGAGCAGGCTGAAGCGGATCAGCTTGTCCATCGCCCACGTGCCGATGTGCGTCGCGGTCATGTAGCGGATGTTGGAGAAGTCGAACGCGAGCACCGCACCGAGTTCGGAGCGCTCCAGCTCCGCCTTCACGCGCGCGAGACGCTCGTCGCGGAGGCGGTCGAAGTCGACGCGCGCCTCCCAATCGACACCGTTGGTGCCGGTGGTTCCGGTGTTCTTCATGATGGCCTTTCCGAGAGGTCTGAGGGTTCCGAAGGGGATGCCGATGCGGTGGCGGCTCAGCCGGGCCGCACTCCCGGTGAGCGACCGCGCCGCACGAGCGCCACGACGAGCGGGACGACGGCGGCGAAGAGGACGAACGCGCCCTGCAGCCAGTACTGCCACGACAGTCCCAGCGACAGGAACGCCAGCGCGCTCGTCACCGTCTGCAGCAGCAGCCCGGCGGCGGCGACCGCCAGAGCCGAGCCCGAGCCGCCGAAGATGCTCGCCCCGGCGATCACGACCGCCGTCACGGAGGTGAGGGTGAGCGCTTGCGCGGCATTCGCGTCGCCGATGCCCGAGCGCGAGTACACCGCGAGGCCGGCGACGGCGGCGAGAAGACCGGCCGTCACGGAGGCGAGAAGGCGGGTCCGCGGAACCAGGACGCCCATGCGGTTGGCCTTCACCGGGTCGGATCCGGCCGCGCGCAGGGCGCGACCGCCGCGCGTGCGCTGGATGACGAACCACATCGCGACGGCGACCGCCACGGCGAGCGCGAGAATCAGGGGCACGCCGGCGACCGCGAGACCGAGGGTCGTGAGGACGTCGGCACGGGCCGAACCGCCGGGACTCGGCCGCAGGACCTGCGCGACGCCGAGCACCGCGATCGAGCTGACCAGCGTCGCGATGACGGGCGGGAGAGACAGGCGCGTGACGAGCAGACCGTTGATCCACCCGACCGCGGCCCCCGCGGCGAGCGCGAGAACGACGCCGATGAGGAAGAAGCCGAGACCCTGCTGCGCGAAGAACGACAGGATCACCGCCGACAGCGCCGTCACCGAGCCGATGCTCAGGTCGATGCCGCCGGTCATCACGACCACGAGCTGCGCGAGTCCCACGAAGATGAGCACGCTCGTCGCCGCGAGCAGCTGACTGATGCTCAGGGGGCTGAGGAACGCCGATGACACGAACGAGGTCACGATCGACAGAGCGACGGCGAGCCCGAGCAGGACGACGGCCTGCGTCTCCCCCGCGAGGATGCCGCGCGAGCGCCGACGGGCGTTCTTCGCGACCTCGACGGCGGCCGTCTCGTGCGACAGCACGGCCGCTCCCGTGATGGCACGCTCGTCGACGTCGTCGCCGACGAGGGTCGCCTGGACGCGGCCGCGCGAGAACACCACGACCCGGTCGCACAGGCCCTCGAGCTCCACGGCATCCGTCGACAGCACGACGACCGCGACGCCCGAGGCGGCGAGTTCGCGCAGGAAGGCGTAGATGTCCACGCGCGCGCCGGCGTCGACGCCCTGCGTCGGGTCCTCGACGAGGAGCACCTTCGGGTCGCCGAGGCGCCCGCGGGCCAACAGGACCTTCTGCTGGTTGCCACCGGAGAGCGCCGAGACCGACACCTCGAAATGGGGTGTCTTCACGGCGAGCCCGGCGACGCCCTCGCGCGTCAGCTCGTACTCACGGCTGCGACGGACGAAACCGCCGGGCATCGCGGCGCGCAGGGCTCCGGCGACGGCGTTCTCGCGGATCGACATCTTTCCGAACATCGCCTCGCCGATGCGGTCGCCGGGGAGGAACACCACACCCGCGGACGCCGCCGAGCGGCGCGAGCGCGCGGAGATCTCCCGGCCGTTCACCAGGACGCGGCCGGACGTCGAACCGCCGCCCGCGATCCCGCGCAGGACGCGACGCTGCCCATTGCCCTCCACGCCGGCGAGACCGATGATCTGGCCCGGGTACACCGAGAACGAGACGTTGTCGTAGCCGGGGCCGCTGAGTTCCAGGACCTCGAGCGCGGGAATCGCGTCCGCCGCCGGCGCGGCGGGCTTGTCGGGGAACGTGGTCTCCAACGACCGACCGACGATGAGCTCCACCACCTGATCCGCGGTGAAGTCGGCGACCAGGCCGCGTCCGACGACACGGCCGTCGCGCAGCACGGTGAGGTCGTCGCCGATCTCCATCACCTCGGGGATCCGGTGAGTGATGTAGACGATGGCGACGCCCTGCTCGAGCAGGCCCCGCACCTGCCCGAACAACCACGCGGTCTCCTCAGGGCCCAGCGCCTCCGTCGGCTCGTCGAGCACGAGCACGCGAGGATCGGATGCCAGGGCGGCGGCGATCTCCACGAGGTGCGCCTCGCGCAGCGACAGCGACGACACGAGAGCGTGCGGATCGATCTTCAGGGAGAGCCGCTCGAAGTGCGCCGTAACCCAGGCGGCCGCCGAGCGGCGGGAGGGGCGTTTGCTCTCGGGGAGCAGCAACAGCACGGCATCCACCACGCTCAACGAGGGAGCGAGCGCGGGGATCTGGTACACGATGGCGAGCCCGGCCTCCCGCGCCTCGGCGGGACGGATGCGATCGAACTCGCGCCCGGCGAGGCCGATGGTGCCGCTATCCGGCACCACCGACCCGGCCGCGATCCCCACGAGCGTGGACTTCCCGGCGCCGTTCTCGCCCAGCACGGCGTGCACGCGACCGGCGGCGATGTCGACCGATACCGCGTCCAACGCGGTGACACCGGGGTAGGTCTTGGTAATGCCCGAGAGGGTGAGGGCGGATGCCACGGTCGTGGGGGTCCCGTTCATCAGCCGAAGAGCTTCGTGATCTCGTCGGCGGTCAACAGCGTCGAGGGCGTCGCGTCCGAGGGAGCCGACGAAAGGCACGCCTCGTCCGGGGTGATGGCCCCGGCCGTGGAGCCCGTGGAGTCCTCGAAGAGCGCGAGCTCGTACAACGAGGGCTCGGCATCCGACGTCCCGAACTTCGCGGCCAGCGCCTTGCGCAGTGCCACGCGGCCGATCCAGGTGCGAGACGAGACGGTCGCCAGCTCGTACTGCGGGTTCTTCGCCTTGAGGTCAGAGAAGCCGCAGCTCAGGGAGTTGTCGTCGGTCGAGGTGAGGATGGGCAGCGGCTGACCCGCGGCCTCGTAGGCGCGGATGACCCCCGACGCCGAGGCGCCGTAGTCGGCGATGATCGCGTCGATGGGCTGGCCCTGCGAGAGGACGCCCGCCATCGCCTGCTGCGCCTGCGCCGGATCCCAGTTGGTCCAGATCGGCTCGGAGTTGACGAGCGTGATCTGCGGGTTGGCGTCGAAGACCTCCTTGGCGCCGGCGAACTCCTGCGTCGAGACGAGGGCTCCTGAGGGGCCACCGAAGAACACGACGTTCCCGCCCGCGTCGCCCAACTGGTCGACGATCCACTGCGCCTTGGACTTCCCGACGAACGCGGGGATCTGGTCGGTGTAGTCGAGGTAGTCCGTGCCGGCGGTGCCCTGCGGGTCGGACGCGAAGTTCACCACGATCGACCCGGCCTGGGTGGCCTGGCGGATCGCGGGCAGGTGCGCCTCGCCGGGACCGGCGTCGGGGATGACGAGGATGATGTCGGTGCCCTTCGCGGCGAGGCTGGTGATGCCCGATGTCGTGGCCTCGAGGTCGCCGCGACCGGCGATGAACTCGACGCCCGAGATCGCGGCGCACTTGGCCGCTTCGCTCTCGATCTCGGCCAGCACGGTCTTCGACCAGGTGTTCGTGCCGTACCCGTCCACGACGCCGACCGAGACCTGCTCGCCATCGGCGGGGCAGATGTCCGAGATGTCGGCGAACTGGTCCATGGTGCCGGTGCTTCCGGCCGCGATGTCGGCGGTGAGGTTGTTGGCGTCGTCGGTGCCGCCGCCGGCGCTGTTGGTCGACGAACAGCCGGCGAGCACGAGCGCGCCGAGAGCGATGACGGCGAGACCGGCTCGCCGTGCGGGTGCTGTGGGGATCATGGGGGTACTCCTCTTCGAGTGGGTGATCGGGTATGCAGGGTCGGGTCAGGGCGCGACGAACCGCCCGTCGACCCGGGCGGGTCGCGGTGGGCGAGAGGCCGCTGTCAGCCTCCGGGTCGCCGTCGCATGAGGTTCCGGATGCGGGAGGTGGTGCCGCCCAGCTGCAGCTGGGCGACGATGCCGACGCCGATGATCAGCGCCTGCACGATGTTCTGCACGGCGGTGGCCTGCGTGAACGTCTGCACCAGCTGGGTGAGCTGGGCCAGGAAGAGCGCGCCCAGGGCGGTGCCCACGACGCTGCCGCGGCCACCGGTGAGGGCGGTGCCGCCGAGGACGACCGCCGCGATGGACGGCAGGAGGTAGTCCTCCCCCGCCGTCAGCGTCGGCGTGCGCAGGAGCCCGGCGAGGAGAACGCCGCCGACGGCGGCGAGTCCGGCCGACAGCACGTAGGCGGTGATCGTGTATCCGCGCGTGCCGATCCCGAGGTTCGCGGCGCTGCGAGGGTTCTCGCCGACGAGCTCGAACCGACGGCCGAGGCGCGTGAGCTTGAGCACGACGTGGGCGGCCACGGTGAGCGCGAGAGCGAAGAAGACCAGGACCGGGATGCCGCCCCACCGGCTGAGAGCGAATTGGTTGAGCGCATCGGGACTCTGCGTGGCGAACCCGCCCGACAGCGCCTGGACCGTGCCGATCATGAGTGCGTTGACGGCAATCGTGACGACGAGCGGGGGGAGACCGAACAGCGTGATCACGAGACCGCTCGCCAAACCGAACGCGGCGGTGGCGAGGATCGCCGCGGTGATCGCCGCGGGGAGTCCGAGGGCGTCGTCGCCTCCGAAGCGGGCGACGATCAGGGCGCCGAGCGTCACGGCACCGGGGATCGACAGATCGAGGCCGCCCTGCTGGATGACGAGGGTCTGGCCGATCGCGACGATCGCGATGAGCGCCGCGAACGGCAGCATCGACACGATCGCGGTGGGCCCGACGCTCCCCGGGGCGATCAGCGGGCTGATGAGGAACAGCGCCGCGACCGCGATGAGCGCCCGGGTGCCCGGCCACGCCAGCACCATCCGCGCCGTGGGACCGTGGTCCTTCGGCGCGAGGCGTGCCGGCGCGGCGAGGTCGGTCATGCCGTCACCAGCGCGGGGTGCCACGTACCGTCGAGACGCGCCTCGGGCATCTCCCCGAGGAGATAGCTGCGGGAGGCCTCGGCATCCGCCTTCAGCCGCGCGATGTCCACGCCTACGAGCACGCCGTCCTTCTTCACCCGGCGTCCCTGGACGAACACGTCCCGGACGAGACCGGGGTGCGCCGAGTAGACGAGGCTGCCGATGGGGTTGTTCAACGGGGTCAGGGCGAGCGAGCGGTCATCGAGCACGACGATGTCGGCCGCTTTGCCCACCGCGATCGAGCCCGTGGTATCGGCGAGGCCCGCGGCGTGCGCGCCGTCGATCGTGGCGAACTGCACGACGTCGGCGCACGTGAGGCTGATGCGCTCGAGCACCACGCCCGTGTCGACCGACGGGGCGTTGTCGAGAGCGCGCTGCATGCCGATCGCGGTGCGCATCGTGGCGAACATGTCGCCGCCGTTCGAGCTGCACACGTCGATCGAGAAGGTGGGGCGGATACCGGCGCGCAGCAGTCGGCCGGTGGCGGGGAACCCGTGGCCCATCTGCATCTCGACGTCGGGCGCGACCGAGGCGGTGCCGCCGCTGTCGGCGATGAGCGCGAGCTCGTCGTCGCCGAGGGTGCAGCAGTGCACGTAGGTGATGCGGTCGGACAGCAGGCCGTCGGCGTGCATCTTGCGGATCGGGCCGGACTTGCCCCAGTAGCCGTCGCCGGCGTGCATCGTGACGCGGAGGTCCAGGTCGGCGGCGAGACGGAAGTCGGCGACGTTGACCTCCGGGGTCACGAACTGCGGGCCGCGGAGCGCGAGCGCCATGGTGACCAATCCGTCTCCCGAGGAGAAGTGCTCGTCGCGCACGCGACGCGCGTCCTGCGGGTGCGGGTTCGCCGACGGCAGGATCCCCCACTGCTCGGCTCCGCCGCCGTGGGCGAAGACGGCGCGCATCCCGGTGTCCTTCAGCGCCGCGACCGCGGCGTCGGCGTGCTCCGGGGTGGCGAGGTTGTGCGACCAGTCGACGAGCGTGGTGATGCCGGAGTCGAGCGCCTCGAGCGCGCCGAGGTAGTTGCCGGTGTAGGTGTCCTCGGGACGGAAGTGCTTGCTGAGCCCGGTGTGCAGGCCCGCGAGGTACTCGGTCAGCGACCAGTCGGACGCGAGGTTGCGCACGACCGACTGCCACGTGTGACGGTGGGTGTCGACGAAGCCCGGGTGCACGATGCGGCCGCGGACGTCGATGACCTCGGCGTCGCCGGCATCCAGGCCCTGTCCGATGGCCTCGATCGTTCCGTCCGCGCCGATCAGGATGTCGGTGTCGGTGAGGACCTCGCCGGGGCGGACGGCCGTGATGACGGTCCCTCCCCGCAGCAGCGTGCGCGTGCTCATGTGGTGGTGACTCCCTCGTCGAACCGGAGCGTCATCGCGCCGGTGGTGTTCGTTGATTGGATGCTAGAAAGCAGGACTGAACGTGTCAAGTATTTGTTATCACTGTGCAACCGAACGTCCAGCACCGGTGAAAATCAGGCGCGTTCGCGGTACAGCGGGATGTCGATCGGCGGCTGCGGAATGAACGCCCCCGCGCCGCCCATGCGGTCGTAGAGGGCCTCGTGCGACCGCTCGAGCGTCGCCCTCGCCGCTGCGACGTCCACGTGGGTGAGGACACCCCCGCACTTGACGATGCGACCGTCCACGAAGACGGTGTCGATGCAGCCGGCGTGCGCCTGGGACACCACCGCTCCCGACGGGTCGGCGCGGTTCCATCCGACCTGGCTGATGCCAGACATGTCGACGAGCACGATGTCGGCGCGCTTGCCCACCGTCAACGAGCCGACGAGATGGTCGACACCGGCCGCCCGCGCCCCGTTCAGCGTCGCCCAGCGCAGGGCGTCCTTCGTCGTCCACGCCATCGTCTGCGGTGCCCTCATCGCGGCGTACCCCGGCTCGTCGGCACGGTACCGCGTGGCCTGGAGAACGAGACGGCTGTGCGAGACCATGTCGCCGCCGTTCCCCGAGACGCAGTCGATGCCGAGACTCGGACCGGCCGTGTGGGCCGTGGCCTCGGCGATCGCCGGATACCCCATGCCCATCTGCATCTCGGTCTCGGCGCAGACCGACACCGTGACGCCGCTGTCGTCCAGCAGGTCCCACTCGTGCGGGGTGTTGAAGGTGCAGTGGACGAGCAGAAGGTCGTCGGCGAGCAGCCCGTGGGCGTGCAGCACCTCGACGTCCTGGAAGAGCTGCCGCACCATGACCTGGTTGGCGTGGAAGGTGATGCGCGCCCCGAGTTCCCGGGCGAGGCGGAACTCTGCGGCCACGTCGGCGACGGGCGCGATCGCGAGCTCCTGCGGAGCGATACCGAAACGCAGCAGCTGGTCGCCGCTGGAGAAGTACTCCCCACGGATCTCACGCGCTAACCGGGCGCGGGTGGCCAGGGCGGACGGATCCGACCCGACCTCGGATCCCCCGCGCGACTGACTCCAGGTGTTCGTCGTGATCGGGGTCAGTCCGTGAGCGTAGAGCGCCCGGATGCCGGCATCCCGGAGGCCCGTCACGGCCGCGTGCGCGCCGTCCGGGTCGAGGATGTTGTGGCAGTAGTCCACGATCGTGGTGATGCCGGAGTTGAGGGCGTCGAGCGCACCGACATAGTTGCCGGCGTACATGTCCTCGGCGCGGTAGAGGGGCGCCATGTGCAGCCGGATGCCACGGAGGTAGTCGGGGATGTTCCCGTCCGCCAGGATGCCGCGCAGCGCGGTCTGCCACGTGTGCCGGTGCGTGTCGACCATCCCCGGGATGGCGATCTTGTCGCGTCCGTCGATGACCTCTCCGTCGAAGGACGCGTCGTCGACGGCGATGTCCGCGCGGATGCCGCGGATGACGCCGTCCTCGATGAGGATGTCGGTGCGGGCGAGGTCGCCCAGCTCCGGGTCGACGGTGGCCGCCGCCACGTTGCGGATGAGTGTGCGCATGGTCGCTCCCTCGCGATCCGATCGGGTCCTCATCGACCCGACGTTGTGCTGAACTAGACACGACTGTACAGTCGCTCTCAGATTTGTAAAGCAAGAGCGAACGCGTCGGAGTCGAGGAGGACCCATGACACGAACCACCCCCCGAATCGCCGTGCTTGGCACCGGGGCCCAGGGCGCGAGCGTCGGCGCGGACCTCCTCCGCGCCGGTCTCGACGTCACCTACATCGAGCAGTGGCCGGCGCACGTCGAGGCCATGCGGGCACGCGGCATCGAGGTGCGCCTCCCGGACGAGACGCACGTCACGCCCGTCCACCCGCTCCACCTGTGCGAGGTCGCGACCCTCCGCGAGCCGTTCGACATCGTCTTCATCGTCGTCAAGGCCTACGACACCCGCTGGGTCGCGGAGCTCATCGCCCCCCACGTCGCCGAGGACGGCCTCGTCGTGGGGCTGCAGAACGGGATGACACAGGATGCCATCGCCGCCGCCGTGGGCGCGCACCGCACGATGGGCGCGGTGATCGAGGTGGCATCCAATATGTTCGAGCCCGGCATCGTGAACCGTCAGACCCCGGTCTCGGGCTCGTGGTTCGCGGTGGGCGCCTACGACGACGCCGCGCGCGGACGCGAGTCAGAGGTGCAGGCCGTGCTTTCGCACACGGGCCGCGTCGACATCTCGCCCGACATCCGCTCGTCGAAGTGGATGAAGCTCGTCGCCAACGCCGGCGAACTCGTGCCCTCCGCGATCCTGGATCTTCCGCTCGCCTCGGCCGTCGCCCTCCCCGGCGTGCACGATTTCATGATCGAGTGCGGCAAGGAGGCCGCGCGAGCGGCGCTTGCCGACGGCAGCCGTCTCGTTCCGATCTTCGGCCTGTCCGACGACGCCGTGACCGACCCCGACCGTTACGCCGCCGATCTGCTGGGCGCGGTTCTCGACAGCTTCTCCCTCCCCGACACCAACACGACCGTTCTGCAGGACTGGATGAAGGGCCGTCACGCCGAGTACGAGGAGGTGAACGGCCTCATCGTCTCGGTTCTCGCCGCGGCGGGGCAGGAGGCGCCGTTCAACGCACACACGGTTCGGCTCGCGAAAGAGATCGAAGCCGGCCGGATGCCCCGGTCCGCGACCAACGTCGACGCCCTCCTGGACGTCCCCGGACGGGCGTGAGGCCCATCCGTGTTCAGGCGCGGCGCACGGGATGTGTGCGAAGCGGCCGGTAGCGTTGTCTCCCGACGAACGCTCTCCCGATGATCGGGTTCACGTCCGTCGGACGAGGAGGCGCCGACATGACCGACGACATCGGCGGCAGGCTGCGCGACGCGCGGCTGCAGCAGGGCATGAGTCTGCGCAGCGTCGCGAGCGCCCTGGGGGTGTCCGCGAGCCTCATCTCGCAGGTGGAGACCGGAAAGACGCAACCGTCGGTGTCGACGCTGTACGCCATGGTGACGCACCTCGGCATCTCCATCGATGAGCTGCTCGGAGTCTCCCCCACCCCGCCGGTGGGCGCGGCGGCTCCGGTGCCCGAGCCGCTCACGGCGAACGCCACGGTCCAGCACTCGGCCGAGAACGCGGTCCTCGACATGGAGAACGGCGTGCGCTGGGAGCGTCTCGCGGCCGGTGCCGGTCCCGCCGACGCTCTCCTCGTGACGTACCAGCCCGGGGCATCGAGCTCCATCGAGGGCAAGATGATGCGCCACGCCGGCATGGAGTACGCCTACCTGCTCGAGGGCGAGCTGACGCTGCGCCTCGAGTTCGACACCTTCACGTTGCGCCCGGGCGACAGCCTCCACTTCGACTCCGTCCGCCCGCACCTCTACGTGAACGAGAGCGGAGCGATCGCCCGGGGCATCTGGTTCGTCGTGGGACGCCGAGAGCACAACCAGGCGATGCCCTCGGCGGGGAACCACCTCGCTGCGCCGCGCGAGACGATCGGGTCGGCGGTCGACGTCCTCCGGGCGATGGACGACCTCGACCGCTGACCCCTCGCCGGGGTCGGTCCGTCAGTCCGACGCGGTGGAACCGTGGCGGGCGACCCGCCGACGCGTCGCGGTCGGATCGATCACGGTCTTGATCTGCCGGGAACCGCCCCGCGTGAGCGGCTCGAGAGCGCCGTCCGCCACCTCCTCGAGGGGCAGCACCTCGTCGGCGACGTCGGTCCAGTCACCCCGGGCGGCCAGCAACTCCACGGCGCGGGGAAGATCCGCGGCGATCGCGTGCGCCACGGTGCCGACGATCGTGTACTCGCGCAGAGTCCACGCGCCCAGCGGCACGGGGACGTCCTCGCGCTGGATGCCGACGGGCACGAGCACCGCTCCCAGGAGCGCCGCAGCGACGATCTCGTCCCAGCCCGCGCGCGAACCGGTCACCTCGAACAGCACGTCGGCCTCGCGCCCCGACGCCGAGAGCTCGGCCACGACGGAGTCCTCCCCCGCGAGCAGCGTGCGCTCGGCGCCGAGGTCGCGCGCGAGCGCCAGACGCGCCGGGGACCGGTCGACCGCGAGCACGCGCGCGCCGACGGAGGCGGCGGCGTACGTGAGGAAGGCGCCGATCCCGCCGACCCCCAGGACCACGGCATCCTGGCCCGCCTTCAGACCGCTTCGCGAGACGGCGTGCACGGCGATGGCCATGGGCTGCGCGAGCGCGAGAGTGTCCGAGCCAAGGCCCGACGCGCTGACGTCGAGGAGCGTCGCGGCAGGCACGCGAACGTACTCCGCGAGCCCGCCGTCGACCTGGAGTCCGGCCGTGCGATACCGGCGGCAGAGGTTCGTGCGACCGGTGAGGCACGGCTTGCACTCGCCGCACGAGATGCCGGCGCCGCAGACGACCTGGGCGCCGAGGGGCAGGTCGACGTCGTCACCGACCGCCTCGACGGTGCCCGTGAACTCGTGCCCGAGCACAACCGGCAGGTGCGTGAGGACCGGACCGCGGGAGTACTCCGTGGCATCCGATCCGCACACCCCGCACCCGGTCACCCGGACGAGCGCCTCGCCGGGTCCGGGGACGGGGACGGGGCGGTCCTCGATCCGCAGGTCGCCCACGCCGTGGAGGACGGCCGCGCGCATTCGCGTCACAGGGCGGCCCCGTCCGGCACCGCGAGCTGCACGGCCTGGCGCGACTCGATCATGCGCGAGAGATGAGCCTCGTACACGGCGGCGTGCGCGGGCGAATCGAGGTACGCCGCGAGGGCGTCCTCGTCTGCGACGAGCGCGACGACGGCGTAGTCCGCGGGGCTCGGGCGCAGGCGCAGGTTCACGCCGCAGCGGTACCCGCTCAGCATCGGAAGAGCGGATGCCATCTCCTCCAACGCCGCGGTGAGCGCCTCGACGTCCTCCTCCCCGACCTCGGGCCTCCAGGTGAACAGTGCGGCGTGCAGGATCATGGGGTCCTCTCAGTCGGACGAACGGGCCACGACGCGCGCGTCCCCCTCGGTGTAGCGGTACGGGTTCTCGATCTCCTCGTCGACGGGGATCTCGGGGTGCATGCCCTCTTCCCACGCCTGCTCGCCCAGCTTCGAGCGCACGTACTCGACCGACGCGGCGACCTTGTCGCGGATGGGCGCGAGCGGAAGTCCGATGCGCTTCCCCTCGTACTTGACGACCTTGCCGTCCACGACCACGGTGTGGACGTCGGCCGTGCCGGCCTGGTAGACGACATGCGCGTAGGGGTGGAGGATCGGCGTCATCGCGGGCGACTCGTCGTTCTTGATGAGCACGATGTCGGCCCGTTTTCCGGGGGTGAGCGAGCCGATCCGGTCCTCGAGTCCGATCGAGCGCGCGCCGCCCATCGTCGCCATGCGCAGCACGTCCTCGGCGCGCAAGCGGTTCGCGACGATCGTCTCGCCGCGCGCGTGCGCCTCGAGGTGGTCGCGGGACCGGTCCGCGCTGAGGGTGGCGCGCATGGCCGAGAAGAAGTCGGCGCTCCACCACACGCTCGTGTCCATGGACAGGGATGCCGGGATCCCGTGCCGACGGATCGCCCACGTCGAGGGATACCCCTGGCCCGCGCTCTGCTCCGACTCCGTCGCGACCGAGACGGTGCCGCCGGTGGCGGCGATCTTCTGGTAGCTCTGCTCGTTGAGGGAGGCCGAGTGCACGTAGGTGATCTCCGGCGTCATGAAGCCGGCCTCGTACATCTGGGTGATCGCGGTGTCGGTGGTCGCGCCCCACACCCCCGCGTGCGTGGTGACCCGAACCCCCAGGTCGCGCGCGGCTTCGAACGCGCCGCGCTCGGGGAAGTCGGAGGCGCCCGGGACGTCGAAGGCCAGCTGCAGTGTGAGCATGTCGTCGAACGAGGAGAAGTTCTTCGACACGAAGTCGCGGAACTCCGGGGCGTTGGCCCACTCCCACGGCGCCCCGAGGTAATTGCCGTATCCCAGGACGAACCTCCCGGGGATCTCGCGCAACGCCTGCAGCGCGGCCTCGCCGTACTCCGGTGTGCGGAGGCCGTGCGACCAGTCGAGCGTGGTCGTGACACCCGTGTCGACGGATTCGAGGGCGCTGAGGAGGTTGCCGGCGTAGACGTCCTCGGGACGGAACACCTCGCCCCAGTTGAGGTAGTAGAAGACGAAGTACTGGCTGAGCGCCCAGTCGCCGCCGTAGCCGCGCAGGGCGGACTGCCACATATGGCGGTGGGTGTCGACGAAGCCGGGGGTGACGATGCCACCGGTGGCGTCGATCTCGAGCGTGCCCTCGGGCACCTCCAGGCGATGGCCGACCGCGGCGATGTCGCGGCCGATCACGAGGACATCGGCGTCGTCCAGGACCCCCTGCTCATCCATGGTGATGACGGTGGCGTTGCGGAAGACGAACGGGCGGTCCGCCGAGAACTGCTCGGCGGCGGGTGTGGTGTCTGTCATGGCCTTCTCCCCATCGAGAATGTTCGTTCCTGATTTACACTCTCCTCAGGTCCGAGGCAAGAGGCCGTTCTCCGTTCAGCGCAGTTGCATGAATGGCCGACGGGTCGCCCGGTGCGTTCGCTGACACTCCAACGAAGGAGCGAGATGTCCACTCCGTCCATCGCCGTCCTGGGCGCCGGCGCCAACGGCGCATCGATCGGGGCCGATCTGATCGACGCCGGGCTCGACCCGGTGCTCATCGAACAGTGGCCCGCGCACGTCGAGGCCATGCGCCGCAACGGCCTGCGCATCGAGATGCCGTCGGGCACGCGACACGTGCGTCCCCGCACATTGCACCTGTGCGAGGTCGCGACGCTGCGCGAGCAGTTCGACCTCGTGCTGCTCGTGACCAAGGCCTATGACGCGCGCTGGGCGGCCGCTCTCATCGAGCCGTACCTCGCCCCCGACGGAGCGATCGCCGCCGTCCAGAACGGCATGACCACCGAGACGGTGGCCGAGATCGTCGGCACCGACCGCACTATCGGCACCGTCATCGAGATCTCGTCCACCATGGTCGATCCCGGCATCGTGCACCGTCACGTCGACCCGGAGAGGTCGTGGTTCGCCGTGGATGCCACGGCCCCGCGCGGAAACGATGTCGCCGACGTCCTGGCGCATTCGGGCGAGGTCGCGCGCGTCGACGACATCGCGTCGGCGAAATGGATGAAGCTCGTCAGCAACGCGTCGGTGCTCGTGCCCACGGCGGCACTGGGCCTTCCCATGGTGGACGCGATCGAGGTGCCCGGGATGCGCGAACTCATGCTGGATGCCGGACGCGAGGCGCTCCGGGTGGCGGGCGAGCACCGCGTGCTGCCGATCTTCGGCCTCACGCCCGCGTCGATCGCCTCCTCGCCCGACGTGGTCGAGACCATGCTCGACGCCCTCTACGCCCGCTTCACCGTCCCCGGAGCGACGACGACCGTACTGCAGGACTGGCGCAAGGGGCGCCACAGCGAAGTGGACGACATCAATGGTGCCGTCGTGGCCGCGGGCCGCCGGCTCGGCATCCCGACACCCGTCAACCAGGCGATCGTCGAGGTCGGCCACGCGATCGAGCGCGGCGACCTCGAGCCGTCCCTCGCCGCGCTGCGACTCCTGCAGCGCGGCTGAGGGCTCAGTCGGCGTTGCGGAGCGTCGACACCTGGTACAGGGCGACGGATGCCGCGATACCGGCGTTGAGCGACTCCGTCGCCGCCGAGATCGGGATCGACACGACCTGGTCGCACGTCTCGGTCACGAGGCGCGACAGGCCCTTGCCCTCCGAGCCCACGACGATCACGACGGGACGGTCGGCCAGCTCGAGCGCGGGCAGCGACACCTCGCCGTCGCCGGCGAGACCGAGGACGAACACGCCCTGTTTCTTGAAGTCTTTGAGCGTCGCGGTGAGGTTCGCCGCGAGTGCCACCGGCACCCGCGCGGCCGCGCCGGCGCTCGTCTTCCACGCCGCCGAGTTCACGCTCGCGGATCGGCGCTGCGGAAGCACGAGCCCCTGGCCGCCGAACGCGGCGGTCGAGCGGATGATCGCGCCGAGGTTGCGGGGGTCGGTCACACCGTCGAGCGCGACGAGGAGCGGCAGTTCGCCGCGGTCGATGATCTGCTCGAGCATGTCCTGCGGGTGCGCGTACTCGTACGGCGGCACCTTCAGCGCGACGCCCTGGTGCACGCCGTCGAAGCCCGCCATGCGGTCGAGCTCGGGGCGCGTGACCTCCAGCACTGGGATGCCGCGGTGCGTGGCGATCGAGAGCATCTCCTTCACGCGGTCGTCCATCTCGACGCGCTGCGCGATGTAGAACGCGGTCGCGGGGATCTTCGCGCGCAGCGCCTCGAGCACCGAGTTCCGGCCGGTGACGGTCTCGGTGTCGTCGGCCTGCTTGGATCGGGGACGCCCCTGCGACGACCCGACCGGACGCACGCCCGGCTTGCCCTTGCCGCCGGCGGCCGCGTACCGCTCCTGGGCGGCCTTGCGCTTGCCGGCGACGTGCCAGGCGCGGTCCTCGGCCTTGGGCGTGGGGCCCTTGCCCTCGAGCGCCTTGCGCGAGTGTCCGCCGGTGCCCTTGAGCGGGCCCTTCTTCTTGCCGGGGTTGCGGGCTCCCGGACGTCCAGGCTTAGGCATCGATACTCCAATTGGTTCCGGCCGGAGTGTCCTCCAGCGTGATTCCGGCGGCGGCGATGGCATCACGGATGCGATCGGCAGCGGCCCAGTCCTTGTCGGCGCGCGCGCGGGCGCGCTGCGCGATGAGTTCGGCGACGAGCGCGTCCAGGGCGGCGTCGGTCCCGCCCGGGACGGCGGGCGCGTCGGCATCCAGCCCCAGCACCGTCAGCATGGCCGCCACCGAGCGACCGGCGGTCGCGGCCGTCTCGAGGTCTCCGGCATCGATCGCCACGTTGCCGCCGCGGACGCTCTCGTGCAGCACGGCGAGGGCCTGCGGGACGCCGAGATCGTCGTCCATGGCCGCGGCGAAGGCCTCGGGGACCTCCGGGCGTCCGATCGGGGCCGATCCGGCCGCGCGCTCGACTCGCTGCAGGAAGGTGTCGATGCGGTCGAGTGCGCTCGCGGCCTCGTCGAAACCGCGGTCCGAGACGTCGAGGCTCGAGCGGTAGTGGGCAGCGGCGAGCGCGTAACGCACCACCCGGGGCTCGCGTGCGGCGAGAACGTCGGCGGCGAGGGTGAAGTTGCCGAGCGACTTCGACATCTTCTGCCCGTCCACGGTCACGAGGCCGTTGTGCACCCAGTACCGCGCGAACGCGTCGCCCGCCGCGGTGGACTGCGCGATCTCGTTCTCGTGGTGCGGGAAGCGCAGGTCGAGTCCGCCGCCGTGGATGTCGAATTCCGGGCCAAGGTAGCGCCGCGACATCGCCGAGCACTCGATGTGCCACCCCGGTCGTCCCGCACCCCAGGGAGATGCCCAGATTGCCGAGGCGGGCTCGCCCTCTTTCGCGCCCTTCCACAACGCGAAGTCGCGGGGGTCGCGCTTGCCGCGCGGGTCGGCGTCGGCGGCGGACTCCATGGCATCCACGCTCTGGCGCGTGAGCTCGCCGTAGGCGGGCCACGACCGCACGTCGAAATAGACGTCGCCGGCGGCGGCGTACGCGTGACCGCGGTCGATGAGCTCGGCGATCAGCTCCTGCATCTGGGTCACCGATGCGGTCGCGCGCGGCTCGTAGGTCGGGGGAAGGATGCCGATGGCGGCGTAGGCCCGCGTGAACTCGAGCTCCATGCGGTACGCCAGAGCCCACCACGGCTCGGTCTCGGTGGCGTTCGCGAGCACCTTGTCGTCGATGTCGGTGACGTTGCGGACGAACGTCACCCGCCCAAAACGGTGGGCGAGCCAGCGGCGCAACAGGTCGAAGGCGAGGGCGGCCCGGACGTGGCCGATGTGCGGACCCGACTGCACGGTGGGGCCGCAGACGTACATCGTGACGTTCGCGGGGTCGACGGGGACGAAGTCGCGCAGAGCCTGCGCTTTCGTGTCATACAGCCGAACGGTCACCGCACAAGCCTACCGGCCGCCCCTGACGGCGACCCGTGCCCGAAACACGCCGGCGCTAGGGTCGCAGCATGCCGCTGGAGATCCGACTCGACGACGTGTCCGTCGCCGACACCCGCGCGCTCGTGACCGCGCACGTGTCGGGGATGCTCGAGAACACCCCGCCCGAGAGCTGCCACGCCCTCGACGCTGACGCGCTCGTCGACGCGGGTGCCCTGCTGTGGTCCGCACGGATCGACGGCGAACTCGCCGGTATCGGCGCCCTGTCCCCGTTCGGCGAGGACGCGGGCGAGCTGAAGTCGATGCGTGTGACCGCGGCGTTCCTCGGGAAGGGCATCGGCCGGGCGATCCTGCGCCACATCATGGCCGAAGCGCGCGAGCGCGGCATCCGCAGCCTCTGGCTCGAGACGGGCAGCGGTGCGGACTTCGCGGCGGCGCGCGGTCTCTACGCGAGCGAGGGGTTCGTCGAGTGCCCGCCGTTCGGGTCGTACCGACCCGACCCGTTGTCGACCTTCATGACCCGCGAGATCTAGGCGGGGACCACGAGCGCGGTCGCGAACGCCGCGACGCCCTCGGTGCGGCCGGTGAAGCCGAGACCGTCGGTCGTCGTGGCGCTGACCGAGACCGGAGCGCCGCCGAGAGCGGCCGACAGCACCCGCTCGGACTCCACGCGTCGTCCCGCGAACCGGGGCCGATTGGCCTGTACCTGGACCGATACGTTGCCGACGCGCCACCCCGCCTCGGCGAGGAGGTTTCGCGTGTGGGCGAGGAAGGCCCCGGCGTGCGCTCCGGCGAACTCCGGTCGATCGGTGCCGAAGTGCGTACCGATGTCGCCGAGGCCGGCCGCGGCCAGGAGGGCGTCGACGATCGCGTGCGCGACGGCGTCGCCGTCGGAATGCCCCGAGAGCGGATCCTCGCCGGGCCACTCCAGGCCGGCGAGCCACAGCGTGCCCGCACCGCCGAAGGCGTGCACGTCGGTACCGATTCCGACGCGCGGCCCGCGCGGCATGGACTCGGCGGGAGCGGCCGGCGGCGGGGCGGTCGCCAGCAGCGAGCGCGCCCGCTCGAGATCGGGGCCGGTCGTGATCTTGAAGGATGCCGCGTCCCCGGCGACCGTGATCACGGGGTGTCCCGCGGCGGCCACCAGAGCGGCGTCGTCGGTGTGGTCGGCGTCCGCCGCCGTGAGCGCCTCCGCCAGGATCTCGCGACGGAAGCCCTGCGGCGTCTGCGCGGCCGCCAGCTCGGACCTGTCGACGGCCGCGACGATGGCGCCCGTGGCATCCACGCGTTTCATCGTGTCGACCACCGGAACCGTCGGGATGACCGCGTCGGCGCCGTCGTCGAGGGCGGCGATGACCCGCTCGAACACCTCCGGCGGGGTGAGGGCGCGCGCCGCGTCGTGCACGAGGACGGTGTCCACGTCGGCCCACAGCGCCCGGAGGCCGGCGGCGACGGACGATTGACGCGTGTCGCCACCGGCGACGACGGAGACGAGGTCCAGCCGATCGCCCGCGACCTCGCGTGCGTCGGTCAGCGCGGCGCCCTCGAACCCGGCGGGGACGACCACGACGACCTGGGCACGCGGAGCGGCGAACACACCGCGGAGTGCGTGGCGCAGGATCGTGTGCTCATCGAGACCGACGAACGCTTTCGGCGCACCCCCGTTCAGACGGGTGCCGGAGCCTGCGGCCACGACGATCACGGCCAGACGCGGAACGGGTGCGGGAATCACCCGACCACGCTAGCGCGGACGCGGAGCATCACCACGCGGCGTCAGGACGCGAGAACCTCGTCGAGGACGACGCTGGCGCGGTCTTCGTCGGTCTTCTCGGCGAGAGCGAGCTCGGACACCAGGATCTGACGGGCCTTGGCCAGCATGCGCTTCTCGCCGGCCGAGAGACCGCGGTCCTGGTCGCGGCGCCACAGGTCGCGCACGACCTCGCTCACCTTGATGACGTCACCGGACGCGAGCTTCTCGAGGTTCGCCTTGTAGCGGCGCGACCAGTTGGTCGGCTCCTCGGTGAAAGGCGCACGCAGCACCTCGAAGACGCGGTCGAGACCCTCTTTGCCGATCACGTCACGAACGCCGACCAGATCGACGTTGTCTGCGGGGACCTCGATGACGAGGTCGCCCTGCGTGACATTGAGCTTCAGGTATTTCTTCGTCTCACCCTTGATGACGCGTTCCTTGACCTCGATGATCGTGGCTGCGCCATGGTGCGGGTAAACGACGGTCTCGCCAACCTCAAAAAGCATGGAGTTATGTCCTTTCGGCAACATCCAGGATACCACAGGCCCCCATGCGCTAAGGTTCCGCCCCACCCCGGGACACCCGCTCTCCCCGCGTACGTGTGGCCCGCGTGGGCGCCGACGGCGGGCGGGCGCGTCGCGGCGACCCCGTAGGATGAACGGGATGCCGTCTGTCGTTCCGGGAGGATCCGTGAAAACGCGCCTGTTCGCGTCCCTGGCCATAGGTGCCGCCGTCGTTCTCGGAACGACGGGGTGCAACCTGATCGCCCCCCAGGCGACCACCATCGACTACTCCGCCTCCGACGGCGTGAACGTCCCCGAGTCCGGCCCCCTGCAGGTGCGTAACGCCCTGATCGTGGCCGATGACGAAGGATCGGCCGGCAATCTCGTCGCCGCCGTCGTGAACGACTCCACCCAGGCGCACACCCTGCGGGTCGAGATCGGCGAGGGCAGCGACATCGTGCGCGCCTCGGTGAACGTCCCCGCCGGTCGCACACTGAGCCTCGGCGATCTCGCGAACGGCGTCGAGCCGCTCGCGCTCGAGGGCTTCGAAGGCGCCCCGGGGTCCACGGTCCCCGTGTACTTCCAGTCCGGTGACGGCGAGGGCGCACTGATCCAGGTGCCCGTGCTCGACGGAGCGCTGGAGTACCTCAGCCCGCTGGCTCCCACCCCGAACCCGACGGGCCTGCTGGCTCCCACCCCGACGCCCTCGGCCACTCCGTCGCCGACGCCGTCCTCCTGACGTCCACGACGAAGGCGCCGACGATTCCTCGTCGGCGCCTTCGTCGTTCATCCGGGTCGTCAGGCCTCGAAGCGGTAGCCGAGACCGCGGACGGTGACGAGCATCGACGGCTCGCTCGGGCTCTGCTCGATGCGGGAGCGGATGCGCTTGATGTGCACGTCCAGGGTCTTCGTGTCGCCGAAGTAGTCGGTCCCCCAGACACGGTCGATGAGCTGACCTCGCGTGAGCACGCGTCCGGCGTTGCGCATCAGGACCTCGAGCAGCTCGAACTCCTTCAGGGGCATGTTGATCTCGGCCCCGTCGACCGACACCGTGTGCCGGTCGATGTCGAGCGTGACGCGCCCTCCGGTGAGGATGCGCTCGTCGATGTCCGATTCCTCTGGGCTCCGCCGCCGCAGCACCGCCCGCATGCGGGCGAGGAGCTCCCGCGTCGAGTAGGGCTTTGTGACGTAGTCATCGGCGCCGAGTTCCAGCCCCACGACGATGTCGACCTCCGAGTCCTTCGCGGTCAGCATGATGATCGGCACCTGCGAGGTGAGCCGCAGCTGACGGCACACCTCCGTTCCCGGCATCCCGGGGAGCATGAGATCCAGCAGGAGGATGTCCGCGCCGCGTTCGCGGAACGCGGCGAGAGCGAGCGCACCGTCCTCGGCGATCTCGACCTCGTAGCCCTCCCGGCGCAGCAGGTAGGCGAGCGGGTCGGCCAGGTCGGGTTCATCCTCGACGACGAGAACGCGGGTCATGCGGTGTCTCCCTTCACGGGTGCGGGACGCGGGGCAGGGCTGCTCTTGCGGCTCTTGCGACGCGCCTTGGGACGAACGAGGTCGAGGTCGGGTGCCTCGGACCGGGGAAGTCGGATGGTGAACGTGGATCCGCGCTCGGGTCGTGACCACAGGCGCACTTCGCCGCCGTGACGCTGGACGGCGTGCTTGACGATCGACAGTCCGAGACCGGTCCCGCCCGTGCGACGCGAGCGTGCCTGGTCGGCGCGGTAAAAGCGTTCGAACACGCGATGCTGGTCGCTCTCCGGGATGCCGATGCCCCGGTCGGTCACGGCGATCTCCACGACCTCCTCGTCGAGCTTGATCCCCACACCGACCTTCGAGCCCTGCGGCGAGTAAGCGATGGCGTTGGCGATGAGGTTGCCGACCGCCTCCGTGAGGATCTGCGGCTCACCGCGCACCCAGAGCCCTTTCGTCCCGCCGCGGACCACCGTGACCTGCGCGGAGTCGGCCTGGATCGTGTGCGCCTCGACCGCGGCCGTCACGACCTCGTCGATGGAGACGTCGCGCACGTCGCGGAGTTCGTCGGACGCCTGCAGCCGGGAGAGGCTCAGGATGCGATTCGTCAGAGCTGCGAGGCGCTGGATCTCGGCCTGCATGCGGCCCGAGAAGTAGCGCACCTGTGCCGGATCGTCGGCGGCGGATTCGATCGCCTCGGCGAGCAGGCTCACCGCACCGACGGGTGTCTTGAGTTCGTGGCTCGTGTTGGCGACGAAGTCGCGGCGCATCTCCTCGACGCGCTCGCGCTCGGTGATGTCGCGCAGGACGAGCAGCACCAGCCGCGGTGTCACGGGCGCCGCGCGAACGGCCACGAGCCGCGGCTCGGCGGGGGCCGCTCCCCGTCGCAGCCGCAGCGTCTCGCTCACGGGGGCGCCGTTCTCGCGGGCCGCACGGGCGACGCGGCGCAGATCCTCGTCGGCGATCGTGCTCCCGGCATCCAGTCCGAAGACCTCGGCCGCGGGGGAAAGTGCCAGCACCGTCGATGAGGTGTCGCACACGACGGCGGGGTCGTCGAGGGCACCGAGCATGGATTCCACTCCGTCGGGAAGCTGCGAAGAGTTCTCGGCGAGAGCACGGGTCCGGGCACGCTGCGCGACGACGAGGAGGCCCACGACGGAGCTCCCGACGATGATTCCCACGAGGAGCGCGAGCAGCGAGAGCTGCGTCTGATCCATGGCTCCAGCGTAGGGCCGCCCGTCGGACGTCACCGTCCGTTCAGACGGGGGCGGTGATCCGGAGCGGCTACTATTCACTGTCACAGCACCACTCGTTAACCTTCGCTGGGAAGAATCCCGGAGGGTCGCGGGACGTATGTGTGCCGTGCCGCCGACGAGGAAGGTATCGCGATGCGCGAAGTGTTCCACCAGTCCCTCGAGGACGTCCAAGGTCGACTGGTCGAGATCGCAGATCTGGTCGCGGTCGCCATCGACCGCGCCACCCGCGCCTTCGGCACGAGCGACGTCTCGCTCGCCGAGGAGGTCATCGAGGCCGACGCGATCATCGACGAGAAGGCGGTCGCCCTCGACGAGCTGGCGATCGAGATCCTCGCCCGCCAGCAGCCGGTCGCCCGCGACCTGCGCATCGTCGTCACCGCGCTGCGCGTGAGCGCGTCGCTCGAGCGCATGGGCGACATGGCCGAGCACATCGCTCAGCTCGCCCGCTCGCGCTTCCCCGAGCGCGCCATCCCCAAGGGCCTGAAGGGCACGTTCACCCGGATGGGCGAACTCGACGTCCAGGTCGCCCGCAGCCTCGCCGAGCTGCTGCGCACGCAGGACCTGCGCATCGCGGACGAGATCCGCGACGTCGACGACGACATCGACGAGCTGCACGTCAGCGTGTTCGAGAAGGTCCTCGGCGACTCGTGGAAGGGCGAGGCCACGGCCACGGTCGACGCGACCCTCGCCAGCCGCTACCACGAGCGCTTCGCCGACCACGCGGTCTCGGTCGCGAAGAAGGTCGTCTACCTCGCCACAGGCGATTGGGCCGGCGCCGACGAGGTCACTCCGACGCCGGTCGGCTGACGCCGTACACGTCGAAGGGGGTGGATGCCAGTGGCATCCACCCCCTTCTCGTTGCGCCGGGGGCTTACTTCTTGTTGCCCTGGGCGGCGACCGCCGCAGCGCCGGCGGCGGCGGCCTCGGGGTCGAGGTACTCGCCCGGGCCGAGCGGCTTCAGATCGTCGTCGAGCTGGTAGACGAGCGGGATGCCGGTGGGGATGTTCAGCTCGGCGATGTCTGCGTCGCTGATGCCCTCGAGGTGCTTCACCAGGCCGCGCAGCGAGTTGCCGTGCGCGGTGACGAGGACCGTCTTGCCCGCCTGCAGGTCGGGGACGATGTCGCTGTGCCAGTACGGCAGCATGCGGTCGATGACGATCTTGAGCGACTCGGTGTCGGGCACCTCGCCATCGATCCCGACGTAACGCGGGTCGCCGATCTGGCTGTACTCGTCGTCGGCGGCGAGCGGCGGCGGCGGCACGTCGAACGAGCGACGCCACAGCATGAACTGCTCGTTGCCGAACTCCTCGAGGGTCTGCGCCTTGTCCTTGCCCTGGAGAGCGCCGTAGTGGCGCTCGTTGAGACGCCAGGAGCGCTTCACGGGGATCCACAGGCGATCGGCCGCGTCGAGCGCGATGTTCGCCGTCTGGATCGCCCGGCTGAGGACCGAGGTGTGCAGGACGTCGGGCAGCACACCCGACTCCTTGAGGAGTTCGCCGCCGCGCTGGGCCTCGGCCTTCCCCTGGTCGGTGAGCCGGACGTCGACCCAGCCGGTGAACTGGTTGGTCTTGTTCCACTCGCTCTGCCCGTGGCGGAGGAGGATCAGCGTGTGAGGCATGCCTCCATGCTAGCGACGCCGCGGGGGCCGATCCGAGCGGCGCCTGGCATCATGTCCGAGTGACTCCTTCCCCCGTCGGCCGGCCCACGCGCGGGACGACGGGGGTCAATCGCCTCCGCCGCGTCGACCGGTGGATCGCGCGGCATCCCGTGCTCCGGCGCACGGACGACCCGCTGATCGTCGATCTCGGATTCGGGGCCAGCGCGGCGACGCCCCTCGAGTTGCACGCGCGGCTGTCTCGCGTGCGACCGGATGCCGAGGTGTGGGGCCTGGAGATCGACCCCGAGCGCGTCGCCCGGGCGCGCGCGCAGGCCGACGGCGTCGCCGGCGTGGACTTCGGGCTCGGTGGGTTCGAGGTGCCGACGCCGGGTGATCGCCGTCCCGCGATCATCCGGGCCATGAATGTCCTGCGGCAGTACGACGAGGCCGACGTCGCCGACGCGTGGGCGCGGATGTGCGCGCGCCTCGCGCCGGGCGGCATCCTCGTCGAGGGCACGTGCGACGAGATCGGCCGCGTCGTGACCTGGGTGGAGGTGGGGGCGGATGCCGTACCTCGCTCCCTCACGGTGTCGCTGCGCCTCGCCGACCTCGACGACCCGGTGATCCTCGCGGAACGCCTGCCGAAAGCGCTCATCCACCGCAACGTTCCGGGCGAGCGGGTGCACGCCTACATCGCCGCTCTCCAGCGCGAGTGGCACCGAGCGGCGGTCGTCGCCCCGTTCGGTCCGATCCACCGCTGGCGCACCGCTGTGGCGGCGCTGGCGGCCGACGGGTGGCCCGTCTCCGGACGATCGCGCTGGCGGCTGGGAGAGGTCGGCGTCGACTGGAGCGCCGTCGCGCCGGCTTGACTCACACGCGCGGCAGCAGGGCCTGCGCTTCGGCGGACGGCATCCCCGTCGCCACCAGCAGGTCGACCGTGAGCGGTCGCAGTGCCGCGACGAGGTTGAGCTCGCCGACACTGCCGTCGGGCAGGATGCTCGCCGGGTCGAGCCGCGCCGCCAGCGCCGCGAGCGTCGCCCGCGCCGCGGGCTCGAGGGAGACGTCGTCCAGCGCGTCGCGGACGAGTCCCGCGCCGCGTTCGATCTCGGCCAGGAGATCGGCCGGAACGGCGCGCGACCGCCCGTCGGCGCACAGGTAGGCGGCGCGGCGGGCGACGACGCGGAGGTTGCGGGTCGCGAGATCCATGGCGGCGCGCACGCGCGCGTGCCGCTCCAGTTCGGTGCGCTGGCGCCGCAGGAACGGCGAGATGCGAGCCACCTCCTGCCCCGACTCGAGCGAGCCGCTCCACGCGTCGACGTAGGTCTGGAGCGCCCGCGCGCGTTCGAGACCCCGCTCTGCGCGGGCACGGTCGCCGCGCCGGAGGGCCCGCACGATCGTGGCGGTGGCGACGTCGAAAGCGTCGAACAACTCGTCGGCGTCGCGGAGTTCCGTGCGCCGCAGCGTCCGCGGGATGAGCGCCGTGACCAGCAGCGCCGCCACTCCCCCGACCGCCCCGTCGATGAGCCGCACGAACGGCGCGCCCGATACGAACACGAGCGCGATGAGCGACTGCACCACCGCCGCGAGCGCGAACCCCGGCTGCGGGGAGAGGAAGCGCGACACCACCAGCGTGACGAACATCGCCACCGCGATCTGCCACCAGCCCGCCCCCGCCACCAGCAGGACGAGCTCGGCGAGGAGGATGCCGACGAGCATGCCGGCGACGGTCTCCGCGACCCGCCACGGGCGCGCGTGGCGCACGAGTCCGAGACTCGTCACGGTCACGGTCGCGGCGAGGAGCGGCACGGGATGCCCGAGCACGAAGTGGGCGAACGCGAAAGCCGCGGTGGCGGCGACGACGATCTGCAGGATGGCCGGAAGCGATTCCCGGACGCGGGCCGCTCGCCGCCGCAGCGTCGAGCGCAGACGGGAGCGCGGCACGACGACACCGACCGTCGTAGAGGACTCCTCGGCGCTCATTCCGCCGCGCGTCGACGCCCGAGGCGGGGCAGGCGCGGCACGCCGGCGGTGGCTCCGGCGTCGGCCGGCACGACCGTCTCGACCGCGGCCGCGATCGGACCGTCGGCGGTGTCGACCACGTACGGCACCTCGGAGGGCGCGGTGCGCTTGACGAGGGCGAGCGCGATCGGCCCCTCCTCGTAGTGCACCGCGACCGAGGTCACGGCTCCGATCACGGAGTCTCCGGCGCGGACGACGTCGCCGCGGGCGGGCAGCACGCTGTCGCTGCCGTCGAGCTGCAGAGCGACCACCCGGCGCGGGGGGTGCCCGAGGTTGTGGACCTTCGCCACCGTCTCCTGGCCGCGGTAGCACCCCTTCGTCAGGTGCACGGCGGTGCGGAGCCAGTCCATCTCGTGCGGCAGCAGCCGCTCGTCCGCGTCGACCGCGACCCGCGGACGCCACGCGGCGATCCGCAGGGCTTCGACGGCCTCGCGTCCGGCCAGCGCCACCTCGCCGGCCGCGGCAGCGGCGACGACGCGGGCGAACTCCTCGGCATCCACGACGGCTTCGGCCCAGTCGCGTTCGATGCCGGGGTGATCCTCGACGCGGGCATACGCCCAGCCTCCCGGGGAGACGTCCGGCCACGGGTCGATCCACACCACCGGCACGCCCGCCGGAGTCACCGCGGTGAGCGCCGCGACGGCGGCGCGCGTCCCGCCGATCACCGACAGCTCGTCCGACCGGTCGCGCACCTCGACGCGCAGACGGAAGCGCATGCGGCCGAGCCAGGTCGCAAGGGGTTCGGCGTCGGCGGCATCCACGAGCAGCCACGCGGTCTCACCGTCGTCGATCACCGCGGCGGCGTGCTCGACGCGCCCGTTCGGGTCGAGGATCAGCATCTCGGTCGACACACCCGGCGCGAGGTGCGTGAGCGCCTGCGACGACAGCGAATCGAGCCAGCTCAGCCGATCCGGACCCGCCACCGACAGCACGCGCCGGTCGCCCAGCGGGGCGAGAGCGGAACCGGATGCCAGCCGCCGCTGCTCCGCGAGCGGCGAGCCGACGTGACGAAGACCGGCGTCGTCGACGACGGCTCCGGGAACATCGGAGAGGGCGGCCATCACTCGACCCGCGCCAGACGTGCGGAGGCGTGGGAGGCGAGCTCGCGTCCGAAAGCGGAGATGTCCCACGCCCACAGCAGGTGGTCGTCGACGAGCCCGTACAGGCGCGTCGCCGAGCCGTACGGCTTGGCGCCGGCGGTGCGGACGACCGCATCCGTCGCGAGATCGACGCGGGGGCCGCGCACCTGGCCGAGGTACAGCTCGAGGACGCCGTCGGCGTGCGCCAGACTCACCTCGAGCGGGAAGCCGCCCTCGGCTGTCCGCAGCGTCTCGACGTCGTCGGCGGTGCGACGGGGTGCCGGGGCCGTCGGCGGCAGCAGGGCAGGACCCGGGTCGGCGTCCGTCGCCGGTCGGGCGACACGCCAGTAACCGGTCTCGGCCACGAGAGGACGGCGATCGTCGCCGTCGAGCAGCCACGCGTGCGCGGAGTAGTTCAGGACGTCGCCCCCGTCATGGCTGAAGCTCACGCGGTGCGCGAACTCGCCCGAGAACGTGCGGCCGTCAGCCTCGTAGTCGATGACGCCGGTCCCCTCCCACACGCCGATCAGCCACGAGAGCGGGACGAGGTCGGCGGGAAGGTCGGTCGGAATCTCGATCACGACGGCGCTCGTCAGCGCTGGCCGCGGTAGAGGTTCCAGATGACGGTGCCGGAGACGAAGGCGATCGCCAGCGAGGCGAGACCCAGAAGTCCCACGAAGAAGAGTTCGAGCGCGAGGAGGTCCATGGCCCAACTCTACCGGGGAACGATGGATGCCAGCCCGAACCCGGCCGTGATGACGCCGAGCACGACGAGGGCTCCGAGAACGCTCGCGGCGACCCGCTGGATGAACGCCTGCGAGCGCCCGTACCAGAGCTGTATGGCGAAGGCCGCGACGACGCAGCCCCCCAGGGCGACCGTGATCCACTGCGCCCGCCAGTCCGTCGGGACGAAGAGCCCGATGGCGACGCCCGCCGCGAGGGCGAGCACCCAGACCGCGACGATGCCGCCGAACGTGCGTCGCGGCGCGAGGTCGGGAGTCGACATGCTGTCCATCATCGCGCACACCGTGGTCTTCGTGCGAGCCGCGACCCGCGCGGCGCGGTCTCGGCGAGGCCGTGACAGCACCCCGGCGCGCCTCACCCTAAGATGGGCGGGTGCGGCAGGCCCGCACGAGGAGGTCCGTTTGGCTCAGCTTCTCGTTCTCAGCTCCGCCCCCGGCGGCAGCGCCGTTCTGCCTGCCCTCGAACTGCTGAGCCACCGCGTTCGGCAGATTCCGGCCGAACCCGCGCAGCTCGTCAACGCACCGAGCGCCGATGTCGTGTTCATCGACGCACGCATCGACCTGGTCGGCGCCAAGTCGCTGTGCAAGATCCTCACCACGACCGGTATGGAAGCCCCCCTGGTGCTCGTGGTCACCGAGGGCGGCCTCACGGCGGTGTCGACGGACTGGGGCGTGGATGACGTCGTGCTCGTAGGCGCGGGCCCCGCCGAGATCGACGCGCGCATCCGTCTGGCGATGGGGCGCCGCAGCGCCGAGCAGGTCTCGTCGCGCATCTCGACGTCCGGAATCACGATCGACGAGTCGTCGTATTCGGCGAAGGTGCACGGCAAGCCGCTCGACCTCACCTACAAGGAGTTCCAGCTCCTGCACTTCTTCGCCACCCACCCGTCTCGCGTGTTCACGCGCGAACAACTGCTCAGCGAAGTGTGGGGCTACGACTACTTCGGAGGCACGCGCACGGTCGACGTGCACGTCCGACGCCTCCGCGCCAAGCTCGGTGACCTCGAGCAGCTCATCGGCACGGTGCGCAACGTCGGCTATCGCTTCAACGTGTACGAGGACGACCAACCTCCCGTGCCCGCCCCGTCCACCTGATCCCGTTCACGCGTGCGTCACCGACCCCTGCAATGATGAGGGAATGATCGAACACGACGTACTCGACGCCGGTCTAGGCGATGCGGACGACGACGACTTCGACGAAGCGATCGAAGCCGCGGACGAGCAGCTGCCCGACAGCCGCTACCTCGACCGTGAGATCAGCTGGCTGGCCTTCAACCAGCGCGTGCTCGAGCTCGCCGAAGACCCGACGGTCCCGGTGCTGGAGCGGGCGAACTTCCTCGCGATCTTCGCCAGCAACCTCGATGAGTTCTTCATGGTGCGCGTCGCGGGACTGAAGCGCCGCATCGTCACGGGCCTGGCGGTGCCGACCAACGTCGGTCGCGCTCCGCAGGACGTGCTCGCCGACATCTCGGCCGAGGCGCATCGCCTGCAGCTGCGCCACGCCGCCGCGTGGACCGACCACGTGCGTCCGGCCCTCGCCGACGCGGGCATCGAGGTCGTGTCGTGGCAGTCGCTGGACGGCGACTCCTCCGCGCGCCTCACCGAGTACTTCCAACGCAACGTCTTCCCGGTGCTCATGCCGCTCGCCGTCGACCCGGCGCACCCGTTCCCGTATATCTCGGGCCTGTCGCTGAATCTCGCGATCCGCATCCGCAACGCCCGCACCGGTCGCCAGGAGTTCGCGCGCCTGAAGGTGCCGCCGATGCTCCCCCGCTTCGTCGAGGTGCCCGGAGACGGTCCCGGTGTGCGGTACCTGCCCCTCGAAGAACTCATCTCCAACCACCTCGGCGACCTCTTCCCCGGGATGGAGGTGCTCGACCACCACGCGTTCCGCCTCACCCGTAACGAGGACATGACGATCGAGGAGGACGAGACCGAGAACCTCATCCAGGCGCTCGAGGCCGAGCTGCTGCGACGCCGCTTCGGCCCCCCGATCCGTCTCGAGATCACCGAAGACATGGATGACGTGACGCGCGAGCTGCTGCTCAGCGAACTCGACATCACCGAGCAGGAGGTCTACCGCCTTCCGGGCGCGCTCGACCTGCGCGGCCTGTTCGACCTTTCGCGCATCGACCGTCCCGACCTGCACTACCCGCCGCACGTGCCCAAGACGGCCCTGGCGTTCCAGCCGGCCGAGCAGAACGGCCGCGCCGACCTGTTCGGCGCGATCCGCAAGGGCGACGTGCTCGTGCACCACCCGTACGAGTCGTTCGCCACGAGCGTGCAGGCCTTCCTCGAGCAGGCCGCCCGCGACCCGCACGTCCTCGCCATTAAGCAGACGCTGTACCGCACCTCGGGCGACAGCCCGATCGTGCAGGCGCTGATCGATGCGGCCGAGGCGGGCAAGCAGGTGCTCGCCCTCGTCGAGGTCAAGGCCCGTTTCGACGAGGCGAACAACATCGTGTGGGCGCGCAAGCTCGAAAAGGCCGGTGTCCACGTCGTCTACGGCCTCGTGGGCCTCAAGACCCACTGCAAGCTCGCGCTCGTCATCCGCGAGGAAGACGGTCGGCTCCGCCACTACAGTCACGTCGGCACCGGCAACTACAACCCCAAGACCAGCCGCATCTACGAAGACTTCGGTCTCTTCACGGTCGACGACCAGGTCGGTCGCGACCTCACGCGACTGTTCAACGAACTCAGCGGCTACGCGATCGAGAAGAAGTTCAAGCGGCTCCTCGTCGCCCCGCTCCACCTGCGCAAGGGGCTTCTCCGCCACATCGAGCGCGAGCGCGCCAACGCCCTCGAGGGCAAGCCCTCGGGTGTGCGCATCAAGGTCAACTCGATGGTCGACGAGCAGATCATCGACGCGCTCTACCGGGCGAGCCAGGCCGGCGTCCCGGTCGAGGTGTGGGTGCGCGGCATCTGCTCGATCAAGCCGGGCGTCGCTGGTGTGAGTGAGAACATCCGGGTGCGCTCGATCCTCGGTCGCTACCTCGAGCACTCGCGCATCTTCGCGTTCGTCAACGACGGTGACCCGCAGGTCTTCATCGGCAGCGCCGACATGATGCACCGCAACCTCGACCGTCGCGTCGAGGCGCTCGTGCGCGTGGTCGATCCGAAGCAGCTCGAGGAGCTCTCCGACCTGTTCGACCTCGCGATGGACGACGGTACGAGTTCGTGGCACCTGGGTCCCGACGGCGAATGGACGCGCCACAGCCTCGATGCCGACGGCCGACCGCTCATCGACCTGCAGGAGCACACGATGTCCCGCGTCCAGCGCAAGCGCCGCTCGCGGGCGGTCCGGTGACCGAAACCGCCGTCTACGCCGCCGGCGGCGTGGTGTGGCGGGTGGTCGAGGGCAAGTACCGCGTCCTCCTGATCCACCGCACCAAGTACCGCGACGTGACGCTTCCCAAGGGCAAGGTCGACCCGGGCGAGACGCTGGCCGAGACCGCCGTGCGCGAGATCCGGGAAGAGACCGGCATCCGGGTCGCGCTCGGCGTCCCCGTGGGCGTCTCGCGGTACCGGATGCCGAACTCGCGTACGAAGATCGTCCACTACTGGGCCGCGGAGGCCACGGATGCCGCCGTTCGGACGTCGACGTTCCTGCCCAACAAGGAGATCGCCGCGATCGAGTGGGTGGGGCTCAAGAAGGCGCGCAAGCACCTCAGTTACCCCGTCGACATCGAGATCCTCGACGAGTTCGTCCGCCTCGTCGACGAGCAGGCGCTCCCCACGTTCCCGATCATCGCACTGCGGCACGCGAAGGCACGGTCCCGTGAGGAGTGGGATGCCGACGATGCCGCGCGGCCGTTGAGCCCGCGCGGTCGGCGACAGGCGAACGCGATCGTCGGACCGCTGCTCGCGTTCGGGGTGCGACGGATCGTCTCGAGTCCGGCCGAGCGCTGCGTCCGCACCGTCGTGCCGCTGTCGTCGGCGCTCGCGCAGCGTGTGCAGGTCGCGGAGGCCATCAGCCAGGAGGCCTGGGAGAACGGGCGCAGCGATGCGCGGGCGGTCGTCGGCGAGCGCGTCCGCGCCCGCAAACCCGTGGTGCTGGCCAGTCACGGCCCGGTGCTCCCCGACATCATGCACGAGCTTGCGCTCGCCACCGGCACGATGCGGGGGTCGTATCTCGGCAGTTCGTCGGCGCTCGAGCCGGCAGCGTTCTCGGTGGCGCACATCCCCGTGGCGCACCCCGGGTCGGGGATCGTGGCGATCGAGACGCACGAGCCTCAGGTGTGACGCTCCCCGCGGGTATCGAGGTTCGGTGGCGGGGCGTGGACGACGGCGCCCGTCCACGCGAGGTCTCCCGCGCGCTCCTCGCCGAGATGCTGCCGGGGGCGTCCTTCCATGCCCGATGCGTCCGCTGCGGCGGAGAACACGGACGGCTCCGGGTCAGCGGAGCGGATGCCACCGTCTCGGTCTCGTATGTCGCGGGGTGGGCGTTCGCGGCCGCGGGGCCCGCCGCGATCGCCCTCGGCCTCGACGCCGCGCCCGACGTCGAGGCTTCCCTCGACCGCGTGCTACCCGGCGCCGATGCCCGCTCGTGGGCGCGCGTCGAGGCAGTCCTGAAGGCCGACGGGCGTGGTCTCACCGTCGATCCGATGCGTGTCGTGGTCGAGGACGCTCCGCCGGCGGGGGCGGACTGGGTCGCGCGCATCGACGACGACCGGCCCTTCACGGGGTGGGACGTGCCGGGACCGGCGGGTGTGGTCCTCGCCGTGGCCGCGCGCAGCCCGAGCTGAGACGGCACCAGCCCGGTCACCCGAGCGCGGGCAGCTCCACGCGGTCGATCCACTGCGACAGCAGGTTCTCGGCATCCACGCCGCCGGCCGACCGAACCGCGGCGCGGAAGTCATCGGTGGTGACGAGGGCATGGCGGTGCTCGGCCGTCCAGCCGCGCACGAGATCGAAGAACACGGCGTCGCCGACGCGGAGTCGGAGGGCGTGGAGCGCGAGCGCCCCGCGCTTGTAGACCCGGTCGTCGAACATGTCGTCGGGGCCGGGGTCGACGAGAAGAAGGTCGCGGGGTTTCGCGGCGAGCCGCGTGTAGTGTCCCCGCGCGCAGTCGTCGGCGGAGCGACCACCCGACGCCTCCGACCACAGCCACTCGCTGTAGCAGGCGAATCCCTCATTGAGCCAGATGTCGCTCCACCGGCCGATTCCGACGCTGTTGCCGAACCACTGGTGCGCGAGTTCGTGTGCGACGAGGCGCTGCGCCGCCGGAACGAGGTGATTCATGCCGAACACGGCGAGGCCCTGGGCCTCGAGCGGGATCTCGAGCTCGTCGGCGGTCACGACGAGCGCGCAGGCCTCCTGCGGGTACGGCCCGAAGAGCCCCGAGAACACCCGCAGCATCTCGGGGACGGGCGCGAAGGCCCGACCCGCCGCCGCGGCGAGGGCGGGCGGCGCGGTCACGGTGACCGGGGGGATGCCGGCGACACCGGACCCCGCCAGCGGACCCGTGCGGTACCGACCCACGTGGACGGCGGCGAGGTACGTGGCGGTCGGCACGGTCGACGTGAACGTCGTCGTGACGCGTCCCGCGCGGCGGGTGGCAGCGTTCGGCACGCCGGTCGCCGCGACCGTGTAGCCGTCGTCGACCGTGATCCGCATCGTCATCCGGGCACGGTCGTCCGGGCGGTCGTTGCACGGGAACCAGGTGGGGGCACCGGTCGGCTGCCCGGCCACCAGGGCGCCGTCGGTGAGTTCCTCCCAGCCGACCGCCCCCCAACGCGAACGCCGCGGGCCGGGGGCACCGGCGTAAGCGACCTCGACCTCGAACGCCTGCCCCGCGACGATCGGCCGGGGGGAGGTGACCCGGAGCTTTCCCGCCGCGGCCGAGAAGCGCGCGGGCGCTCCATTCACGCGCACACGGCCGGCCCGGAGACCGACGAGATCGAGGGAGATCGTGGTCAGGTCGCCGACGGCGGCAGCGGCGATGACCGCGGTTCCCTGAAGGCGGTTCGTGCGGACGCGGTAGTCCAGCGTGAGGTCGTACGAAGCCACGTCGTAGCCGGCGTCGCCGCTCTGCGGAGCGTACGGATCGACGCCGCTCACGTGGTCGACTGGTAGGCGCGCACCTTGACCGCGCGCCAGGGGCCGATGGGGTTGCCGCTCCAGCGCGAACCGACCGGGACGGTCTCTCCGCGCATCACGAGCGAGGCGGGACCGACGGTCGCGTGCGCTCCCAGGGTCGATGCGGGGAGCACCACGCTGTGCGGCCCGAGGGTCGCACCGGGCTCGAGTTCGACGGTGTCCATACTCATGATTCGATCATGGAAGAGGTGGGTCTGGACGACGCACCCGCGGTTGACCGTCGACGCGTCGCCGAGCGTGACCAGATCCGGCTCCGGCAACCAGTAGCTCTCACACCACACGCCCCGGCCGATTCGCGCGCCGAGGCTCCGCAGCCAGATGGCGAGGGCGGGGGTTCCGGCGGCCGCGCGGGCGAACCACGGGGCCGCGACCATCTCGGTGAAGGTGTCGGACACCTCCGTCCGCCACACGAAGCTCGACCACAGCGGCTGCTCCCCCGCGCGGATCACGCCGACGATCGCCCACTTCGCGAGCGTCGACACCGTGGCGGCGACGGCGCCGGCCGCCAGAAGCACGAGGCCCGACAGCAGCAGGGTCCAGACCGGTCCGACCGTCTGCCAGAGTCCGGCCAGGACGAACAGGACACCGAGTCCGATCCCGCACGTCACGACGACGGGGACGAACCGGCCCAGCTCCCACAGCGTCCGCGCGAAGCGCAGGGCGGGGGTCGGACGGTACGTGCGCGATTCGTCGCCCTCGGCCGACAGCCGGCGCAGGCGCACCGCCGGCGAGCCGAGCCACGAGGAGCCGGGTTTGGCCTTGAGCGGTGCGGCCGACAGTACGGCGACCAGGCCGTCGCGCGGGACACGGTGCCCGGGCGCGGCCATGCCCGAGTTGCCGAGGAACGCCCGCTTGCCGATGCGCACCGACCCGACGCGCAGCCACCCGGCGCGCAGCTCGTACGACGCGACCATCGTGTCGTCCGCGAGGAACGCCCCGTCCTCGATCCGCGTCATCGTCGGTAGGAGAAGGACGGTGGATGCCTCGACGTCTCGGCCCACGCGCGCGCCGAGCATCCGCAGCCAGACGGGGGTGAACAGGCTCGAGTACAGCGGGAAGAGGATCGTCCGCGCGGAGTCCAGCAGACGTTCGATCGTCCACGCCTGCCAGGCGACGCGGCTGCGCACGGGGAACGTCCCCTCCGTCAACCCGATCGAGAACAGACGCACGAGAAGCACCACGGATGCCGCGAACACCAGGCCCGTGACCGCGACGGCGGGCACCAACCACACGAACGCCGCGCCCGCTGCGGCGGCGAGCGACTCGGCATCCCGCATCCCCTGCGCGACGACGAGGCCCCCGACGGCGAAGGACAGCAGCGGAAGGACGGCGAGGAGAACGGCCGACGCGGCGTACGCCCACAGCCAGCGTGTGGGGGCCGTGGGTCGTCCGGCCGGCCACCCCTTCGCCGTGCCGCCGACGCGGACGGCCGGCGAGCCCGCCCACGACTGGTCGGCCTTGACCCGACCGAACACCGCGGAACCGGGCGCGATCTCGGCGCGACGCCCGATGCGCGTCCCCGGGGCGAGGGTGGAGCGCGCGCCGACCGTGGCCTCGGCGCCGATGCGCACCTCGCCGATGCGGACGAGGTCTCCGTCGATCCAGTAGCCGGTGAGGTCGACCTCGGGTTCGATCGAGGCCCCGTCGCCGACGACGAGCATCCCGGTCACCGGGGGCAGGGCGTGCAGGTCGACATTGCTGCCGATGCGGGAGCCGAGGGCGCGGGCGTAGTACGACACCCACGGGGCCCCGGCGAGTCCTACGGCGTCGACCTGAGCGGCGATCTGCTCGGCGAGCCAGAGCCGTACGTGCACCCCGCCGCCGCGGGGATAGTCGCCGGGCCGCACGCCGGCGAGCAGGAGGCGGGCGGACACGACCGCGATCGCCATCCGTCCGAAGGGCGTGGCGAACAGCAGCAGGCCGACCACGAGAACCGGCCAGGGCACGGAGGGGAGCACCTCGAAGCCCGGGGCGAGCTGCAGGATCGCCGACGCCGTGAGGAGATAGAGCAGCCAGCGCACGCCCGACAGGATGAACAGCGGTGCCCCGAGGAGCGTCTGGACCCACTGCGTCGCCCGCGGCGTCGGCGTGGGGCGGTGGAACTCCGCCGGCGCGTCGTCGGTGAGCTGCGGTCCCAGCGCCTTCGCCATCGCACCCAGTCGCGGCACGTCGTAGATGTCGGCGACCGAGAACTCGGGCACGCGTGCACGGATCCGCGAGACCAGCTGCGCCGCCGAGAGCGAGCCGCCTCCGAGGTCGAAGAAGTCGGCCTTGCGGTCGGTGACCGGAAGGCCCAGCACGGCCTGCCACTGCTCGGCGAGCCAGGCCTCGTCGGGGGAGAAGTCGGTCGCGGCGGGGGCGTCCACGCCGGGGAGAGGCCACGGCAGAGCCGCGCGGTCGACCTTGCCGGACGTGCGCACGGGGAGTTCCTCGACGACGCCCAGGAGCGGGATCGTCGCGGCGGGCAGGCGCTCGGCGAGGGCCGCGCGCGCGGCGGCGCGGTCGAGCTCGACGCCCACCTCCAACACGAGGTACCCGACGAGCACGGGCACCCCGGCCTCGGTCGTGCGGACGGCGACCGTCGCCGCGTGCACCTGGGGCAGATCCTGCAGCGCCGATTCCACCTCGCCGAGCTCGATGCGGCGGCCGCCCACCTTCACCTGATCGTCCGCCCGCCCCTGGAAGACCAGGCCCTCGCTCTCGAAGCGAACCAGGTCGCCGGAGCGGTAGGCACGCCCCCACCCGAGGGTCGGCATCGGCGCGTACTTCTCGGCATCCTTGGCGGGATCCAGGTACCGGGCCAGGCCCACGCCCCCGATGATCAGCTCGCCGACCTCGCCCTCGGCGACCGGCTGCCCCTCCGCGTCGACGACGGCCAGGGCCCAGCCGTCGAGCGGGAGTCCGATGCGCACGGGCGGCGTTCCGTCCAGGAGCGCGGCGCACGCGACCACGGTCGCTTCGGTGGGTCCGTAGGTGTTCCACACCTCGCGCCCCTCGGCGACGAGTCGCGCGGAAAGCTCGGGCGGGCAGGCCTCCCCGCCGAAGATCAGCAGGCGGACGTTCTCGATCGAGTCCGCCGGCCACATCGCCGCGAGCGTCGGCACCGTGGACACGACCGAGATGCCCTGACGCAGCAGCCAGGGCGCGAGGTCTTCGCCGGAGCGCACGAGCGACCGCGGAGCGGGGACGAGACATGCGCCGTGCCCCCACGCGAGCCACATCTCCTCGCACGACGCATCGAAGGCGACCGAGAGTCCGGCGAGCACCCGGTCGCCGGGTCCGAGCGGGTCGCGCTGCAGGAACAGTCGCGCCTCCGCCTCGACGAAGGCCGCCGCCGACCGGTGCGTGACGGCGACGCCCTTCGGCACCCCCGTCGACCCCGAGGTGAAGATGATCCACGCGTCGTCGTCGACGCCCGGGGGCGCCACGATCGGCACGGCGCTCGTGCTCGGGTGCGGCGCATCGCCGTCGTAGAGACGTACGAGCCCCTCCCCCGCCACGAACTCGCCCTCGCCCGCGATGACCCCTCTCACCCCGGCTTCGCCGAACACGAGTCGTGCACGCTCGTCGGGGTCGTCGGCATCCACGGGCACGTAGGCGGCCCCGGCCGCCATCACGGCGAGGATCGAAACGTACAGCTCCTTCGACCCCGACGGCATGCGCACGCCGACCCGGTCGCCGCGACGCACCCCCGCCTCGCGCAGCGCGGCCGCGGTCCGCCAGACCCGGGCGAGCAGTTCGCGGTAGCTCAGCGCACCCGACCCGTCGTCGATCGCGGAGGCCTCGGGATGCTGGGATGCCACCTCTGAAAGGATGTCGATCAGCGTGCGCGCGGGCGCGGCCGCGTTCGTGCGGTCGAGGAGGTCCTGGCCGGGAAACGCGGGGATCGTCACGGGGATGAAGCGTACACAGGCCAGGAAAACACCCCGGAACGGCCGCCTCGGTTTACCTTCCGTTCACCCCTGGAATGCCCTTTGGTAAAGGAGGCTGTCTAGCGTCGGTCCGGGCCCCGCACAGGGCCTGCACACAGCTCCCGATACCCCGAAGGACTTTCATCGTGAAGATCACTCGCTTCGCTCAGCTCGGCGCCATCTCGGCCGTCGCGGCTCTCGCTCTCGCCGGCTGCGCCGCGAACGAAGGCGGCAACACCGGTGGCGGAACCGACGGCGGATCGTCCTCGCTCTCCGGCGAGGTCGCCAGCGGCGGCGCGTCGTCGCAGGAGGTCGCGGTTCAGGCGTGGACCGCTGGATTCCAGACCGCCAACCCCGACGTCACCATCACGTACGAGCCCTCCGGCTCGGGCGCCGGCCGTGAGTCGTTCCAGGCGGGCGCCTTCCCGTTCATCGGCTCGGACCGCGCGTTCAACGACGAGGAGATCGCCGCGGGCGGCTTCGGCGCCTGCGCCGACGGCTCGGGCATCATCGAGCTCCCCACCTACATCTCGCCGATCGCCGTGATCTTCAAGCTCGACGGCGTCGACTCGATCAACCTGGACGCCGCGACGGTCGCGGGCATGTTCGCCGGCACCATCACCACGTGGAACGACCCGGCGATCGCCGCCACCAACCCGGGCGTCACGCTGCCCGACACGGCCGTCACCCCGGTCCACCGCCAGGACGACTCGGGCACCACCGAGAACTTCACCGACTACCTCTACCAGGCGGCCCCCTCCGTCTGGACCTCGGAGCCCGACGGCGAATGGCCGCTGACCTCGGGTGAGGCCGCGAACGGCACCTCGGGCGTCGTCTCGGCCGTGGCCGGCGCGAACGGCACCATCGGCTACGCCGACGCCTCGCGCGCCGCGCAGGAGGGCCTCTCGACGGCCGCGATCAAGGTCGGCGAAGAGTTCGTCCCCTACTCCCCCGAGGCTGCCGCCGCCATCGTCGACGCGTCGCCGTTCGTCGAGGGCCGCTCCGAGGGCGACCTCGCGATCGAGCTCGAGCGCACCTCGACCGACGCGGGCGTGTACCCCATCGTCCTCGTCAGCTACATGATCGCGTGCGAGGAGTACGCCGACGCATCGGCCGCCCCGATCGTGAAGTCCTTCCTCGAGTACGTCGCGAGCGAAGAGGGCCAGCAGGCCGCTGCGGACGCGGCCGGTAACGCCCCGATCAGCGACACCCTGCGCGAGCGCGTCAACGCCGCGATCGACCTGATCGTCGCCGAGTAAGAACCCCTAACCGACACCCGGCCCGATACTCTCCGTATCGGGCCGGGTTCGGCCCGTTTCGACCGAGACAGGAAGCCATGACGTCCACTACGGCTCCGGCACCCGATAAGCCGAAGCAACGCCCCGGAGATCGCGTCTTCTCCGGTACCGCACTGTTCGCAGGGTCGATGATCCTCGTCACGCTGGCCGCGGTGACGATCTTCCTCGTCGTCCAGTCGCTCCCCGGCTTCACCGCGACGAGCGAGAACGCCTCCATCCTCCAGTCGAACTTCTGGGCCTATGTCGGTCCCCTCGCGTTCGGAACGATCTGGGCGTCGATCCTCGCTCTGATCATGGCCGTCCCGCTCTCGGTGTGCGTGGCACTCTTCATCTCTCACTACGCACCGCGCCGGCTGGCCCAGGGCCTGGGCTACCTCGTCGACCTGCTCGCCGCGGTTCCGTCCGTCGTCTTCGGCCTCTGGGGCATCCTGGTCCTCGCCCCCGCCATCCAGCCCGTGTACGCGTGGCTGAACACCAACGCCGGGTGGTTCCCCCTGTTCTCCGGCACCGTCTCGGCGACCGGGCGCACGATCCTCACCGCCGCCGTGGTCCTCGCGGTCATGATCACCCCGATCATCACCGCCATCTGCCGCGAGATCTTCCTCCAGACCCCGGTCCTCCACGAGGAGGCGGCCCTCGCCCTCGGCGCGACGCGCTGGGAGATGATCCGCATGGCCGTCTTCCCGTTCGGCCGCAGCGGCATCGTTTCGGCGTCCATGCTCGGCCTCGGTCGCGCGCTCGGCGAGACCATGGCCGTCGCCCTCGTCCTCTCGGCATCCGGCGTCATCAGCCTCCAGCTGTTCACGTCCGAGAACCCCAGCACCATTCCCGCGAACATCGCGCTGACGTTCCCCGAGGCCTACGGCTTCAACGTCAACGTCCTCATCGCCACCGGCCTCGTGCTGTTCATCGTGACCTTCGCCGTCAACGCGCTCGCTCGCTACATCGTGAGCCGGCGCAAGGAATTCTCGGGAGCGAACTGACATGACCTCGACCAGCACCGCTCCTCGCACTCCCGCCACGGCGACGCCCGTGGCGAAGGTCGACGGCCTTCGCGGCGGTCACCTGCCCTCCTGGTCCCCGTGGGCCGTCCTCGGCGGTGCCGCCGCCCTCAGCGCCGCACTCTTCGGCATCGTCGCCCTCGGGGGCGGCGGTGCGTTCAACATCGCCGGATGGGCCGTCGTCACGGCGATCATCTACCTGATCATGATCACGGTGCTGTCGACGATCATCGAGGGCCGCCGCAAGGGCGTCGATCGCCTGGTCACCGGCATCGTCGTGACCGCGTTCGCCATCGCGATGGTGCCGCTCGTGTCGGTGGCCGTCACGGTGGTCACCAACGGGATCAACGGCATCACCCCCGAGTTCTTCACCTCCTCCATGCGCAACGTCGTCGGAGAGGGCGGTGGGGCGCTTCACGCCATCGTCGGAACGCTGATGATCACGCTGGCCGCCGCGGTCATCTCGATCCCGATCGGCATCTTCACCGCGATCTACCTGATCGAGTACGGAGCCGGGAACCGCATGGCCCGCGCCATCACGTTCCTCGTCGACGTCATGACCGGCATCCCGTCCATCGTCGCGGGTCTGTTCGCCTACGCGCTGTTCGCCCTCATCTTCGGCCCCGGCATCCGCATGGGCATCATGGGCGCGATCGCCCTGTCCGTGCTGATGATCCCGGTCGTCGTGCGCTCCACCGAAGAGATGCTCCGCCTCGTGCCCAACGAGCTGCGCGAGGCCTCCTACGCGCTCGGCGTGCCGAAGTGGCTCACGATCAGCAAGGTCGTTCTGCCGACGGCCGTCGCCGGCATCACGACGGGTGTCATGCTCTCGATCTCGCGCGTCATCGGCGAGACCGCGCCGCTCCTGCTCACGGCGGGCGTGGCGACGTCGGTGAACTACGACCTCTTCAACGGTCGCATGAGCACGCTGCCGGTCTTCGCCTACTCGCAGTACATGAACCAGGGCATCCCGGCATCCGCGTTCATCGATCGCGCGTGGGGTGCCGCGCTCGTTCTGATCGTCATCGTCATGGTGCTCAACCTCGTCGCGCGCCTCGTGGCGAAGGTCTTCTCCCCCAAGCTCGGCCGCTGAGCCCCTTTCCATCCCGAACAAACCCGAGGAATCGTGTCCAAGAGCATCGAAGTCAACGACCTGAACGTCTACTACGGCGACTTCCTGGCCGTCGAAGGGGTCTCCCTCGACATCGAGCCCCGAAGCGTCACCGCTTTCATCGGGCCGTCCGGCTGCGGAAAGTCGACCTTCCTCCGCACGCTGAACCGCATGCACGAGGTCATCCCCGGCGCGCGCGTCGAGGGCAGCGTGCTGCTCGACGGTGACGACCTCTACGGCTCGGGTGTCGACCCCGTGCTCGTGCGTCGTCAGGTGGGCATGGTCTTCCAGCGCCCGAACCCGTTCCCCACGATGTCCATTCGTGAGAACGTGCTGGCCGGTGTGAAACTGAACAACCGCCGCATCAGCAAGTCCGACGCGGACGCCCTCGTCGAGAAGTCGCTCCAGGGGGCGAACCTCTGGAACGAGGTCAAGGACCGCCTCGACAAGCCCGGCTCGGGCCTCTCCGGCGGCCAGCAGCAGCGTCTGTGCATCGCTCGCGCCATCGCGGTCTCGCCCGACGTCATCCTGATGGACGAGCCTTGCTCGGCCCTCGACCCGATCTCGACGTACGCCATCGAAGAGCTGATCGGCGAGCTGAAGAGCGAGTACACGGTCGTCATCGTGACGCACAACATGCAGCAGGCCTCGCGCGTGAGCGACAAGACGGCGTTCTTCAACATCGCCGGCACCGGCAAGCCGGGCAAGCTCATCGAGTACAACGACACCGCGACGATCTTTACGGCGCCCACCGTTCAGGCGACGGAGGACTACGTCTCGGGACGCTTCGGGTAAGCCCCACTCCCCCACGACGGCCCCGCTTCGGCGGGGCCGTCGTCGTTCGAGGGGTCAGTCCCGCGGGGACAGCAGGTAGGCGTTGATCTCGTCGGTCAGCGTGCGATCGACGGCACGTTCGCGACCGTCGACGGCCGAGATCGGCGCGGCCAGTCGCACGCTCGACAGAATCCACGCGGCGTCCGCGCGTACCAGGTCTTCCGCGGGCACCGTCGCGTAGTCCGTTCCGAAGCCCCGACGCTCGAGGAAGGCGAACAGGCTCCGCTGCGTCGTCCCGTGCAGGATCCCCGCGCTCGGCGTGGGCGTGACGAACCTGTCGTCGAGCCGCAGAACGATGGATGCCGTGGGCGCCTCCAGCACGAACCCGTCGCTGGTGACGAACACGGCGTCGTCGGCGCCGCGACGCTTCGCCTCGCGGATAGCGGCCATGTTGACGGCGTACGACAGCGTCTTGGCGCCCAGGAGGAGCCACGGGGCGCGCTCGGGAACGTCCGAGGCGTACCCGCGGTCGAGCGTGACGACGCGGACTCCCTCGGTGCGGGCACCGGCGCTGTCGGGGGCCTCGGCGAGCGTGATCCACGCCGTGGGAGCGGAACCGTGCTCGATGCCGCGACTGAGGATGAGTTTGATGGCACTCTCTCCCGGGCCTGCTTCGGCAGCAACCCGCTCGATCGCCGCACGCCACTGATCGAGGTGCGGCGCCGGAAGGTCGCACAGACGCGCGGAGTTCGCCAGACGGGCGAGATGCGGCTCGATCTCCTGCACGTGTCCGTCGACCACACCGAGCGACTCGAAGATGCCGTCCCCGCGTTGCGCGCTCAGGTCTCCCACCTGTACGGCCGGGGCGGCCGGATCGATGACAGTGAACGTGTCGGAGAACTCGTGTCGTCGGTCCTCGGATGCCACGGGGTCGACCACGAGAGCGAAGCGCAACATCATGGGATGAGCCTATGCCCCGCCACCGACACGCCCGGCCCGTGTCAACCTCCGGGCTCGAGGGAATGCTCCGGGGCCTCGCTTGTTACACTCCTATAGCCGGGCCGCAGTAACCCCGGGCTCCATCTTCTGCCGCTATGAGCGGCCTTGCGCCGAGAGGCGTTCTGCGGCCCGGCACTTTCTTTGCCCGCGGCGCATCTTCGCCCCGCGGCGCCCCGCTCCCTCCCGCGGCCGAGTGTTCACGACACGCCGCACGTCTCGCCCCCGAAGCGGCGTCCTCCGGACGCTCGACGCCGGGCGCGTGTCAGGTCAGAGCGTCGCGGCGCCACAGCGCGGCGGCCGCGGTGAGGTCGTCGGCGTACGTCGACAACCGCAGTGCGCGGGTGGTGAGCGCCGTCGCGCGCTCGGATTCGGTGATCTCGTAGTCGTCGGCGAGGTGGGTCGCCCCCGAGGCCTGAACACGGCAGAACGCCGCCGCACGGTCCAGCGCGACTGCGAAGTCACCCTCGAACAACCCGCGCAGGATCGTATCGATGAGGCGGACGAGCTCCTCGGGGCCGGCGGGCGCGGGGGCACCCACGACAACAGGATCGACCGTCGCCATCTCCACACGTCCGCGCTCGAACAGCATGGCCGCCGTCGCAGCGTCGTCGTGGATCATGAGCTGCAACAGGTAGAGCCGCCACAGCGCACCGGGGAGGGACCGCGCGGGCGAGCGCGACCAGAGCTCGGCGATGTCGTCGATCCCATGATCGTCGGTGAACGCCACGAGACGTTCGACGACATCGACCGTCGGGTCGGCGCGCACTCGAGACAACAGCGCCTGGGCTGTACTGTGCGCGACGCGCGACACCTCGGCCGGATCGTCCGCGGCGAAGAGGCGGTCGAACAGCTCAGCGGGACGCCGTACGGGCTTGTGGAATTCGCGAGGGGAATCGCTCATCGTTCCAGGCTAGAGCGTGTGCTCCCGAGCCCGGGCCGGGGTGGTCGGCCGTTCAGGCGGTGGCCACCGCGACGACCGGGGCCGAGCTCGGCGTGCCGTCGGGCGAGCCCCCCGCGGGTTCGACCGTCACCGCGATGACGTCGCCCGAATGGAACTCTCCCTCGAGCACCGCGGTCGCTCGACCGCTGGCATCCGTCGAGAAGATTCCGGCGGCGATCGGGGTCTCGTCGCGGACGAACCACAGCTCGTACGTCTGCTCGTTCGAGAGGGCGGGCATGCCGTCGGTGACGAGCACGCTCTGCCCGGTGGAGGCCGACCAGTGGGCGGTCACCACGGCACCGTCGGGCATCGTCGCGGTCGCGGACTGCGCGTCCGGCGCGGAGGTCACCTGCTCCAGCGCGACGATCGACGCGGGGCGCGTGAGCTGCTGACCGATGGTGACCGCGCCGAAACCGAGCACCAGCACGGCGACGAGCGAGGCGGCCAACGTGAACCAGCGGCGCATGCCCCAGCCGGATCCCTCCCACGATGGCGCGGAAACGATCTCGGCCTCGGGCTCGATCGGGGCGGGACCGGCCGCGGCGTAGTCTTCGGCGTCGACGGGGTCACCCTCGGGCACAGCGGAGCCGGCCTGGGGCAGATCGGTGATACGTGCGAGGAGCGAAGCGCGGATGGATGCCGGCGGCTCCACGGGCACGACGGTTTCGCTGATCGCGGCGACGGCGTCAGCGGCATCCCGCGCGTGGGAGGACCAGTGCGGGTTGCCCGCCAAAGCCTCCTGGTACGCGCGTTCGTCTGCTTCGGGAAGCGCGTTCAGCGCGTGACCGGCAGCGAGGTCGGCGAAATCCCTCTCGTTCACTTGTCCACCCCCATCTCCATTCTCAGGCGCGACAGACCGTCACGCATCCTCGTTTTGACCGTACCGAGCGGCGCCCCGACGAGGGAAGCGATCTCACTCTGGCTGTACCCGCCGAAATAGGCGAGGGTGAGTGCTTCCTTCTGGGCGTCGGGAAGCGTCGCGAGTGCATCGACGACGCGGCGCCCTTCGATTTTGAGTTCTACTTTCTCAGAGACGTCATCGTGAGCGACGTCCATATCCCGGAATCCGACGCGGATGTCGCGATCGACGCTCGACTGCGACGACCGCACGCGGTCCACCGCTCGTCTGTGCGCGATCGTGAGAACCCACGATCTTCCTTGCCCTCTGTTCGGAGTGAAGCGCGCGGCGGATTGCCAGATCTCCAGGAACACCTCCTGCAGCACTTCTTCGCTCTGCGACCGGTCGACGAGCACCCGCAGGATGAGACCGAACGCGCGAGCAGACAGAGTGTCGTACAGCTCGGCGAAGGCGGTGCGATCACCGGTGGCGATCTTCTGCAGCAATTCTCCGACGTGGTCGACGTGGTCCGCCCCGTCACCGGGGAGAGAGATTCCGTCGATCACCATGAATCCCAGCATGCCGCACCGGGCGGATACTTCCCTTCCTCGTGCGCGCGTGGCGCGCATGAGGTACGCAACCGTGACCGTCGGAGCGTTCGGAGCAGGCCGCAGCGGCCGCTGCATGGCATCTGGAAAATATTCTTGGGAATATTTAGACGCTGCTGACCTGGGATTTGTCCACCTATCGCCGCTCCGCAGGGGTGATTTCGACACAAACTGCAATCCGAAGACGGAGGGGTCCCGAAGACCCTGTGTACGCCGCAACACGGCGAACCGCCCCCCGCACCGGGGTGTCCTAACGGGTCGCAGCCGCGGTCCGAACGATTTCGGAGGAATGTCATGCTCACCAAGAAGAAGCCTGTCGTCGCCGGTCTCGCCCTCGTCCTGGGTTCGGCCTTCGCTCTCACCGCATGTTCCGGCGGCACCACCGCCGGCGAGTCGACCGACGAGTCGATGGCTCCCTCGATGGAGGCCAGCCCCTCGGCCACCGCCGAGATGATGGACCCGGCCGCCAACCTCGTCGGCCCCGGCTGCGCGGACTACGCCGCCGCCGTTCCCTCGGGTGCTGGTTCGGTCGAGGGCATGTCGGCTGACCCGGTCGCCGTCGCCGCCTCGAACAACCCGCTGCTCACCACGCTGACCGCTGCCGTCAGCGGCCAGCTGAACCCCAACGTGGACCTCGTCGACACCCTCAACGGTGGCGAGTTCACGGTCTTCGCTCCGGTCGACGACGCGTTCGCCAAGATCGACCCCGCCACGATCGAGACGCTGAAGACCGACACCGACCTGCTCACCAAGATCCTCACGTACCACGTGGTCCCCGGTCAGCTGACCCCGGACGAGATCGAGGGCGCGCAGGCCACCGTCGAGGGCCAGGAAGTCACCGTCGCCGGCTCGGGTGACGCGATCACCGTCAACGACGCCAACGTCATCTGCGGTGGTGTCCAGACCGCCAACGCCACGGTGTACCTCATCGACACGGTGCTGATGCCCCCCATGTAAGTCCTCGGAGCGTGAGCATCACGCTTCCGACCGATCGATGACCGATCGGACCTGACGGCGAGCGCCGGACCCCAGGCGAGGGGGTCCGGCGCTCGCTCTTTTCGTGTGTCCGCACCTGCGCGAGCGGCCCTCTGCGGGCCGGTAGGGTGGATGCCACGGGCCTCTAGCTCAGTCGGTAGAGCATCGGACTTTTAATCCGCGGGTCGTGGGTTCGAGCCCCACGGGGCCCACCATGTTGCGCTTACTCGAAATCGTGGCGATCTTCATCCTCTTCCTCGGCGTCACCGCCGCCCTCAACCAGATCGAGGTCGCGACCTTCGTCACCACGCCGATCCTGATCGCCGTGCTCGCCATCATCGCCGGCGTCATCATCGTCGGGGCCGGCGGCGGACTCATCAAGCCCATGCAGCAGCGCTGGGAGGCGATGCTGACGAAGGCAGAGGACGAAGCGCCGAAGATCCAGCAGCAGGTTCAGGGCGCCCCGAGCGTCACGGACCAGGCGAAGCAGGCCGCGAGCCAGGTGCAGTCCGCCACCCGCACCCAGCAGCAGCGCCCCCACTGCCCCCGCGTCCCTAACCCCGAAACCACGGTGCCGACGCCACGTCCGGTGGCGTCGCACCGTCCCTACATCCAGGAGCTCCCCGTGTTCAAACTTCTTCGTTTTCTTCCTCTCGTTCTTCCGCTCGTCATGCGCTTCATTCGCTCGCGTCGCGGTGGCGGGACGACCACACGCCGACCGTAGACAGAACGGTCCCGGTGACGAGGTGCCCTCCGATCGACTGATCGGCCGGGATCGGCGGCCGCCACGGCGGAACGCCCGACCTCATTGGTCACCCGCAACACGGTGGTCGCAACACCTCATGTCCTGGGAGGTTGCGGCCACCCTGTCATTCAGGGAGAGTCTGCTGCGGTCGGGCGCCACGGGCTGCGCCCACCGGCGCCTCGCCGCCTCCTCCCCGCTCCCGCCGGGATACCCTGGAATCCGGCGCAGCCGCCCGTGCGGGCCCGCCCCACGTTATGAAGACCTTCTCGCTCTCCGTCCTGCGCCACGACGCACCGGTGCTCGTCGTCGGTAACGGCCGCATGGGTCGCGCCCTCACCGCCGCACTCTCCGACGCCGGCGTGCCCGTGCTCGGCCCCGCGAGCCGCGGCGAGAACGGCGCGGACGCCGGCATCGTCCTCCTGGCGGTGCCGGATGCCGCGATCGCCGACGCCGCACGAGCCATCGCGCCCGGTCGACTCGTCGGACACCTCTCGGGCGCGCTCGACCTGTCCGTGCTCGCGCCGCACGAGGCGTTCGGCATCCATCCGCTCATGACCGTCACGGGGGCCGGAGCGTCCTTCACGGGAGTGACCGCCGCGCTCGCCGCTACAACGCCCCGCGCGCACACCGCAGCCGAAGCGCTCGCGGACGTGCTCGAGATGACGGGGATCACGGTGCGCGACGAGGATCGCGCCGCGTACCACGCGGCCGCCTCGATCGCCGCGAACTTCCTCGTCACGCTCGAGGGCATGGCCGAGGACCTCGCCGCCACCGCTGGGCTCGAGCGCGACGCGCTGGTTCCGCTCGTCCGCGCGGCCGTCGAGAACTGGGCCGACCGCGGGGCGGCATCCGCCCTCACCGGTCCCGTGTCGCGCGGCGACGACGTCACCGTCGCTCGCCAGCGCGCCGCGATCGCCGAGCGACTCCCCGACCGCCTGGCGCTCTTCGACGCACTCGTCGACGCGACCCGCGACCTGGCCGTCGCGCAGCGCGCCGGAACGACGGCCGCCTCGTGACCCCCCGGATCGTCCGCACCGTCGCCGAGCTGCGCGCGGCCCTTGCCCTGCATAGGGCAGACGGCGTCGGGTTCGTCCCCACGATGGGAGATCTGCACGAGGGGCACCTGTCGCTGCTGCGCGCCGCCCGGAACGACAACGGCACCGTCGTGCTGTCGATCTTCGTGAACCCGACGCAGTTCGGCGAAGCCTCCGACCTCGACGCCTACCCGCGCACCGAAGCGGCCGACGTGGCTCTCGCCGCGGAGGCGGGCGTCGACGTGGTCTTCGCGCCGTCCGTCGCCGAGATGTACCCGGCCGGTTTCGCCACGACGGTGTCGGTGGGCGGGGCCATCACCGGCACGCTCGAGGGCGCGGAACGCGGGCGGTCCCACTTCGACGGCGTCGCCACGGTCGTCGCGAAACTCCTGCTCGCCGTCCAGCCCGACCGCGCCTACTTCGGCGCGAAGGACGCCCAGCAGGTCGTCGTCGTCCGCCGCATGGTGGCGGACCTCGGCATCCCGGTCGAGATCGTCACGCGGCCGACGTCCCGCGACGCGGATGGCCTCGCACGCTCCAGCCGCAACACGCGCCTCTCCCCCGACGACCGCGCGGTCGCGGCGGCGATTCCGCGAGCGCTCCGAGCGGCGCAGGATGCCTTCGCCGACGGCATCCGCGATCCTCATTCGCTCACGGACACGGTGCGTGTCGAGCTCAACGGCCTCGACCCCGAGTACGTCGAGATCGTGGATGCCGACAGCCTCGAGCCGATCGAGAAGATCGAGCACCCCGCGCTCCTCGCGCTCGCCGTGCGCGTCGGTCCGGTACGGCTCATCGACAACGTGGTGCTTGTCCAGGGCCAGGACGACCGCATCTCCCTCGGCCCGAACGGAAGCGATCACGCATGACGCGCTCGAAAGTCACCCTGCGCTCGCTGCGCGAACTCGCCGACGCCGGGACGCCGATCGTCATGGTCACCGCCTACGACTTCGCGTCTGGTCGGGTCGCCGAGCGTGCCGGCGTCGACATGGTGTTGGTGGGCGACTCCGGCGCCCAGGTCGTCCTGGGTCTCCCGGACACGACGTCGGTCACGCTCGACGAGATGCTGACGCTCGCCAAGGCGGTCCGACGCGCGGTGCAGACGCCCCTCGTCGTGTGCGACCTCCCGTTCGGCACGACCGAGCTGAGCGACGAGCAGGCCGTCGCGACCTCCGTGCGCTTCGTGCACGCAGCCGGTGCCGAGGCCGTCAAGCTCGAGGGCGCGAATCCCGCGCGGCTGTCGCGACTGCGGGCGATCGTCGAGGCCGGCATCCCCGTCGTCGGTCACGTCGGCCTCACACCGCAGACGGCCACGGCTCTCGGCGGACTCCGCGCGCAGGGCCGCACGTCCGACGACGCGATCCGGGTCGCACGGGATGCCCTCGCGGTTCAGGATGCCGGAGCGTTCGCGGTCGTCATCGAAGCCGTTCCCGCCGATGTGGTCGACGAGATCCGGCGGGCGCTGCGCATCCCGGTGATCGGGATCGGGGCGGGCCCGGCCGACGGGCAGGTGCTCGTGCAGCACGACCTGCTCGGGATCACGGAGGGACGCGCGCCGGTATTCGTGAAGCGGTACGCCGCCGTCGGCGACGCGATGGTGGAGGCTGTTGAGACGTACGCGCGGGAGGTGCGGGAGGGGGCGTTCCCGGCAGCGGAGCACGTGTACCCGGCGGCCGCGGAAGTCGCCGCGTCCGTGCGCGCGTTCGTCGACGGGCGGGGTCGCCGCGACGAGGACAGCACGGGCCTCTGAATCACGACGACCCCGAGCTCGGCGACTGCGCCATTTCGTCGGCGCTGTTCGGCGTCCACCCGTACCATCCGTCGTCCGTGGGGATGACCGACCACGTGCCGCAGGCGAAGACACGGGCGTGTCCGTAGACGTCCGGTGCGGTGTCGACGTTCACCGTCGGCGCTGACCGGCGGTCGACCTCGACGCACGTCTCGGGGTCGAGGAGGCTGGGGCTGTGCGCAATCAGCGCCGCGACCTCACCATCGGGCTTCTCCTTGGCGATGATCTCGGTGGCATCGGCGGGAAGCCACGGCACCTCGGTGTCCCATCGGTCGGCGACGTCGTTCGCGGTGGCGAATTCCGTCGTGATCTCCTGCGAGAAGGCTTCCTGGATGGCCGTGCATCCGGACAGCGTCAGGGTGAGGGCCCCGCCCGCGGCGACGGCGAGGGCGAGCAATGAGGTGCGGTGCGATGTCATGGATCGAGCGTCGTCGAGGACGCCGGCCCGATCGTCCGCCGAACGGATGATCCGTGTCCGTCGATGGAGGTACCTGTTCGACGGCGCGGGTGGATGTCATCCCTGAGATGTATGGCGATGCGACCGGGGGCCGATCCGGATCGGACGGCACATTCCTAGCGTTGGGGACATGCAGATTTCGCCTCACGACACCCGTGACATGGCCGCTCGAGTTCACGACCTCACCAAGATCTTCGGCGCCGGTGACTCGCGCGTGCACGCGCTGGACAATGTCTCCCTCGGCATCCGTCGCGGAGAATTCACCGCCATCATGGGACCTTCCGGGTCGGGCAAGTCCACTCTGATGCACATCATGGCCGGGCTCGACAACGCCACCTCGGGACGGGCATTCATCGGTGACACCGAGATCACGGGAATGAGCGATCTCGATCTGACCGTGCTGCGCCGCTCGCGCGTCGGATTCGTCTTCCAGTCGTTCAATCTCGTGCCGACCCTCGATGTCGCAGACAACATCGCCCTGCCCTTCGAGTTGGCCGGCCGCGCTCCGTCCGCGATCGCACGCCGCCGTATCGACACGCTGGTCGAGACCATGGGGCTGGGGAGCAGACTCCGCCACCGGCCGCACGAGTTGTCGGGGGGCCAGCAGCAGCGCGTGGCGATCGCGCGTGCGCTCGCGACGCAGCCCGATCTCGTCTTCGCCGACGAGCCGACCGGCAACCTCGA
>NZ_RBZY01000148.1 GCF_004022425.1 Microbacterium enclense | reverse complement strand
CCCGCCTCCGCCGCGACCGCCCGTTCGGTCGCGGCGGAGGCCCCTGTTCCCCTCATCCCCACCCGGCCTGGAGCCGGCCCTGCAAGGAGGACCTCGTGAGCACCATCCTCGAGATGCGCTCGATCACCAAGGAGTTCCCCGGCGTCATCGCCCTGGCGGACGTGTCGCTGACCGTCGAGCGCGGAACCGTGCACGCCATCTGCGGCGAGAACGGTGCCGGGAAGTCCACCCTCATGAAGGTGCTCAGCGGTGTGTATCCCGCGGGCGACTACCGCGGCGAGATCGTCTTCGACGGCAAGACCGTCGAGTTCAAGGACATCCGCGACAGCGAAGCGGCCGGCATCGTCATCATCCACCAGGAACTGGCGCTGAGCCCCTACCTCTCGATCGCCGAGAACATCTTCCTCG
>NZ_RBZY01000147.1 GCF_004022425.1 Microbacterium enclense | reverse complement strand
GCGCCCGCGACCGCCACTGCCGCTGGCCCGGCTGCACCGCCCCCGCCACCCGATGCGAGGTCGACCACACCCACGACTGGGCGCTCGGCGGCACCACCGAGGTCAACAACCTCGGCCACCTCTGCCAACGGCACCACACCCAGAAACAATTCACCCGCTGGAAAGTCCGACAACTCCCCGGCGGAATCCTCGAATGGACCTCCCCCACCGGACGCATCTACACCGACGAACCACTCCCGTACTCCGCGGCAGTCAGATTCCTCCCCGACGACCCCGCCTCGGCACCGCCACCACCACCCGCCGAGGAACACGAACCGACACCGTTCTGAGCGGGCCAACGGGCGCCGTGCACGCCCGCGCCGTGCACGCCCGCGCCGTGCACCCCCGCGCGTCGCACCCCCGCGCGTCG
>NZ_RBZY01000146.1 GCF_004022425.1 Microbacterium enclense | reverse complement strand
CGGTGACGGGGTGGGTGATGACCCGGTCCCAGGGGACGGTGGTGGTTTCGGCGAGGGCGCGGGCGGTGGCGGCGTCGATGGGTCCGTGTCCGACGAGGTCGGCGGGGTCGAGGTTCTCGGCGCCGGGCCGCAGCATCGTCAACGCCGGAACGACGACCTGCACCCGCGCGCGGATCGCGCCCAGGGTGCCGGGGCCGTCGTCGCCGCGGGTGGGGTCGGCGTCGGGGGCGGCGGTGAGGAGCAGGTCGGCGAGGATGTCGGCCCGCACCTGGTCGGCCGTCCGCGTATCGGGCGTGGGAGCTGTCATGGTCTCCGCGCGTTCACCGCGTTCGTTGCTACCCGCGCGGCCGTCCGTGCGTGCCCCCGCAGGCGCATCACCGCGTGCGGCGTCTCGGCGCATGTCGATGATCGCCGCGCTTTGCTGCACGAGCCGGTCGTAGATCCCCACCG
>NZ_RBZY01000145.1 GCF_004022425.1 Microbacterium enclense | reverse complement strand
AGCAGATGCTCACCGACCTGCTGTCGATGGCACTGCGCATGGAGGGCTGGGAAGTGCGCACCGCCGGCTCCGGCTTCAACGCCCTGCAGGCCGCCCGCGACTTCGAACCTGACGCCCTCGTGCTCGACGTCATGATGCCCGACCTCGACGGCATGGCGGTCCTGCAGCGACTGCGGCACTCGGGCAACGACGTCCCCGTGCTCTTCCTCACCGCGAAGGACTCCGTGGCCGACCGTGTCGCCGGCCTCACCGCCGGCGGCGACGACTACGTCACCAAGCCCTTCAGCCTCGAGGAGGTCGTCGCACGCCTCCGCGGGCTCATGCGACGCGCGGGCACCGCCCTCACCCGCGACTCCGAGCCCATCCTGCGCGTCGGCGACCTCTCGCTGAACGAGGACAGCCACGAAGTCGTGCGCGGCGACCGCGAGATCCAGCTGACGGCGACGGAGTTCGAGCTGCTGCGCTTCCTCATGCGCAACCAACGCCGCGTGGTGTCGAAGGCGCAGATCCTCGACCGCGTCTGGAACTACG
>NZ_RBZY01000144.1 GCF_004022425.1 Microbacterium enclense | reverse complement strand
AGCAGATGCTCACCGACCTGCTGTCGATGGCGCTGCGCATGGAGGGCTGGGAGGTCCGCACGGCCGGCTCGGGCTTCGACGCCCTCGCCGCGGCCCGCGATTTCGAACCGGATGCCATGGTGCTCGACATCATGATGCCCGACCTCGACGGCATGGCCGTGCTGCAGCGCCTGCGGCACTCCGGCAACGACGTCCCCGTGCTGTTCCTCACCGCCAAGGACGCCGTCGCGGACCGCGTCGCCGGTCTTACCGCGGGCGGGGACGACTACGTCACGAAACCGTTCAGCCTCGAAGAGGTCGTCGCGCGTCTGCGCGGTCTCATGCGCCGCGCCGGCACAGCCTCCACGCGCGACTCCGAGCCCATTCTGCGCGTCGGCGATCTCTCGCTGAACGAGGACAGCCACGAGGTGGTGCGCGCGGGAACCGAGATCGAACTGACGGCCACCGAGTTCGAGTTGCTGCGCTTCCTCATGCGCAACCAGCGCCGCGTCGTGTCCAAAGCGCAGATCCTCGACCGCGTCTGGAACTACG
>NZ_RBZY01000143.1 GCF_004022425.1 Microbacterium enclense | reverse complement strand
CGGGCCAGCGGCAGTGGCGGTCGCGGGCGCGAAGGTGTCGGTCGATCGCGGTGGTGCGCTGGTAGGTGTCGGTGCGGAGCACCCCACCGCTGACGGGGTGGGTGATGACCCGGTCCCAGGGAACGCGGGTGGCTTCGGCCAAGGCGCGGGCGGTTGCGGCGTCGATGGGTCCGTGGCCGACGAGGTCGGCGGGATCGGAGTTCTCAGAGCCGGGCCGCAGCATCGTCAACGCCGGGACCACGACCTGCACACGCGCCCGGATCGCGCCGAGGGTGCCGGGGCCGTCGTCGCTGCGGGTGGGGTCGGCCTCCGGGGCAGCGGTGAGCAGCAGGTCCGCGAGAATATCGGCGCGCACGTGGTCGGCCGTCCGTGTGTCGGGCGTTCGGATGTCAGGCATCCGTGTGTCGGGCGCGGCCGTCGTCGCGGCCTGCGAGCGGTCACCGCGGTCGTCACCACCCCCACGACTACCCGCGGGTTCTCCCGCGGAACCACGGACCCGCTGCGTTGAGTCTCGGCGCAGGTCCACGATCGCGGCGCTCTGCTGCACGAGCCGGTCGTAGATCCCCACCG
>NZ_RBZY01000142.1 GCF_004022425.1 Microbacterium enclense | reverse complement strand
CGAGGTCGCGGAGCGTGAAGCCGTCGTGCGCGGTCACGAAGTTGATGGATGCCACGGGCCGACGACCCGAGTGCTCGTAGAGGTCGGCCGAGCCCGTGAGGCGCGATGCGAACTCGCCGAGCGCCTGCGGCTCGCCACGCCAGAAGTCACGGACCGTGTCGCGGTACTTGCCGTTCCACTCCGTCCACTGGGGCGGGAAGTTGCCGACCTGGTAGCCGCCGGGGCCGACGTCCCACGGCTCGGCGATGAGCTTGACCTGCGAGACCACCGGATCCTGCTGCACGAGTTCGAAGAAGGCGGCGAGACGGTCGACCTCGTAGAACTCGCGGGCGAGGGTGGATGCCAGGTCGAACCGGAACCCGTCCACGTGCATGTCGAGCACCCAATAGCGCAGCGAGTCCATGATGAGCTGCAGCGTGTGCGGGTTTCCGACGTTGAGGCTGTTGCCGGTGCCGGTGTAGTCGGTGTAGTAACGCTTGTCGTCGTCCTCGAGGCGGTAGTACGCCTCGTTGTCGATGCCGCGCATCGAGAGCGTCGGGCCCATGTGGTTGCCCTCGGCGGTGTGGTTGTAGACGACGTCGAG
>NZ_RBZY01000141.1 GCF_004022425.1 Microbacterium enclense | reverse complement strand
CTCGACGTCGTCTACAACCACACCGCCGAGGAAGGCATCGGAGGCCCGCGCACGAGCCTGCGCGGCATCGACAACCGCTCGTACTACCGCCAGACCGACGACGGCGTCTACATCGACGAGACCGGGTGCGGCAATGCGGTGAACACCTCGACGGATGCCGCCGCCCGCCTCGTGCTCGATTCGCTCCGGTACTGGGCCGAGGACGTGCAGATCGACGGCTTCCGCTTCGATCTCGCCGTCACCCTCGGCCGCGACGAGACGCACGCCTTCACCCCCGACCACCCACTGCTGCGGGCGATCCGCGACGACGACGTGCTCGCCGGCACGAAGCTCATCGCCGAGCCGTGGGACGTCGGCATGGGCGGGTGGCAAACCGGCGGCTTCGGCGACGGATGGCACGAGTGGAACGACCGGTACCGCGATCGCGTCCGCAACTTCTGGCTCAGCGACATCGACTACGCGCGCCGCGCCGACACCGCGCCGGTCGGCATCGGCGGGTTCGCCACGCGCCTCGCCGGCTCGTCGAACACGTTCTCGGAGGAGCGGGGGCCGCTCGCGAGCGTGAACTTCGTGACGGCGCACGACGGCTTCACGCTCCGCGACCTCG
>NZ_RBZY01000140.1 GCF_004022425.1 Microbacterium enclense | reverse complement strand
CGGGGGGGGGGGATGACGGCCGCGCCGTCCGAGTTGCGAGTGATGACGGGCTGCGTGAACGTCTTCACGACGGGACTGCCGTAGGTGATGGTGTACCCATCGACGCCCCCAGGGAATGCGGTGGACAGCGTCGTAGCGGCGAACGTCCCGGGAGTCCCGTCAGGCCACACCACCGCGGCAGACGTGACCGCCTGGTCGGCGTTGCGTTTGATGCTGCCGGTGATGAGCAGGTCCGGTAACTTCGCCCACACCGTCAACTGAGCCAGCTTCGCTGGGATACGGCGGGAGCTGACGGAATGCGGCAGGAGCGTAGGACGAACGTATCTCCAGGCCAGAGGGACGGTCCGGGATGCGGCGGGACATGAAGTCGCCCAAACGGGGGTTGCAGGTTCAAGTCCAGTAGCCGACACGAAAACACTGGGTTCGAGCCGGTCAGCGAGTCGCGGACTTGGTCGCACGGCTTCGGTCTTGGGGCCCATCTTCGGGTACGCGACCGTAGCCATCTCCGTGGCGACCACGATGTTCTGGACCATGGGAGCCTGATCTCGGCGGCTCAGCGGTGACCGTCTGACGCGTTCACGCCGTACCCATCCTTTCGGTGGTGGCGCCTCACTGGCGCACGAAACGCCCCTCCCCCCCTCCCCCCCCCCCCCCCC
>NZ_RBZY01000139.1 GCF_004022425.1 Microbacterium enclense | reverse complement strand
GCAACTACCACGCCGGCCTCTGCCTCGCCGCAACCCTCCACTGGCTCACCAGCAGCGTTCGCTAATCATCGACGTCGACTGCTTCACCCTCGCTCGTCCGCTTCAATCGCGCCAAATGGTATCGCCACCCCGCCTCGTGTTCCGCAGGCAACGAGTGCGGGGTCCGAGCGCGGGAGAATCCTGACTCGGTGAGCGTGACCAAGGTCGCCTGTCCGTGCGTTACCAGCTCGATCACGACGTCGAGCGGGTGATCCCAGCCCTGTTCGGTCCAACTGAATCCGAGAACATACGGCTCATTGCATCGCGTGACGCTCCCCGTCGCGCTTACCTGTCGGCCTTCCTCTACCCAGGTCTCGACGAGCGGCGAGCCGACGGCCGCCTCGAAGCGCATCTCGGGCCACCACGCGCCACGTCCAGCCGTCAAGAATCGCCAGACGACCTCGACGGACGCATCAATGTCCGCCACCACCGTCACCGAATCACGAAGCACGCGACCAAGCTATCGCTCCGGCCGAAGCCTTTAGCAACACGCCCTAAACGTCTGGTCAGTAGGGCGCCCCCGCTCGCCGGAGTAGGAGCCTCTGGGTCTCGTCGTCGTCGATCTGAGCAGTTAGCGCGGCGGATCGTGCGCCGTATGTGCGGTTTGGTATTGCGCTAGATCGTGGGCCGTGCGTGGTCATCGTGCTCGTCTTCGAGGAGCATTCCGACGGATGTGACGCAGGTGTCTCCGCGCCATGCTTCGATGCCCTCTCGGATTGCGAAGGCGGCGATGACGA
>NZ_RBZY01000014.1 GCF_004022425.1 Microbacterium enclense | reverse complement strand
CCACCCCCGGCGACTGGACCGGCATCACCGTCGCCGACGGGGGCAGACTCTCCGGAACCGGTCTGACGGTGACCTTCGCTGAGATCGCGATCTCATCGACGGGAACGGTCGACCTTTCATCATCGCGGCTCGAGAAAGCGCATCAGTGCATTGCCGCGGGGGCCGGAACCGTCACGATCACCGGGAGCATCCAGTCTTGTGAATCGGGTGTCGTCGCGTCGGGCGGAGCGCGCGTCATCGCGCGCAACGTCTCCTGGGGAACCGACGACGGCCCCCGCCCCTTCGGAAACTCGGTTCCCGTGGAGGGTGTCGTCGAAGTCGTCCCCTGGGTCGGCTATGTCGCGCCGCCGACCCCACCCGCGGCTCCCGTCGCCGCGCCGCCGAGCACCTGCGCCGATCTCATCGTCCTGGTCGCGCGCGGGTCGGGGGAGGTGCCGAAGGGACCGTGGGACGTCGCTTCGGATCCTGACCTCTACGACATCCAGACGTATCAGACCACCGTTCGATCCTCGTACGCACAGCGAGGATTGGGGTCCAAGATGCAGCAGGTCCTGACCGGTCAAGTGACGCGCAGCGGAGAAGAGTGGCTCGTCGGACCAGCCGACAGCGGTCTCCTCAACAGCCTGAGCGAGGGATACCGGAATAGCACCCTGATTGTGCCGATCGTCTATCCGGCCTCGAGCACCGATCTACTCGGTGAAGCATTTAGTTTGATGAAGCCCGATCCTCGGAAACTGCTGGAGTACATGTCGAGCATCCGGAGCGGGTCAGACGCTCTTCGATCGACATACGACGCTCTGCACGAGGAGTGCCGTGACCGAGAAAGCAAATTCATCATCGCGGGATACTCGCAGGGCGCGATGGCTGCCCATCTCATGCTTTCGGGGGCGATCCTCGACGGTGAATCCCTCGACGATCTCGCTGCGGTTGTGTTGCTATCGGACCCTCTCCAGCAGCCCGACGCCTACCCGATCACCGGCAGCGGTAGCGGAAAACGTGGGCTCGTCGCTGAACTGTTCGAGTTTTCGTCGGCGAGAGATCTCTGGGACTCGGCGTTCATCGGGGACTACCCGATGGAGGCAATCCGTTCATACCCGAGCCAGTTGGAATCCCGCACCTACGCGTTCTGCACGGACGGCGACCTCCTGTGTGCGCCCTACGCCCCAGGCGCTTCCCGAAGCCCGTGGCTGTGGGACTACCCGGCAGAAGTCCGGGCACATTTTGACCGGATGGCGGGGATCCATGGTGGGTACGGGCCCGACACCCTCCGTCCGTTCGGCCGGGGTGTTGCCGAGGCCGCTTTCTAGTCCTGCATGAACCACCATCGAGCCATCCGCGCGGGCCGCGTCCGCCCGTTTCGATAGACTGATCCCACGCTGTTCCCCGCGCCCGCGCGCGAGACGAAGGAGATCCATGAGCAACCCCATCGGCGACCCCGGCCACGGACACTCGCCGGCTGCCTGGACGGCCGTGATCATCATGCTGCTCGCCTTCACGCTGGGCACGGTGTTCTTCTGGTTCGACATGCCGATCCTCGTGTGGGCGTCGGTCGGGCTGCTCATCGTCGGTGCGATCGTGGGATGGGCGATGAGCAAGGCCGGTTACGGCGCGAACGGCGCGAAGTCCTCCCCGAAGGCGCACTGACCGTGCTGGCCGATCTCACGGCCGGAGCGGTAGAAGACGCCGAGCGGCGCGCTCAGACGCGACCGCTCTCCGCCGTCGAGCGCGACGCTCTCGCGCAGACGCCTGCGCGCGACGCGCTGGCGATGCTCGCCCCCGCCGACCGCGTGAAGGTCATCGCCGAGGTCAAGCGGGCGAGTCCGTCCCGCGGTGATCTCGCGACGATTCCCGACCCCGCGCGCCAGGCGCGCCTGTACGAAGAAGGCGGCGCGTCCGCGATCTCGGTGCTCACCGAGGGCCACAAGTTCAAGGGCAGTCTCGCCGACCTCGAGGCCGTCCGTGCCGCGGTGTCGGTGCCGGTCCTCCGCAAGGACTTCCTCGCCACGCCCTACCAGGTGCTCGAGGCCCGCGCGTCCGGCGCCGACCTGGTGCTGCTGATCGTCGCGGCGCTCGACCAGAAGACGCTGACCGAGCTCTACGGGCTCACGGTCGACCTCGGAATGACCGCGCTCGTCGAGACGCACTCCGCCGAGGAACTGGAGCGCGCCGCCGACCTCGGCGCGAAGCTCATCGGCGTCAACGCCCGCAACCTCTCGACCTTCGAACTCGATCGCGACCTGTTCGGCTCTCTCGCCGACAACTTCCCCGCGGATACCGTGAAGATCGCCGAATCCGCCGTTCTCGCCCCCGCCGACGTCGCCCACTACCGTGCCGCCGGTGCCGACGTCGTCCTCGTCGGCGAAGCGCTGGTGACCGGTGACCCGGTCGCGACGTTGCGCGCGTTCCTCCAGGAGACAGCATGACCACCGTGAGCCTGCGCGACCAGAAGGGGCCGTTCTTCGGCGACTTCGGCGGCCGCTACATGCCCGAATCGCTCATCGCCGCGATCGACGAGCTCACCGAGGTCTGGGAGTCGGCGATGGCCGACCCATCGTTCCTCGCCGAGCTGAAGGCGCTGCTGCACGACTACGCCGGGCGCCCCTCGGTGCTCACCGAGGTCCCGCGGTTCGCGGAGCACGCCGGCGGCGCCCGCGTCTTCCTCAAGCGTGAAGACCTCAACCACACCGGCTCGCACAAGATCAACAACGTCCTCGGCCAGGCGCTCCTCACCAAGCGCCTCGGCAAGACGAGGGTGATCGCCGAGACCGGGGCGGGCCAGCACGGCGTCGCCACCGCGACCGCTGCGGCCCTCTTCGGCCTGGAGTGCGTGGTCTACATGGGCGAGGTCGACACCGAGCGCCAGGCCCTGAACGTCGCACGGATGCGTCTGCTGGGCGCCGAGGTCGTTCCCGTCACGACCGGTTCACGCACGCTCAAGGACGCGATCAACGAGGCGTACCGCGACTGGGTGTCGACGGTCGAGACGACCAACTACATCTTCGGTACCGCCGCGGGTCCGCACCCGTTCCCGGCGATGGTGCGCGACTTCCAGAAGATCATCGGCGAAGAGACGCGCGCGGAGTTCCTCGAGCGCCTCGGACGCCTCCCCGACGCGGTCTTCGCGTGCGTCGGCGGCGGGTCGAACGCGATCGGCATGTTCGATGCGTTCCTCGACGACGAGGGCGTGGCACTCTACGGCGTCGAGGCGGCCGGCGACGGCGTCGACACACCGAAGCACGCGGCGTCGATCGAGCGCGGACGGCCGGGCGTGCTGCACGGCGCCCGCACCTACGTGCTCCAGGACGAGGACGGCCAGACCACCGAGTCGCACTCGATCTCCGCGGGCCTCGACTACCCCGGTGTCGGCCCCGAGCACGCATGGCTCTCGGACATCGGCCGCGCGCAGTACATCCCGGCAACCGACGACGAGGCGATGCAGGCTCTGCGTCTGCTGTCGCGCACCGAGGGCATCATCCCGGCGATCGAGTCCGCCCATGCCCTGGCCGGAGCCCTGCGCATCAGCAAGGAACTCGGACCGGATGCCATCATCGCGGTCAACCTCTCCGGTCGCGGCGACAAGGACATGGACACCGCCGCCCGGTACTTCGACCTCTACGACGCCGAGCACGCGCCGGCACCGGAGGGCGCCCCCGCCCAGACCGCGGGCGCCGAGGCCGTGGCATCCGCCTCCGGTTCGCCGGTGGACGTGGCCCCGGCTCCGGACGCGGCAAGCGGTGCGGGGGTGGAACTGTGACCTCGCGCGTCTCGGCGGCGATCGACGCGGCCCACGCCGACGGACGCGGGGCGCTCGTCGGGTACCTGCCGGCCGGGTATCCCGACGTGGCCACGAGCATCGAGGCGATCGTCGCTCTGGCCGAGTCCGGCGTCGACGTCATCGAGCTCGGCCCGCCCTACAGCGACCCGGTCATGGACGGCCTCGTGATCCAGGAGGCGACCCAGACGGCGCTCGCCAACGGGTTCCGCATGCGCGACCTGTTCACGATCATCCGCGAGGTCACCGCGCGCACCGACGTACCGGTGCTCGTGATGACGTACTGGAACCTCGTCGAGCAGTACGGGATCGAGCGGTACGCCGACGACCTTCTCGCCGCGGGCGGCGCGGGCCTCATCACCCCCGACATCACGCCCGACGCCGCGGCGGCGTGGATCGCCGTGAGTGAGCGGACCGGCCTCGACCGGATCTTCCTCGCCGCGCCCACGTCCACCGACGACCGACTCGACATGATCGTCGCAGCCTCCACCGGGTTCGTCTACACGGTCTCGACGATGGGCATCACGGGGGAGCGGGCGCAGCTGGATGCCGCGGCCCGCGGCCTCGTGGAGCGTCTCCGCTCGCACGGCGCCGCGCACGCGTGCGTGGGCATCGGCATCTCGAACGCCGCGCAGGTCGCCGGAGTCATCGAGTACGCGGACGGCGCGATCGTCGGCACCGCTCTCGTGAAGGCCCTCCGTGACGGCGGCGTCGCGGCCCTCCGCGACCTCGCGCGGGAGCTGGCGGCGGGTACCGCGCGGCGCGCCTAGACTCGGTTCCATGACGTTCGCCCTCTCGAGCGCCGCCTCCGGCGTGCTCGCCAGCATCCCGAGCCCCTCGATCTCGTACATCGACCTCGGACCCCTGCGCATCCACTTCTATGCCCTGTGCATCGTTGCGGGCATCATCGTGGCGGTGTTCCTGACGAACGCGCGTCTGACGCGTCGCGGGGCCGAGAAATGGGTCGTCATCGACATCTGCCTGCTGGCGGTGCCCATCGCGATCGTGTTCGCGCGGATCTACCACGTCGTGACCCACTTGGGCTTCTACTTCGGCCCGGACTCCAACCCGTGGAACCCGTTCCAGCCCGGCTCGGTCTGGGCGATCTGGGAGGGCGGCATCGCCATCTACGGCGCCCTGATCGGCGGCGCGATCGGCGCGTACCTCGGATGCCGGTGGACCGGCATCCGCTTCTGGACGTTCGCCGATGCCCTCGCGCCGGGTCTCATCATCGCGCAGGCGATGGGACGCTTCGGCAACTGGTTCAACCAGGAGCTGTTCGGCCAGCCCACCGACCTCCCATGGGGCCTCGAGATCGATCCCGGCAACTCCGCGATCCCCGTCGGACTGCCAGAGGGCACGCTTTTCCAGCCGACTTTCCTCTACGAGGTGATCTGGAATCTCCTCGGCGCCGCGGTGATCCTGTGGGCGGGCCGGCGCTTCACGCTCCTGTGGGGCAAGCAGTTCGCGCTCTACCTCGTCTGGTACAGCGCGGGCCGTATCGTCTGGGAATCCATCCGTATCGACCCGAGCGACATCATCCTCGGCCTGCGCACCAACGTGTGGGCGGCGATCATCGGCGTGGTGCTCGGCATCGCCATCTTCGTCGTGCAGTCGCGTCGCCACCACGGTCTCGAGCCCTCGCCGTACGCTCCCGGACGCGAGTCGAAGGCTCCGGGGGCTGTAGACTCGACCGACCCCACTGACTTCGTCGACGTGAGCGAGCCGCCCGCGACGAACGACACCGTCGGCACCAGCGCCACAAGCAGCCCCGCCACGAAGTAACCCCCTGGGCCGACGTCGTCCCATTCGCAGCATCAACGTGAGGACGGTTGGTATGGCTTCGAGCTCCCGTTCCGGCGCCGTCGGCGGCGCTTTCCCCGCCCGGCAGGGCATGTACGACCCGTCGTTCGAGAAGGACGCGTGCGGGCTCGCCATGGTGGCCACGCTCCGCGGCGAGGCCGGACACGACATCATCGACCTGGCGCTGACGGCGCTGCGCAACCTCGAGCACCGCGGGGCCATCGGATCGGATGCCGGTACCGGTGACGGCGCGGGCATCCTGACGCAGATGCCCGACGCGTTCCTGCGCGCGGTGGTCGACTTCGACCTGCCGCCGGTGGGGGAGTACGCCGCGGGTCTTGTCTTCCTGCCCCTCGGGCACGAGGAGCGCGCCGCGCAGAAGGCCGGCATCGAGAAGCTCGCCCAGGCCGAGAACTTGACGGTCCTCGGCTGGCGCGAGGTGCCCACCGAGCCCGAGAACCTCGGCAAGCTCGCGTTCGAGGCCCGCCCCGCGTTCGAGCAGCTCTTCGTGTCGCACCCCGCCGTCGGCGATCAGGCCGCCCTGTCGGGCATCGCCCTCGACCGTCGCGTCTACCGCCTGCGCAAGCGCGCCCGCCACGAACTCGACGCGTACTTCGTGTCGCTCTCCAGCCGCACCCTCGGCTACAAGGGCATGGTCACGACGCTGCAGCTCGAACCGTTCTACCCCGACCTGCAGGACGAGCGCTTCGCCTCCGAGCTCGCCGTCGTGCACTCGCGGTACTCCACGAACACGTTCCCGTCGTGGCCGCTCGCGCAGCCGCTGCGCATGCTCGCGCACAACGGTGAGATCAACACCGTCAAGGGCAACCGCAACTGGATGCGTGCGCGCCAGTCGCAGCTCGAGTCCGAGCTGATCGGCGACGTGCGTCCGCTTCTGCCCATCTGCACCGAGGGCGCCAGCGACTCGGCATCCTTCGACGAGGTCCTCGAACTCCTGACCCTCACCGGTCGCAGCCTCCCGCACGCGATCATGATGATGGTGCCCGAGGCCTACGAGAAGCAGGCCACGATCGACCCCGACCTGCGGGCGTTCTACGACTACCACTCCATGCAGATGGAGCCCTGGGACGGCCCCGCGGCGCTGATCTTCACCGACGGCACGCTCGTCGGCGCGACGCTCGACCGCAATGGCCTCCGCCCCGGGCGGTGGACCGAGACCACCGACGGCCTCATCGTCATCGGTTCCGAGACCGGTGTGCTCGACTTCGCGCCCGAGCGCATCAAGCGCCGCGGACGCCTGCAGCCCGGGCGCATGTTCCTCGTCGACACGGCCCAGGGCCGCATCGTCGAGGACGACGAGATCAAGAAGCAGCTCGCGTCGCTCGAGCCGTGGCAGCAGTGGCTGGATGCCGGTCGCGTGCGCCTGTCGGAACTGCCCGAGCGCGAGCACATCGTGCACCCGATCGCGTCGATCACGCGCCGCCAGCGCACGTTCGGCTACACCGAGGAAGAGGTGCGTCTGCTCCTCACCCCGATGGGTCAAAACGGTGCCGAGCCCCTCGGCGCGATGGGCAGCGACGCACCGGTCGCCGTGCTCAGCGACCGCCCCCGCCTGCTGTTCGACTACTTCTCGCAGCAGTTCGCACAGGTCACGAACCCGCCGCTGGACTCGATCCGCGAAGAGGTCGTGACGTCGCTGTCGTTGGGTCTCGGCCCCGAGCGCAACCTGCTCGACTGGGGCCCCGAGCACACGCGTACCGTGACGCTCGATTTCCCCGTGATCGACAACGACGAGCTCGCCAAGATCCAGCACATCGACACGGCACTGCCGGGTCGCTCATCCGTGACGATCCGCGGTCTCTACCGGGTCGAGGCCGGACACAAGGGCATGCAGAAGCGCATCACGCAGATGTGCTCCGAGGTCGACGCCGCCATCGAGGACGGCGCCGAGTTCATCGTGCTCAGCGACCGCGACTCGAACAAGGACCTCGCGCCCATCCCGTCGCTGCTCATGCTCGCCGCGGTCCACCACCACCTCATCCGCAAGGAAACGCGCATGAAGGTCGGTCTCGTGGTGGAAGCCGGCGACGTGCGTGAAGTGCACCACGTGGCGACCCTGATCGGCTACGGCGCGTCGGCGGTCAACCCGTACCTGGCGATGGAGACCGTCGAGTACCTCGTACGGGCCGGTTTCATCACGGGCGTGACTCCCGAGAAGGCCGTCAAGAACCTGATCTACGGCCTCGGCAAGGGCGTGCTCAAGATCATGTCCAAGATGGGCATCTCGACGGTGTCGTCCTACGCCGGCGCGCAGGTGTTCGAGGCGGTCGGGCTCTCGCGGGAATTCGTCGAGGCCTACTTCACCGGCACCGAGTCGAAGCTCGGCGGCGTCGGACTCGACGTCATCGCGGCCGAGAACGCGGCCCGGCACGAGTACGCGTACCCCGAGGACGCCGCGGCCCGGGCGCACGAGCGCCTGTGGACCGGAGGCGAGTACCAGTGGCGTCGCGACGGGGCACCGCACCTGTTCAACCCCGACACGGTGTTCCGCCTGCAGCACGCCACGCGTGAGCGCCGGTACGACATCTTCCGCGAGTACACGAAGCTTATCGACGACCAGGCGCACGAGCTGAAGACGCTGCGTGGTCTGTTCTCGCTGCGCACCGGCCAGCGCCCGCCCGTGGCCATCGACGAGGTCGAGCCGGTCTCGGCGATCGTGAAGCGGTTCCAGACGGGTGCAATGAGCTACGGCTCCATCTCGCAGGAGGCGCACGAGGTCCTCGCGGTCGCGATGAACCGCATCGGTGGCAAGTCCAACACCGGCGAGGGCGGCGAAGACGTCGACCGTCTGCTCGACCCCGAGCGTCGCAGCGCCATCAAGCAGGTGGCATCCGGTCGCTTCGGTGTGACGAGCCTGTACCTCACCGAGGCGGACGACATCCAGATCAAGCTCGCGCAGGGCGCGAAGCCCGGCGAGGGCGGTCAGCTGCCGCCGACCAAGGTGTACCCGTGGGTGGCGCGGACGCGTCACGCGACCGCGGGCGTCGGGCTCATCTCGCCGCCGCCGCACCACGACATCTATTCGATCGAAGACCTCAAGCAGCTCATCTTCGACCTGAAGCGTGCGAACCCGTCGGCCCGTATCCACACCAAGCTCGTCAGCCAGTCGGGCATCGGTGCGGTCGCGGCCGGTGTCGCCAAGGCGCTGAGCGACGTCATCCTCGTCTCCGGACAGGACGGCGGCACGGGCGCGAGCCCGATGAACTCGCTCAAGCACGCCGGGACGCCGTGGGAACTCGGCCTGGCCGAGACGCAGCAGACGCTCATGCTGAACGGCATGCGCGACCGCGTCGTCGTGCAGGTCGACGGTCAGATGAAGACCGGGCGCGACGTCATCATCGGTGCGCTGCTCGGTGCCGAGGAGTTCGGCTTCGCCACGGCTCCGCTGGTGGTCTCGGGCTGCATCATGATGCGCGTGTGCCACCTCGACACGTGTCCCGTGGGTGTCGCGACGCAGAACCCGGTCCTTCGCCAGCGCTTCACCGGCAAGGCCGAGTACGTCGTGAACTTCATGGAGTTCATCGCCCAGGAGGTGCGCGAGTACCTCGCCGCGCTCGGCTACCGCTCGATCGATGAGATCGTGGGCCGCTCCGAGCTCCTCGACGTCAACGGCGCCGTGGAGCACTGGAAGGCGCGCGGACTCAACCTCGCGCCGATCCTCGAAGGTCCGCGATTCGCCGACGACGAGCCGCGTAAGCACGGCCGCAACCAGGATCACGAGCTCGACGAGCACTTCGACGTGCAGCTCATCGAACGCGCGCAGGACGTCGTCGCCCACGGCGGCCGGATCACGATCGAGCTGCCCGTGCGCAACACGGCCCGCGCGGTCGGGACGATGCTGGGTCACCACGTCACCAAGGCGCACGGCGAGCACGGCCTGCCCGACGGCGCGATCGACGTGCGGCTCACCGGTTCAGCCGGACAGTCCTTCGGCGCGTTCATGCCGTCCGGCATCACGCTGCGTCTGGAGGGCGACTCGAACGACTATGTCGGCAAGGGACTCTCCGGCGGCAAGATCGTCGTGCGGCCGCCCCGCGGTTCCTCGTTCGCGGCGTCCGAGAACGTCATCGCCGGAAACGTCATCGGCTACGGCGCCACCCAGGGGCAGATGTTCCTGAACGGCGTCGTGGGCGAGCGTTTCCTGGTCCGCAACTCCGGCGCGACCGCGGTCGTCGAGGGCGTGGGCGACCACGCGCTCGAGTACATGACCGGTGGACTCGCCGTGATCCTCGGTGCCACGGGACGCAACCTCGGCGCAGGCATGTCCGGCGGACAGGCCTACGTCTACAAGCTCGACACCGACCTGGTGAACCGGGAGGCCGTGGCATCCGGTGAGCTCGAACTGGGTCCCCTCGGATCGGGGGATGCCGAGATCCTGCGCGACCTGCTCGAGAAGCACGTCGCCGAGACCGACTCCACACTGGCGCGCCGTCTGCTCGACGACTTCGACGCCGAGGTGGAGAACTTCGTCCGGGTGCTGCCGCGCGACTACGCCGCGGTGCTGCAGACCCGCCAGGAGGCGGTCGCCGAGGGGCTGGACCCCGACGGCGACGTCGTCTGGACGCGCATTCTGGAGGTGACGGGTGGCTGACCCGAAGGGCTTTCTCAAGACCACGCAGCGGGAGCTCCCGCCGCGTCGTCCCGTTCCCGTGCGGATCATGGACTGGAAGGAGGTCTACGAGCCGGGTGACCCGGCCGTCGTCCGCCGCCAGGCCGGCCGGTGCATGGACTGCGGTATCCCGTTCTGCCATAAGGGCTGCCCGCTCGGGAATCTCATCCCCGAGTGGAACGACCTCACGTGGCGCGGCGAGGGCCGCGCGGCGATCGAGCGCCTGCACGCGACGAACAACTTCCCGGAGTTCACCGGTCGCCTGTGCCCCGCGCCCTGCGAGAGCTCGTGCGTGCTGGGTATCAACCAGCCCGCGGTGACGATCAAGCAGGTCGAGGTCTCGATCATCGACGAGGCGTTCTCGAACGGGTGGGTCGAGCCCGAGCCGCCCGAGCGTCTCACGGGCAAGACCGTCGCGGTCGTCGGGTCGGGGCCCGCCGGCCTCGCCGCCGCCCAGCAGCTCACCCGAGCCGGTCACACGGTCGCGGTGTACGAGCGCGACGACCGCATCGGCGGGCTCCTGCGCTACGGCATCCCGGACTTCAAGATGGAGAAGCGCCACCTCGAGCTGCGGCTGCGGCAGATGCAGGCCGAGGGCACGCGCTTCCGCGCCGGCGTCGAGATCGGCACCGACATCTCGTGGAGCGACCTGCGCGCCCGGTACGACGCGGTCGTGGTCGCCACGGGTTCGACCGTTCCGCGCGACCTGGCGATCCCGGGCCGCGACCTCGACGGCGTGCACTTCGCGATGGAGTACCTCATCGAGGGCAACAAGGCCGTCGCGGGCGACCAGATCCCGCAGCAGATCACGGCGCACGGCAAGCACGTCGTCGTCATCGGCGGCGGCGACACCGGTGCGGACTGCATCGGCACCGCCCACCGCCAGGGAGCGCTCAGCGTCACGAACCTCGCGATCGGCAAGCAGCCGCCGTCGGAGCGTCCGATGGACCAGCCGTGGCCGATGACGCCGAACCTGTTCGAGATGGCCTCCGCGCACGAAGAGGGCGGGGAGCGCACGTTCCTGGCATCCACGGTGGAGTTCCTCGGCAACGACGCGGGCGAGGTACGCGCGCTGCGCGTCGCCGAGACCGAGTACGTCGACGGACGCCGCGTGCCCAAGAGCGGCACCGAGCGCGAGATCCCCGCCGACCTCGTGCTCATCGCCATGGGCTTCACGGGTCCCGAGCGCGATCACCTCGAGCAGCAGCTGGGTGCGCAGTTCACCTCGCGCGGCAACGTCGAGCGCGACGCCACCTACGCCACGACCGCCCCCGGCGTGTTCGTGGCCGGTGACGCCGGACGCGGACAGTCGCTCATCGTGTGGGCGATCGCGGAGGGCCGTGCCGCGGCCGCCGAGGTCGACACGTTCCTCATGGGGGAGACGGTGCTGCCCGCCCCCGTGCGCCCGACCGATGTCGCCATCGGGCTCCTCCCCGCCTAAGCTGGCAAGGGCCGATCGGCCACTTCCCGAATATCCTCACGGAGCTTGAAAACGGATGAGACGCGCCAAGATCGTCGCAACCCTCGGCCCCGCCACGTCGTCGTATGAGATGGTTCGCGCCATCATCGACGCCGGGGTGGACGTCGCCCGACTGAACCTGAGCCACGGAGACTATTCCGTGCACGACGCCAACTTCGCCAACGTGCGCAAGGCGGCGGAGGACGCGGGCCGCCCCGTGGCCGCCCTCGTCGATCTGCAGGGTCCGAAGATCCGTCTCGGCAAGTTCGAGAACGGACCTCACCTCCTCGCTCCCGGCGACATCTTCAAGATCACCGTCGAGGACATCCTCGGCACGAAGGAGATCGTCGGAACGACGTTCAAGGGCCTGCCCCAGGACGTGCGCCCCGGCGACTTCCTCCTCATCGACGACGGCAAGGTGCGCGTCGAGGTCGTCGAGACCGACGGCACCGTCGTGACCACGCGCGTGGTCGTCGGCGGACCGGTGTCGAACAACAAGGGCATCAACCTCCCCGGCGTGGCCGTGAACGTCCCCGCCCTGAGCGACAAGGACGAGGCCGACCTGCGCTGGGGCCTGCGTGCCGGAGCCGACCTGATCGCGCTGTCGTTCGTGCGGGATGCCAAGGACGTCGAGCGCGTGCACGAGATCATGGGCGAAGAGGGCCGGTACGTGCCGGTCATCGCCAAGATCGAGAAGCCGCAGGCCGTCGACAACCTCGAGGAGATCATCGACGCGTTCGACGGCATCATGGTCGCCCGCGGCGATCTGGGCGTCGAGCTGCCGCTCGAGGCCGTTCCGATCGTGCAGAAGCGCGCCGTGGAGCTCTCACGCCGCATGGCGAAGCCCGTCATCGTCGCGACGCAGATGCTCGAGTCGATGATCAACAACCCGGTGCCCACCCGCGCCGAGACCAGCGACGTCGCCAACGCCGTCCTCGACGGCGCCGACGCGGTCATGCTGTCGGGCGAGACGAGCGTCGGCGACTACCCGGTCGTCGTGGTCGAGACGATGGCCCGCATCGTGGCATCCACGGAGGAGCACGGTCTCGAGCGCATTGCGCCCCTCACGAACAAGCCGCGCACCCAGGGCGGGGCGATCACGCTCGCCGCCGTCGAGGTCGCGGAGTTCGTCGACGCGAAGTACCTGTGCGTGTTCACCGAGTCGGGCGACTCGGCGCGCCGCATGTCGCGCCTGCGCTCCACGATCCCCATGATCGCGTTCACCCCGGAGCCCGGCATCCGCCGCCGCCTGTCACTGACGTGGGGTGTGCGGTCGACGTTGGTCGAGCACGTGTCGCACACCGACAAGATGTTCCTCCAGGTCGACGACTACCTGCTCGCGAACGACCTCGCGAAGATCGGCGATAAGGTCGTGGTCATCTCGGGCTCGCCTCCCGGAATCGCCGGCTCGACGAACGACCTGCGCGTCCACCGCGTGGGCGACGCCGTGCACGGCGCGGCTCCCGGCTACCAGGACAACTGATCACGGGCGACGCGCGCCGGTTCGCCCGGCGCGCGTCGTCGTTCCCGGCCGGGTAGGTTGGGGACGCAGACACCGGCCGGTGTGGCGGAATGGCAGACGCGGGGCACTCAAAATGCTCTGTCCGCAAGGGCGTGTGGGTTCGAGTCCCACCACCGGCACAATGCGTGGTGCTCGACAGCACCGCATCCCGAGGTCACCGCACGGGTGATCCTCATGACCGCAGTCTTAGGATGGAACTGTGACAGATCACGAAGCCGCGCCGGTGAGCGCGCCCACCGCCCCCCGTCGTGTCGTCGTGGCGGAAGACGAGTCGCTCATCCGCCTCGACATCGTCGAGATCCTCCGCGACAACGGCTTCGACGTCGTCGGCGAGGCCGGTGACGGCGAGACCGCCGTCCAGCTGGCCACGGAACTGCGTCCCGACCTTGTCATCATGGACGTCAAGATGCCGCAGCTCGACGGCATCAGCGCGGCCGAGAAGCTCAGCAAGAACCACATCGCCCCCGTCGTGCTGCTGACGGCCTTCAGCCAGAAGGAGCTGGTGGAACGCGCGAGCGAGGCCGGCGCCCTGGCGTACGTCGTCAAGCCCTTCACACCGAACGACCTGCTTCCGGCGATCGAGATCGCCCTGGCCCGCTACGAGCAGATCATCACGCTCGAGGCCGAGGTCGCCGACATGGTCGAGCGCTTCGAGACCCGCAAGCTCGTCGACCGCGCCAAGGGCCTGCTGAACGAGAAGATGGGCCTTTCCGAGCCCGAGGCGTTCCGTTGGATCCAGAAGGCGTCCATGGATCGCCGTCTCACCATGCAGGACGTGGCGAAGGCCATCATCGAGCAGCTCGCCCCGAAGAAGGGCTGACACTCGGTCTTTCGAGAAAGGGATGCCACTTCGGTGGCATCCCTTTTCCGTTTCCGACCTCAGGAGGTCGGGGCGTCCTTGATCATGTTCGTGATGCGGATCGTCGAGCAGCGGCGCCCCTGCTCGTCGGTCACCGCGATCTCGTGGACGGTGAGCGAGCGGCCCAGGTGGATCGGCGTGCAGACGCCGGTGACGACACCCGAGGTCGCCGAGCGCGTGTGCGTGGCGTTGATGTCGATGCCGACGGCGAGCCGACCGGGACCGGCGTAGAGGTTGGCGGCCATCGATCCTAGGGATTCACCGAGGACGACGTACGCGCCACCGTGCAGGAGGCCGACCGGCTGGGTGTTGCCCTCGACCGGCATGGTGGCGACGCTGCGCTCGACGGAGAACTCGACCCACTCGATGCCCATCTTCTCGGCGAGGGCGCCCATTCCGCGCTCTTTCGCCCAGTCCAGCCCCGAGGTGCCGCCGGACGTGGTGTCGGGTGTCGTCGAGGTCATCGTCGCCTTCGCGGGCCGGGGCCGGGGGAGTGTCGGTGGCACTCGTTACGCTGGACGAGTGACGGATGCCGAAAAGCCTACTCTCCTCGTCGTCGACGGCCACTCGCTGGCCTACCGGGCGTTCTACGCCCTGCCCGTCGACAACTTCTCCACGAAGGACGGCCAGCACACCAACGGCATCTACGGGTTCCTGTCGATGTTCGTCAACCTCGTGAAGGCCGAGAAGCCGACCCATCTGGCGGTGGCGTTCGACACCTCACGGCAGTCGTTCCGCACGAAGGAGTACAGCGAGTACAAGGCCAACCGCAGCGAGTCCCCGGCCGAGTTCAAGGGGCAGATCCCGCTGCTGCAGGACTGCCTGAGGGCGCTGAACGTCGAGGTGTTGACGAAGGAGGAGGTCGAGGCCGACGACATCCTCGCGACGCTCGCCACCGAGGCCTCCGCCGACGGCTTCTCGGTCCTCGTGTGCTCGGGTGACCGCGACACCATTCAGCTCGTCAACGACGACATCACGCTGCTGTACCCGAACGTGCAGGGCGTATCGCAGCTCAAGCGGTACGACACCGACGCGGTCATCGAGAAGTACGGCCTGCCGCCGGCGCAGTACCCCGAGATCGCCGCCCTGGTCGGCGAGACGAGCGACAACCTTCCCGGCGTGCCGAAGGTCGGTGAGAAGACCGCGGTGAAGTGGCTCACGCAGTGGGGCTCGCTCGAGGCGCTGCTCGAGAACGCCGACAAGATCACGGGTGTCGCGGGCAACAATCTGCGCGAGCACCTCGACGACGTGAAGCGCAACCGCACCCTGAACCGCCTCCTGCGCGACGTCGAGCTCGAGAAGTCGCCCGCCGACCTGGCGGTGCAGCCCATCGACGCGCAAGCGGTGCGCGACATCTTCGCGCGTCTCGAGTTCCGCACGCTTCTCCCGCGCGTGTTCGACGCGTTCGGCGCCGACCCGTCCGGCGCCGCCGAACCCGCGCTTCCGACGGCGCAGGCCCCCTCCGCGGCTGTCCTCGACGCCGAAGGCCTCGCGGCCTGGGCGGCGGCGGCCGCCGGCACGGTCGGGGTCACCATCGCCCTGATCGGCGGCGCGCCGACCCGTATCGGCCTCGCAACCGACACCGCCGCGGCCGAGGCCGAGTGGACGGACGCCGTGCGCCACGCCCTCGGCGGGTGGCTGGCATCCGATGCCCCGAAGGCCTTCGCCGGGGCGAAGCCGCAGCTGAAGGCCCTGGCGCGCGAGGGCGTCGAGGTCGGGGGGATCGCCGATGACGTGATCCTCGCGGGGTGGCTCGTGCGGCCCAGCTTCCCGGACAAGACCCTCGCCGACCTCGTCGATCGCTACCTCGGCGAGAAATTGCCCGAGGCCGATCCGACACAGCTCGTCCCCGAGACGGAGGGAGCCACCCCCGGTCAGCTGTCGTGGTACGTGCGCCGGGTCTCCGACGCCCAACGCGGCGATCTGCCCGAGAGCGTCGCCGGTGTGCTCGACGACATCGAGCTTCCCACCCTCGGCGCCCTGGCCGACATGGAGCTCGCGGGCGTCGCCGTGTCGCACGAGAAGCTCTCGCGCTTCTCCGGTGAGCTCGCGGCGCGCGCCGACGACCTCGCGCAGCAGGCCTACGCCTCGATCGGGCACGAGGTGAACCTCGGCTCGCCGAAGCAGCTGCAGGAAGTGCTGTTCGACGAGCTGCAGCTGCCGAAGACCCGCAAGACCAAGAGCGGGTACACGACGGATGCCGCGGCCCTCGCCGACCTGCAGGAGAGCGCGCACCACCCGTTCCTCGACCTGCTGCTGCGTCACCGCGAGGCGACGAAGCTCAAGCAGATCATCGACGCCCTCGACGCGGCCATCGGCGCCGACGGCCGGATCCACACGACCTACGTGCAGACGGGCAGCCAGACCGGGCGCCTGTCGAGCACCGACCCGAACCTGCAGAACATCCCGATCCGCACCGAGGAGAGCCGTCGCATCCGCGCCGCGTTCGAGGTCGGCGAGGGCTACGAGACGCTGCTGACCGCCGACTACTCGCAGATCGAGATGCGCATCATGGCGCACCTGTCGGGCGACCCCGGACTCGTCGAGGCGTTCAACTCCGGCGAGGACCTCCACCGCTTCGTCGGCGCGCGCGTGTTCGGCGTCGATCCGAGCGAGGTGACCCCGGCGATGCGTACCAAGGTCAAGGCCATGTCGTACGGCCTGGTCTACGGCCTGTCGGCGTTCGGGCTGTCAAAGCAGCTGCGCATCGAGCAGTCCGAGGCGAAGCAGCTCATGCTCGAGTACTTCGCGCGTTTCGGTGCGGTGCGCGACTACCTGCGCGGCTCGGTCGAGCAGGCCCGTCAGGACGGGTACACCGAGACGATCTTCGGACGCCGCCGACCGTTCCCCGACCTCACCAGCATGAACCGCGTGCTGCGCGAGAACGCCGAGCGCGCGGCGCTGAACGCCCCGATCCAGGGCAGTGCCGCCGACATCATGAAGATCGCACTGTTTCGCATCCGCGAAGAACTGGCATCCACGGGTCTGCGCTCGCGCGTGCTGCTGCAGATCCACGACGAGCTCGTCGTCGAAGTGGCTCCGGGGGAGTGGGATGCCGTCGAGACGATCGTGCGCGCCCGCATGGCGGACGCCGCCGACCTGTCGGTGCCGCTCGACGTGCAGATCGGCCGCGGCGGCGATTGGGACGAAGCGGGCCACTGAGCGCTGTCGGGTGGTCAGGCCCCCCGCGCCTTCCCTAGGCTCGACTCATGACTGATGCACAACGCACCCCCACGCCGATCGACACGATCGCCGACGCGTGGGTGGACACCCTGGCCGAGCGGGTCCCGACGCTCGCGACCTACATCGGACGCACCGAGTTCAACGACCGGTTCGGCGACTACAGCCCCGAAGGCGCGAACGAACTCGCCGACCAGGCACGCGCGACGAAGGCGGCGCTCGACAACGCCACCCCCGTGGATGCCATCGACGAGGTCACGAAGATGGACCTCGGCCGCGAACTCGACCTGCACCTCGAGCTGCACGCGGCACAGACTCACCTGCGCGACGTCAACGTCATCGCCTCCCCGGCGCAGGACCTGCGCCAGGCGTTCGATCTCATGCCGACCGCGACGGTCGAGGACTGGTCGACGATCTCCACGCGGCTCAAGGCCCTCCCCGGCGCGATCGACGGCTATATCGCGACGCTGCGCGAGGGCATCGCTCGCGGTGTCGTGCCCGCACGCCGCCAGGTCGTCGAGGTCGCGACGCAGATCGGGCGCTACACCGCCGACACGGGCTTCTTCGCGGAGTTCGTCGGCGAGGCCGCCCCGGACGAGGGGCAGCTGCCCGCGTCGCTCGCGCGCGACCTCGACCAGAACGCCGGTGCCGCACGCGTCGCCTACGACTCGCTGGCATCCTTCCTCTCGTCCGAGCTGGCGCCCGTCGCCGGCGAGATCGACGGGGTCGGCCGCGAGCTCTATGCGCTGCACTCGCGGCAGTTCCTCGGCGCGACGATCGACCTCGACGAGACCTACGAGTGGGGCGTGGAGGAGCTCGCGCGCATGGTCGCCGAGCAGGAGTCGATCGCGAACGAGATCCTCACGGGCGCCACGGTCGAAGAGGCCGTCGCCTTCCTCGAGAAGGACGAATCGCGCAAGCTCCATGGCACCGCAGCCCTCCAGGAGTGGATGCAGCGCACCAGCGACCGCGCGGTGGAGGAGCTGGGGCGTACCCACTTCGACATCGCCGACCCGATCCGGCGCCTGGAGTGCATGATCGCGCCCACGAAAGAGGGCGGCATCTACTACACCGGCCCGACCGATGACTTCTCGCGACCGGGCCGCATGTGGTGGTCGGTACCCGAGGGCGTCGAGAGCTTCGACACCTGGCGCGAACTGACCACGGTGTACCACGAGGGCGTTCCGGGCCACCACCTGCAGATCGCGCAGGCGGTGTACAACCGCGGAGAGCTCAACTCGTGGCGACGCCTCCTCGCCGGTACCAGCGGTCACGCCGAGGGCTGGGCGCTGTACGCCGAGCGCCTCATGGAGCAGCTCGGCTACCTCGACGACCCCGCCGACCGCCTGGGCATGCTCGACGGCCAACGCATGCGTGCGGCGCGCGTCGTGCTCGACATCGGCGTGCACCTCGGTAAGCCGCGGCTCGACGGCGAGGGCGTGTGGGACCACGACTACGCGCTGCAGTTCATGCTGCGCAACGTCAACATGCCCGAGGAGTTCGTCCGCTTCGAGGTCAACCGCTACCTGGGCTGGCCGGGGCAGGCGCCGTCCTACAAGGTGGGCCAGCGCATCTGGGAGCAGGTGCGCGAGGAAGCTCGCGAGCGCGCGGGCGCCGATTTCTCGATGAAGGCGTTCCACACGAAGGCCCTCGACATCGGCGGCGTCGGTCTCGACACGCTGCGCCGGGCTCTGGCATCCGCGTGATCCGGATCGGGGTGTCTGCGGCAGGGGGCGCCCCGATTCCCGGGAATACCGCCGGGGGGCATAAAGTTCATTCATCCGAATGCTTCTGATTCGGCAAGGAGACGCCATGAACGATCGCCCGCTCGAGCTCGGTCTCGACACCTTCGGAGACATTTCCCGCGGCCCCGACGGGAGCCTGCAGTCCGACGCGCAGACCATCCGCAACGTCGTCGACCAGGCCGTACTCGCCGACCAGGTCGGCCTGTCGTTCTTCGGCGTCGGGGAGCACCATCGCAAAGACTTCGCGGTCACGAGCCCGGAGATCGTGCTCGCGGCCGCCGCCGCGCGCACGACGAACATCCACCTCGGCACCGCCGTCACCGTGCTGTCGTCTGATGACCCGGTGCGCGTGTACGAGCGGTTCGCGACCCTGGACGCCGTCTCGAACGGCCGCGCCGAGGTGATCCTCGGGCGCGGCTCGTTCATCGAGTCGTTCCCGCTCTTCGGTTACGACCTCCGTGACTACGAACAGCTGTTCGAGGAGAAGCTGGAGCTGTTCTCGCTGCTCCTGGACGAGAAGCCCGTGACCTGGGCGGGCCGTACCCGCGCGGGTCTCCAGGACGCCGACGTCTACCCCAAGACCGAGAACGGCCTGAGGGCGTGGGTCGGGGTCGGCGGCTCTCCCGAGTCGGTCGTGCGCGCGGCGCGCTACGGCTACGGCCTGGTGCTGGCGATCATCGGCGGCTCCTCGGCCCGCTTCCGTCCCTTCGCCGACCTGTACCGCCGGTCGCTCGACGAGCTGGGGAAGCCGCAGATGCCCATCTCGGTGCACTCGCCCGGACACATCGCCGAGACGGACCAGCAGGCGTGGGAAGAGGCCTACGAGGGCGTCGCCGAGTTGAACAACACGATCGGTCGCGAGCGCGGATGGCCCGAGTACAACCGCCTGCGTTTCCAGCACGACGTCGGCCCGGAGGGGTCGATGTACATCGGTTCGCCCGAGACCGTCGCCCGGAAGATCGCGGCGACCGTCCGGGCTCTGGGCAACTCGCGCTTCCAGCTGAAGTTCGCCAGCGGCTCGATCTCGCACGACCGGCTCCTGTCGAGCATCGAGCTCTACGGCACGCGCGTGCTCCCGCTCGTGCACGAGATGCTCGCCGAGACCGAGACCGCCGGCATCCGGTGACCACCTCGACCGACGTCGCGCGCATCGCCGACCGCCTCGACGCCCTCCCGTTCACACGCCGCCACGCGCGGGTGCTCGGCGGCTCGGGTCTCGGGTGGGCCCTGGATGCCATGGACGTCGGGCTCATCTCCTTCGTCATCGCGGCCCTGGCCGCGCAGTGGCAGCTCGCCCCCGCGGAGGCCTCGTGGATCGCGTCGGCCGGGTTCGCGGGCATGGCGATCGGCGCGAGCCTCGGCGGACTGCTCGCCGACCGGTTCGGCCGCCGCCATGTCTTCGCCCTCACGCTCCTGGTGTACGGCCTGGCGACGGGGGCGAGCGCGCTCGTCGGCGGGCTGGCGGCCCTGCTCGTCCTGCGGTTCGTCGTCGGTCTCGGACTCGGAGCCGAACTGCCGGTCGCATCGACGTACGTGAGCGAGTTCGCTCCGGCGCGCATGCGCGGACGCGTCATCGTGTTCCTCGAGGCGTTCTGGGCGGTGGGCTGGACCGCCGCCGCCGTCATCGGCTACCTCGTCGTTCCGGCCTCCGCCGACGGATGGCGCTGGGCCTTCGCGCTGGGCGCGATCCCCGCCGTCTACGCCCTCATCGTGCGCTGGGGGCTCCCCGAGTCGCCGCGGTGGTTGGCGAGCCGGGGGAGGGATGCCGAGGCCTCCGCGATCGTCCGCGACTTCGAGGCCGCGGCGGGACGCGTGTCCTTCACTCCCGCACCGACCGAGCTCGGCGGGGATCACCGGGCGCCGCGGGCGCGCGTGCGCGCGCTGTGGGCGAGGCCGCTGCGTCAGCGCACCGCGGCGCTGTGGCTGCTGTGGTTCTGCGTGAACTTCTCGTACTACGGAGCGTTCATCTGGATCCCGACGATCCTCGTGTCGCAGGGGTACGACCTCGTGCGCTCCTTCGGCTTCACGCTCATCATCACGCTCGCCCAGCTGCCCGGCTACGCCGTGGCGGCGTGGCTCATCGAGGCGTGGGGTCGCCGCGCGACGCTCGCCACCTTCCTCGCAGGGTCCGCCGTGGCCGCGGTGTTCTTCGGCACGGCATCCGGTGAGGTCGCCGTGATCGCGGCGGGAATGGCCCTGTCGTTCTTCAATCTCGGCGCCTGGGGCGCGCTGTACGCGGCGACGCCCGAGACGTACCCCACGACGCTGCGGGCCACGGGCTCGGGCTGGGCCGCCGGCGTCGGACGTATCGCCTCGATCGTGGCGCCGCTCAGCGTTCCGCCGCTTCTCGGTTGGGGCGGGGCTCCGTTGCTGTTCATCGTGTTCGCGGCGTTCTTCGCCGTCGCGGTCGTCGCAGCGCTGTTCCTCCGCGAGGAGCGCGGTCGCGCGCTGGCCGAGAGCTGACGCGAGAAAACCTGCCGCGCGTAGGCTGGCGGGATGGCATCCGTGCTCTACGTCGCGATCGGCGACTCATTCACCGAGGGCGTCGGCGACGAACTGCCCGACGGGACCGTCCGGGGCTGGGCCGATCTCGCTGCTCAGGGATGGGCGGATGCCATCGGCGAGCCTATCCAGTACGCCAACCTCGCGATTCGCGGCAAGCTCGTGCAGCCCATCGTCGACGAGCAGCTGGAGCCGGCGCTGGCCCTCAAGCCGACCCACCTCTCATTCAACGGCGGCGGCAACGACATGCTGCGTCCGCGCACCGGCATCGAGCGGATCGTGGCGGTGTTCGACCACGTCGTGCGCCGCTGCGACGAAGAGGGTGTGCAGCTCATCGTGCTCTCGGGGGCGAACCCGTCGGCGGGGCTGCCGCTCGGGCAGGTCGTCCAGGGCCGGGGCGACAAGCTGTCGCACGCCGTCGAGGAACGACTGCAGCACCGCCCCGACGTCATCACCGCGTACAACTGGTTCGACCGCGAGCTCGCGGGGCCGGAGTTCTGGTCCGTCGACCGCCTGCACATGAACGCGCGAGGTCATCACCGTGTCGCCGCGCGCGTCCTGGAGTCCGTGGGTCAGTCCGCGCCAGGGGAGTGGTGGCACCTGCCGGAGATCCCCGAGATCCAGCGCCTGAAGGGCACCGCGTACTACCGCGAGCACGTCGCACCCTGGGTGCGGCGACGTCTGACCGGCACGTCGTCGGGTGACGGACGGGCCGCGAAGTTCGGCGGCGGCTGGACCGAGCTGGCGCCTCACGTAGGGTGACCTGCGGTCGAATCCCCGGAAGTACGCTTGACGAGACTCGACTACCTCAACGATCATTGAGCTGATGTCGTCCCTCTCGCTCGAACTCCGTGTCGCGCGCTACGCCGCGCTGGCCGATCCGGCGCGCCTGCGTGTCGTCGCTCTCCTCACCCTCGGCGATCTGTCGCCGCAGGACCTGGGGGAGCGTATGGGCGTGGCATCCAATCTCCTGTCCCATCACCTCAAGGTGCTCGAGACCGCGGGGCTCATCGAGCGTCGACGCTCGGAAGGCGACGGACGCCGCGGGTACGTTCGGCTCATCCCCGAGGCACTTCCCGCGGAAGCGCGGGATGCCGAGGTCTCCGCCCACCGCGTCGTGTTCGTGTGCACCGCGAACTCCGCCCGGTCGCAACTCGCCGAGCACCTGTGGCGTTCCCGCACGTCGGTCGCGGCCGCGTCCGCCGGCACGCTTCCCGCCGACGGTGTCGCCCCGGGGGCTATCGCGGTCGCTGCGGCCCACGGGCTCGACCTGTCCGCCGCCGTACCGAAGACGCTCGACGAGGTGGCACGCACCGACGACCTGCGCATCACCGTGTGCGATCGGGCGCGCGAGTCGCTGGCATCCACGGATCTGCACTGGTCGATCCCCGACCCCGTCCGTCTCGGAACACCCCGGGCCTTCGAGGCCGCTTTCGACGAGATCTCCCACCGCATCGACGCCCTGCTCCCGCACGTGCGCGCCGCTTGAAGCCCGAAAGAGGAATCCATGTCCCGTCCCACCGTCCTGTTCGTCTGCGTCCACAACGCCGGCCGCTCCCAGATGGCCGCCGGCTACCTGCAGCACCTCGCAGGCGACCGCATCGACGTGCTGTCGGCCGGGTCGGAACCCAAGGATCAGATCAACCCCGTGGCGATCGAGGTCATGGCCGAGGAGGGCGTCGACATCGCCGGCAACACCCCGAAGATCCTGACGGTGGATGCCGTTCGCGAATCCGACGTGGTCATCACGATGGGCTGTGGCGACGCCTGCCCGATCTTCCCCGGCAAGCGCTACGAGGATTGGCAGCTCGACGACCCGGCCGGCCAGGGCACCGAGTCCGTGCGTCGTATCCGCGACGACATCCGCGGACGTGTGGAGGCGCTGATCGGCGAGCTCGCCCCGATGTGATCCGTCGGGCGCAGGGCGACGACGGGACGCCGTCGCAAATCTAAGAACCGTCTCGTCATCGGCTTAGTCGAGCTTTACACCCGATCTCCAGCATGAGGTGTGCGGGAGTTCCCCGCACTCGCGGGGCATCCCGCGTCACATCGACTGGAGAGTGCCGTGGTCATACGCATCGCCCTCTCGTCGCACGACTCCGTCGGACTCGGACACGTGCGGCGCAATCTCGCTCTCGCGCACGCTCTCACGCGCAGCCTTCCCGCGCTGACCGGCGAGGAGGTCACCGGTGTGCTCATCACCGGGCAGGCGTCGGCGACCTCCTTCGCGGCCCCGCCGGGATGGGACTGGGTCGTTCTCCCCAGCGTCACGGTCGGGGAGGGCGGCTACCGCTCTCGCCACCTGTCCGCGGGGATCGACCGGGTCACCGGCATGCGCGCCGGGGCCGTCGCCGGCGTCTTGCGTGCCTTCGGGCCCGACCTGTTCGTGGTCGACCGCCATCCCTTCGGCGTCCACGGAGAGCTGCTGACCGCTCTGCGCGAACTGCGGGCGACCCGGCCGTCGTGCGTCACGGCCCTGGGCCTGCGCGACGTGCTCGACGAGCCGTCCGTGGCGCGGGCCGAGTTCCGGGCGCTCGGCGGCGCCCGCGCCATCCGCGAGTACTTCGACGCGGTGTGGGTGTACGGCGACCCCACGGTGCACGACCTGCGCGAGAGCGGCGAGACGCCGCCCGGACTCGCGCCGCTCATCCGCCACACCGGCTATCTGTCCCACGGCCGCCCCTCGGATGCCGCTCCGTCAGTGAGCGGCCCGTTCGTGCTGACCACGGTGGGCGGCGGCTCCGACGGCGTCGACATCGCCCTTGCCGCGGCTGCGGCCTCCGTCCCCGACGGGCACACGCACCTGATCGTGACGGGGCCGCAGATGTCGCCGTCGGATCGCGCTCGTGTCCGCGGCGCCGCGGGGCCGGCGACCGAGGTCGTCGAGAGCGTCCCCGACATGCTCGGTCTTCTCCGCCAGGCCGCCGCCGTCGTGACGATGGGCGGCTACAACACCGTGTGCGAGGTCATGAGCACCTCGACGCCGACGCTCGTGGTGCCACGCTGCGGCCGGCGTGACGAACAGCGCATCCGCGCCCGGGCCCTGCAGCGCATCGGCGCGATCGAAAGCGTCGAGGCGTCGGTCCTCGACGGCGCGGTCGTCTCGGACTTCTTCGACAGAGCCCGCCGCACCCGCACCGACCGCAGCGGAGTCGATCTCGACGGACTCGCGGCCGTCGCGCCGCTCGCCGCACAGCTTCTCACCCGATCGACGCAGGAGGTCGTCGCTCATGCCGTCTGAATCCACCCCCCTCATCGGATACGTCCTCAAGATGTACCCGCGCTTTTCCGAGACGTTCGTCGTGACCGAGATCCTCGCCCGCGAGGCCCGCGGCGAGCGCCTCGAGATCTTCGCGCTCCGCCCCAACGACGACACCCGCTTCCACGCCGAACTGGCCCGCGTCCAGGCTCCCGTGCGGGCCGTTCCCGTGCCTCGTCGCCTCTCGTCGGCCTGGGAGGGCCTGCGCGGTGCGGCCCGCGAGCCCGAGCTCTCGGCGGCGGTCGCCCGCCATCTCCCCGAGCTTCTCTCGGCCGACGCCGACGACGCCCTGCAGGCGATCGAGGTGGCCCGGCAGGTGCACCGGCGCGGGATCACGCACCTGCACGCCCACTTCGCCTCCACCGCGACGACCGTGGCCCGGCTGGCGGCGCTGCTCGCCGGTATCCCGTACTCCTTCACGGCGCACGCGAAAGACATCTTCCATTCCTCGGTCGACCCCGTGGATCTGGAGCAGAAGCTGTCGGATGCCGCGTTCGCCGTGACCGTGAGCGACTTCAACCTGCACCACCTCCAGCGGACCTACCGCGCGACCGCCGCCGTCGCGCGCGTGTACAACGGCCTCGATCTCGACCGGTTCCCGTTCGTGCCGCGCCCGGCGCGCGGCGGGACCCTGCGTCTGCTCGCGGTCGGCCGACTCGTGGAGAAGAAGGGCTTCGCCCTGCTCATCGACGCCGTGGAGCGCCTGTGCGGCGACGGGATCGACGTCACGCTCGACATCGTCGGCGACGGCGAACTCTCCGCGCCGCTCCGGTCACGCGCGGAGGCCTCAGCGGCGAGCGCCGCGATCCGCTTCCTCGGTCCGCTCCCTCAGGGCGACGTGGCGACACATCTGCGCGAGGCCGACGTCTTCGTCGCCCCGTGCCTCGTCGGGTCCGACGGCAACGCCGACGGGCTGCCCACCGTCCTGCTGGAGGCCATGGCCACCGGCATCCCGTGCGTGTCGACCGCGGTCACGGGAATCCCGGAGATCATCGTCGACGGTCGAACCGGCATCCTCTGCGAGCCGGGCGACGTGGACTCGCTCGTCGACGGGCTCCGCCGCGTGACCCGCGCCGACTACCCGGTGCGCGAGACCACACGACAGGCGAGAGCGCTCATCGAGCAGCGCTTCGACTGCCGACGTCAGGCGCAGCAGCTGGCGGAACTGACGGCGGCGGCCGCGGCCGCCCAGTATCGGGAGGTGGCGTGATGCGCGTCGCGTACATCGTGGCCGACCCCGGTGTGCCCGTGTTCGGCACGAAGGGCGCGAGCGTGCACGTGCAGGAGATCGTGCGGTCCTTCCGTGCCCGGGGCGCCGAGGTGACGGTCTACGCCACCCGGCGGGGAGATGACGTGCCCGCCGACTTGGCCGACCTCCGTGTGGTCGAGCATCGCGTTCGGGGAACAAACACGGCCGACCGCGAGCGCAGCATCCGCGCGGCAGCCGCGGCGCTCGCCGCCGCGGCCATCGACGACGGGTGTGACCTGGTCTACGAGCGGTTCTCGCTCTTCTCGGATGCGGCGGCGCAGGTCGCCGCCGCCCGCGGCGTGCCCGCCGTGCTCGAGGTGAACGCCCCGCTGATCGACGAACAGCGACTCCACCGCGAGCTGATCGATGAGCAGCGGGCGGTCGCGACCGCGCACCGCGCGTTGAGCACCGCCGATGTCGTCGCGTGCGTCTCCCGACCCGTCGCAGCCTGGGCGAGGGAGCACGGTGCGCGTGACCCGCTCGTGGCCCGCAACGGAGTGAACACCGACCGCATCCGGCCTGCCCTTGCGCGCCGCCGGGCCGACGCGACACCCGTCGTCGGTTTCGTGGGCACCCTCAAGCCGTGGCACGGCGTCGACGTGCTCGTGGATGCCATGGCCGACCTCGCGCGTCGGGGGCGGCGCGCGCGCCTGCTCGTCGTCGGCGACGGCCCCGAGCGCGCGGCGCTGCACGAGCGAGCCGACGCGCTCGGCATCGACGCGGGGTTCACCGGTGCCGTGGCCCCCGCGCACATGCCGACCGTGCTGACGCTTCTCGACGTCGGTGTCGCGCCGTATCGCGCGGCCGACGACTACTTCTCTCCGCTGAAGGTGTGCGAGTACCTCGCCGCGGGCGTTCCCGTGGTCGCGAGCGACGTGGGCCAGGTGCCGGAGCTCGTCCGGCACGGGCGCACGGGTCTCCTCGTGCAGCCCGGTGACGTGCCCGCCCTGGCGGACGCCCTGCAGCTCCTGATCGACGACGCCGGGCTGTGCGGCCGCATGGCCGATGACGCGCGCCGCTACGCCTTGGCCAAACTCGGTTGGGACGGCGTACTCGATCGCATCCTCGCCGGCATTCACGAGCGGGTGACCTCGTGAGGCGCGGACGGACGCGGGCCGAGCGCCCCTCGCCGCGCGCTCTGCGGCGCAGCCTTGCGATCGTGCGGCCGCACCTGCGCGGCAAGGCCTCGCTCATCGTCCTCGGCATGGTGGCTCTGCTCGCCGACGTCGTCTTCCGTGTGCTCGAGCCGTGGCCGCTGAAGTTCGTCGTCGACTCCGTCTCGGTGAGCCTGGGCGCCACCGCGGGGGCCGCGGCCGGCATCCCGCAGGCGTCGTTCGGTCTTCTGGTCGCCTGCGCCACTCTGCTGCTGGGCCTGATCGCTCTGCGCGCGGTCTCGGCGTATGCGAGCACCGTCGCGTTCGCCCTGGTGGGATCACGCGTCGCCACCGAGCTGCGATCCCGGGTGTTCGCCCACGTGCAGTCGCTCTCGGCCCGGTACCACTCGACCGCGTCGTCGGGCGACGTGGTGCAGCGGCTCGTGGGCGACATCGGGCGTCTGCAGGAGGTCGCGGTGACCGCGGGACTCCCGCTGGTGGGGAACATCCTCACGCTCGTCGTCCTCGTCGTGGTCATGTCGTTCATGGACCTGCTCCTCACGGCCGTCGTGGTGGTCGCCGCGCTCCTGTATGCCCTGATGTCGCGGACCAGTTCCACGCGCATCACCGCGGCATCCCGGACCACCCGCCAGGGCGAAGGGGCTCTCGCCGACACCGCGTCCGAGGCGCTCGGCGCGATTCGCGTCGTTCAGGCCTACGGCCTCGAAGACCGCCTGGGTGGAGCCTTCGCGGCCGGGAACGACCGCGCATTGACCCAGGGAGTCCGGGCACGGCGCCTCGCCGCGGGACTGGAACGCCGCACCGACCTCCTCGTCGGCCTCGCCACCGCGACGGTGCTCCTGGGCGGGGGATGGCAGGTGCTCTCGGGCACGATGACTCCCGGCGATCTCGTCGTGTTCGTGGCGTACCTGAAGCTGGCCATGCGTCCGCTGAAGGACCTCGCGAAGTACACCGGCCGCATCGCCCGCGCCACCGCCTCCGGCGAGCGCGTCGCGGATCTGCTGGACGAACCCGTCGAGATCGCCGACGACCCGTCCGCCGCGCACCTCCCGCGGCTGCGCGGCGACGTCTCGTTCGAGGGCGTCTCGGTCGAAGACGGCCGCGGCCGCGCGGTGTTCGAGAACCTGACGCTCCACATCCCCGCCGGTCAGAACGTGTGCCTTCTGGGGCCCTCCGGAGCGGGGAAGTCCACTCTCGCGGGGCTCCTCGTGCGGTCGGCGGACCCGCGCTCCGGACGGGTGCGGCTGGACGGGATCGACATCTCCCGCGCGGCCCTCACGAGCGTGCGTGCTTCGGTATCGCTGCTCCTGCAGGAGTCGGTGCTCTTCGCCACGACCGTGCGTGAGAACATTCGCTTCGGTCGACTGGATGCCACGGATGCCGAGGTCGAGGAGGCCGCGCGTCGCGCCGACGCTCACGACTTCATCTCGGCGCTGCCCGAGGGGTATGACACCGTTCTCGGTGCGCGCGGCGACACGCTCTCGGGTGGGCAACGCCAGCGCCTCGCCATCGCCCGCGCGATGCTCCGCGACAGCCCCGTCGTTGTTCTCGACGAAGCCACGACGGGACTGGACCCGCAGTCGCGCGCGCAGGTGGGCGCGTCGCTCAGCGAGCTGACGCGCGGCCGCACGACTGTCTCGATCACCCACGACGTGACGCAGGCCCTCTCCGCCGACCGCGTCGTGTGGCTCGAGAACGGACGCATCGTCGAGGACGGCGCGCCCCACGAACTGCTCGCCGCCACCGACTCGCGCCTGCACGCGTGGGTGCAGCGCGCGGCCGACGACAGCACGGTCGCTCTGCCCGCGGGGGTGGGCGCGTGAATGCTGCCGTGCACGAGCTGGCCGGCCGCGACCGGGAGCTCAGAGGGCTCGCTCTCTTGCTGGATCCGACAGCCCTCGGCGCCCTCGTCGGCGCTCCCGCCCGGATTCGCCACGTGCGTTACAAGCCGGGAACCAGCCTGCTCGCCTCGTTCGACACGACGCACGGGTCGTTCTGGGCGGGGGTCTGGCAGGACGGCGACAAAGCGGAGTCCGCTCGACGCCGGAGCCGCGCGGTCTCGGCCCTCCCCGGCATCGCCCACTCCGCCGTGGGGCCCGCGCGCAGCGATCGCGTCCTGGTCGCGGCGCTCACGCGGGCCGAGCGCGCCGAACCCGCGCTGCGCGACGCATCGGTCGTGCGCCACAACCCGGGGCGTCGCCTCGTGCTCCGCACCCGAGGCGAGTACGTCAAGACGGCCCCGGGCCGTGCCGACGCGGCGCTGCGGCACGCCCACCGTCTGCGGAGCGCCGGCATACCGACCGTCGAGGCCCGGCGGCTCTGCGGCGACCACACGTGGGCGGCGGCCGCGTGGGGGAGCGGCGACCTCGAGTCTCACCCCTCCGCGCCCCACGCCGCAGCCGCCGGCGCGGCCCTCGCCCGGGTCCACGCCCACTCCTCGGGCGCCCCGGTCGAGGACACTGCGGACGGGCGCGCTGCCGCTGCCGTGCGGGCGGTGCGCACCGTGCTGCCCGCACTCGCCGACCGCGCTCACGCGCTCTCCCTCCGCCGGCCGATCGCGGGCCGTCCTGCCCTCGTGCACGGCGACTTCAGCGCCGACCAAGTGCTCGTCGACGGGCGCGACGAGGTCCGCCTCATCGATCTCGATCGCATGGGCACCGGCGACCCGGCCCGGGATCTCGCCAGCTTTGCGGTCGAGGAGCTCTTGCGCACCGGAGGTTCACCGCTGACCGAGGCACTCTTCGGCGCCTACCGCACGAACGGCGGCACCGTGAGCGAGGGGGAGTGGCGGTCGTGGATGCCGCTGTGCGCTCTCGAGCGGGTCATCGAGCCGTTCCGGCACGGCGAGCAGGACTGGCCGACTCTGGTCGAGTCCCGACTGCGCCAGGCGGAGGAGGCGCTCTCGTGATCCTTCCCCCCGCCCACATCGACGACGCCACGGGCGCCTGGACGGTCCACCGCGCCTGGCCGTCCTCGACCGGGTGCGACCTCGAGGTCGTCAGCCGTCGCGACGGACGGATTCGGGCCGGTCGCTGGCGCGACGGTCACGCGGAAATCGCCCCCGCCGACCATGACCGCCATCTCCCCGGCTTGGCCCGAGCGGTGTCGGAGGGCACTGTCGTGTCATGGCGACGCGGGCGGCGGGTGGTCGTGCACGCGCACGACGGTTCGGGCTACCTCAAGGTCGTGCGCGGCGACACCGTGGCATCCGTCGTCGACTCGCACGCCCGCGCCGAGGTGTTCCGCGCCGCCTTCCGCACGCCGGATGTCACGGTGCGCGATCCCGAAGGCTGCGTCCACCTCTCCCGCGTGCCGGGACGAACGCTGCACGACCTCGGCGCCGACGCAGCCGTGGGCGATGCCACCGTCGCGCGCGCATGGTCCGCCTGGGCGCGGGGGTGGACCGAGGTGCTCGCCGCCGCACCGGCGGCCGATGCCGCGCGCCACACTCATGCGGAGGAGATCGCGGTCCTGGTGCGGTGGCGTGATCTCGCGCTGCGCGCAGGAGTCGACGCGCGGATCGCGACGGCGTTCGATCATGCCGCGACCCGGCTGGATGATGCGCCGGGACAGGCCTCGGTGACCGCCCACCGCGATCTGCACGACAAGCAGGTGCTGTGGGACGGCCGAGAGGGCGGCCTCATCGACCTCGACACCGCCTCGCGGGCGGAACCAGCTCTCGACCTGGCCAATCTGCGCGCACACGTGTCCTGGCGCCACGCGCAGGGGAGGCTGTCGACACCCCGCGCCTCACACGCGCGCCACACCGTCGATGAGGTCGCGGCCCGCGCGGGCGTCGACCCGGCGCGGATGGCCGCGTACGAGGCATCCACTCGCCTGCGCCTCGGCGCCCTGTACCTCTTCCGACCGGCGTGGCGCTCGCTGGCGACACGCTGGTTGGCGCGGGAGGCCGCTCAGACGAGCCGGTAGCCCACCCCGCGGACGGTCTCGATCCGGTCGGAGCCGAGCTTCTGGCGCAGGTAACCGATGTAGACGTCGGCGACGTTGGATCCCGGATCGAAGTCGAAGCCCCAGACGCGGCTCAGCAGCTGTTCGCGGCTGAGCACCTGTCCGGCATGACGGATCAGTTCTTCGGCGAGAGCGAACTCCCGCGCCGACAGCACGACGTCGCGACCGGCGACCGAGGCGGTGCGTTGCCGCACGTCGAGCTCGATATCGCCGTGCCGGAGTTGGGGCGCAGCCGCCGTCGGCTCGCGCCGGATCCGCAGACGAATGCGGGCGACGAGTTCGTCGAAGCGGAAGGGCTTGCCGAGATAATCGTCGGCCCCGCCCTCCAAGCCCGCCACGGTGTCTTCGAGCTCGATGCGCGCCGTCAACATGATGACGGGCACGTCGGAGCCGGAGCCACGCAGGTGCTCGAGCACCTGGAAGCCGGTCATCCCGGGCAGGTTGACGTCGAGCACGACCAAATCGAACTCGCCCGAGAGCGCGAGGTCGAGCGCCTCGCTCCCGCTCCCGGTCACCCGCGTCGCGAAGCCGGCAGCGCGGAGTCCCTTGTCGATGAAGGCGGAGATCCGCGTCTCGTCGTCAGCGATCAGAATGGATGCCACATCAGTCCTTGTCAGTGCGGGCCGCGGGGGCGGTGGCCGGGGGAGCGGGTCGGGGCGGGACGATGATCGTCGCCCCGCGGGCGCGTACGACGTCCGGCGCGAGCGCGTCGTCGGACAGGGGGACGGCGAGGACGAATTCCGCCCCGGGACCCGCGGTCGGGTCCTGCACCCGCGCGGAACCGCCGTGCCCCTGCGCGATCGCCGACACGATGCTCAGCCCCAGGCCGCTGCCTCCGGTGCCGCGCGCGTCGGTGCCGTCACCGCGGTGGAACCGGGCGAAGACGCGTTCGCGCTGGTCGGGGGCGACGCCGCGTCCGTGGTCGCGGACGACAAACTCGAGCATGCCGGAGCGTCGTCGGCTGCCGATGATCAGATCGCCCCCGCCGTGGGTGACGCCGTTCTGCGTCAGCTGCAGCAGAGCTTGGGTGATGCGGGCGGGATCGATCACCGCGCGGACGTCGGCGACCGGGCCGAGGCGAACGAGGGCTCCGTCGATGCCGCGCGCCTTCACGGCCACCTGCCGGACGAGTTCGCCGGCATCCGTCTCCTCCGGACGGAGCGGACTCGGACCACGCAACGCCGCTTCCTGCGCGAGGTCCTGCACGAGCTGGCCCATCCGACCGAGTTCGTCGAGCGCGAGCGCACGCGTGGCACGCACGTCGTCCGGGTCGTCGGCATCCATCACGTCGAGGTGCCCACTCACGATCGTGACCGGGGTCTTCAGCTCGTGCCCGACGTCGCTCAGCAGGCGGCGCTGGGAGCCGAGGGCGTCGTTGAGCCGGTCGAGCATGTCGTTCATCGTCGCCGCGAGCGCCGAGACGTCGTCGGTGCCGTGGACGGGGAGGCGCTCCGCCAGGGAACGCGCGGACACACGCGCGGCCGTCTCCCGCATCTGACGCAACGGACGCAGCAGCCGCGCGGCGACGATGCCGGCGCTCGCCGCGATCAGCGCGAGGGCGACGGCGGCCGCGATCAGGTACACGCGCGCGGGGTCGTCGATCTCGGCGAGCTCGCCCTCGAGGTCGTACGCGGTGACGAAGAGCACCCGCGTGGGGTCGGGGGAGCCCTGGACGGTGATGGGGGCGGCGAGATACCGCCACGCGACGCCCTCCTCGGCATACGTGCCGATGACGGGGGAGTCCGCGACGGCTGCGCTCACGTGCGGCACGAACCCGGGGGCGGACTGGAGGTCGACGTCGAGGGGCACGCCGGGGATGAACGCGGCGGCACCGTCGATCACCCCGAGGGCACCGGTGTTGTCGTCCGGGCTTACCCGGATGACGGTGGCCTCCAGGGCGGCCGTGGAGGAAGCCCAGGGCAGGTCGCCGCTGCCCGCGGCGACGAGCGCACGCGCCGATTCCAGTGCGGCTTCCAGACGGACGTCGACCGCGGCGAGGATGCGTGAACGCTCGACGATGTAGACGGCGGCGCCGACCGAGAGCATGGCGACCGCGGCGACGACCGTGATGACGATCACGATGCGGGTGCGCACCGTCCATCCACCCCGCGCGTCGGACACGGGGGAGGGCGGCATGGTTCTCAGTATGCCGGGAGGCGACGGCGAGTCCGGGCTGTCTAAGAGCCCTCTCATGCACGCCTTCCGACGCGCTTATCGCTCGTCGGCACGATGGAGTCATCGCCGGATGAAGGAGAGATCGTCATGACACGTCGCACGTGGGTCGCCAGCGCGCTGATCGTCGTCGCCGCGGTGGGAGCCGTCGGTGCGACGGCCGCCGTTGCCTCGGCCTTCGAGCCGCGCACCGTCACCGATCGGGAGTTGTCGGGAGGCGTGCTGACGAGTGACCCGTCGCTGGGCACGCCGTCGCCCACCCCGACGCCGACCGGCCCGGACATTGGCGAGGGAGCCGGATCCCCCGTGGAGCAGACCGCCCCCGTCGATCCTGCGCCGGCGCCGACGGCAGCACCTGCCGCCCCGCAGCCGGTCGCCCCGCCGGCGCCGCAGCCCGTCGCTCCCTACGATGACGACGACGATGACGACGATGACGATGACGACGACGGGGATGACGACTGAGGCGAGCTTCACGACACGGCTCGGGCCCGTGACGCCTCAGAGGCCTGAGATGAGCAGGAGCCCCACGACGATCTCGACAAGCACCCCGACAGCCAGCAGGCAGGGGAGCGTTGGCCGCGAGGTGGTCGCTCCGAGACAGAGCGCGATGAAGCCGACGATTCCGAAGACCACCGACGAGCCCCAGAAGACGACGGCCGGCAGGATCACCGCCATGCTCGACGCCCCCGACACCGTCGCGTTCAACCCGAAGGTCCACAGCAGGATGAGTGTCAGCATCGTCAGCGCAACGGAGGACAGCACGATCGAGGCCTTACGGCGGCGGTCACGGGGGAGTCGGGGGGAACTCATCTGCTCACCGTAGCGGTGGCCGAGCACCCGCGTCGCGGGAAGGCCCCGCTCCCGTGAAACTGACATAATGTGCATTATCGGTTATGCAATCGGAGACCCGGCAGGCGCATGCGCCGGAACCGTTACGCGACCGTCTCCTCTGGGAACGTGACGTGAACGAGCGGACTTCCGGCCATCCATGCGTCCAGCGTCGCGACCGGTTGAGGCAGTCCGGCAGGATTGCTCGGCTGATTGAGGTCGTCGATGACGCTGCGAAACACGCGCCGTCGCGTCCATTCATCCGTGACGGCTTGTCCGACGGCGGCGAGGTCCGCGCGGACACCGTGCTTCAGATGAAAGGTGAAGCGAGGGTTGGCGACGATATTCGCGTACCAGTCGCGCCGCGCCGGCGTCGTCGTCAGATAGATGTCCCCGTCGGCTCGATAGAACCAGATCTCGATGCGACGCTTCCGACCCGATCGCGCGCCGGTCGTTGTGATATCGACGGTGCGCTCCCACGCCGACGATGCGGGCGTGATCGCCAAGGCTTTCGCGATTCTCGGTTCCATAGCATCCTTTGGAAGTAAATATTTACTTATACTCTAGGACAGGTGCACGAGCGAGGAGGTCGAATGTGGGTCCTGACGCAACCACGACAAAAGCGCGCCTGCTGACCGCGGCCTGTGACGAATTCGCCCGTGTCGGTTTCGCCGGCGCGCGCGTCGACCGCATCGCGACAGCTGCCGCTTCCAACGTGCGCATGATCTATGCCCACTTCGGGAGCAAGAGCACTCTCTTCGACACGTGCTTCGCACACATGGTGGCCGCTATGGCGGAGGCGGTCCCCCCGCGCGGCGACGATCTGCCCGAATGGGCGGCCGAGCTCGTCGAGTACCACGACCGCGACCCCCGTGCCCTGCGGATCAGCATGTGGGCTCAGCTCGAGCGACCCGAGAGTACAGCCGAGCCGCTCCGGGTCTACGCGGCGAAAGTCGCCACCGTCCGCCCGGACCTCACCCCCACGTCGTTGCGCCCAGCGGACGTCCTGATCATGGTCTATGCGATCGCACAGTCCTGGCACCTCTCCCCCGATGGCCTCGTCCAGCACGCCGCCACCACCACCGCCGAACGTGCATGTGCGGCGCGGGTGGCAGTGGCTCGCATCTTGGGCACACCGGAGCGGCCACCGACGTAGGACGCCGCGCGGGCTTCACGCTGCCGGCGTCGGACCACGCACCCGCAACCTCACGCCGCGTCCCGTGACCGGGCTAGGCTCGCTTCAATGGAATCGCGACGTCGCCCCCGCGGCGCGCGGGTCTGCCCGGGAGCCGCGCAGTGAGCGGCATCCTGACGGGCTTCGCCGTCATCGCCCTCGCGGTCGTCGTCGGCTATGTCATCGCCCGCATCGATCTGCTCGGCCCGCACGCGCGCCCGGTGCTCAGCCGCCTGACCTTCTTCGTGCTGTCGCCGTTCCTGCTGTTCGTGGTGCTGGCCCGCGCCGACGTCAAGACGCTGTTCTCAGCGCTGCTGCCAGTGTCGATGATCACCGCGGCGATCATCATCCTCGGGTACGCGTTGGTGTCGAAGTTCGTTCTGCGCCGCCGTACGGCCGAGACGGTCATCGGGTCGCTGTCGGCGGGACAGGTGAACAGCAACAACATCGGCATCCCGATCTCGCTCTACATGCTGGGCGACGCGGCATATTCGGCTCCGGTCATCCTGTTCCAGCTCCTCGTCCTCATGCCGATCGCCCTGGGGATCCTGGATGCCGTGACCTCGGGCTCCCGCTCCCCTCGCCGCATCCTCACGCAGACGGCCAAGAACCCCATGCTCATCGGGTCGGCGCTCGGTGTGCTGGTGGCGGTGCTCGGCATCCCCCTGCCCCCGATCGTGATCGACCCGGTGGCGTTCTTCGCGGCGGCGTGCGTGCCGATCCTGTTGATGTCGTACGGGATGTCGCTGTACGGCCAGCGGGTGCTCACGCAACCGGGACGGCGCATCGATGTCGTCCTGGCGTCCGTGCTGAAGCTCGTCGTGATGCCGGCGATCGCGTGGGGCGTCGCCGTGGCGTTCGCTCTGCCCGCGGACCAGATCTTCATCGTGGTGACGCTGGCCGCCCTGCCGACCGCGCAGAACGTCTTCAACTTCGCGCAACGCTACGGCGTCGGCGAGATCCTGTCGCGCGACGTGGTGTTCATCTCCACCGTCGGGTGTCTTCCGGTGCTGTTCGCAATCGCCCTGCTCCTGGGCTGAGTCCGCTCCCCCACGACACCGGGCGCAGGGTCTATCGTGAAAACGAAGCTCTCAGCATTCACCCAGGAAAGGCTCGCCATGTCCACTTCCACCTCCTCCGGCACGCCGGCACTCACGGCCGTGCGCACGGCCCTGGCCGTCAGCGGCGCGATCTCGCTGATCGTGGGTCTGTTGATCCTGCTGTGGCCGGGACGCACCGCCCAGGTCGCCGTCGGCATCATCGCGGTCTACGTGATCATCGCCGGCCTGGTCAACATCGGAATCGGCATCTTCTTCCGTTCGGGCTGGGCCCGCATCGGCTACATCCTGCTCGGTCTGCTCTTCATCGTCGCGGGAATCTTCTCGTTCGCGAACCTCGCCGCGACCGCCGTGTGGTTCGGTGTCTTCATCGGCACGCTCGTCGGCATCCTGTGGATCATCGAGGGCGTCGTCTCGCTCACGACCCTGAGTCACGAGACGTCGCGCGGCTGGACGATCTTCTTCGCGATCATCAGCATCCTCGCAGGCGTCGTGCTGCTGTTCTCGCCGCTGCTCGGCGCCGTGACCCTGTTCATCCTGATCGGGGCCTCGCTCGTCGTCCTCGGCGTGTTCCAGATCGTCCGCGCCATCCGGTTCGGCAAGACCGCCTGACGCCGAACGAGAAGGGGCGCGGATGCCAGGCATCCGCGCCCCTTGTCCCGTTCACGCAACGGGCAGGTGTGTTCTCCACCACTCGAGCACCGCGTCGAACCGCTGCACGCGGTGACGCGGGCGGCCGCCGCGGGTGAGCTCATGGTCCTCGCCGGGGAAGACGAGCATCTCCGCGTCCACGCCGTTCTGCTTCAGCGCGGCGTAGTAGCGCGTCGCCTGCTCGAGCGGGCACCGGAAGTCGAGTTCGGAGTGCAGCACGAGCGTGGGCGTGAGCACCCGGTCGACGACCGCCATCGGGCTCTGCGCGGCGATCCGCGCCGGATCAGTGCCCACGTACTCCTGCCCGAAGAACGACCCGATGTCACTCGACCCGGGGAACGCGACGGGATCGAGGAAGCCACGTTCCACGATCGCCCCGGCGAACCGGTGGTCGTGCGCGATGATCCACGCGGTCATGTACCCGCCGTAGGAGCCGCCCATCACCCCGACGCGCTCGGCATCGAGGCGGGAGTCGGATCCCACCACGCCGTCGAAGAAGTCCAGGACGTCGAAGTAGTCGAGCGTCCCCATCGCCTGGCGGATCGAGCGGCCGTGGGCCCGGCCGTATCCGGCGCTCCCCCGCGGGTTGCTGTAGACGACGGCATAGCCCGCGTCGACGAGAACCTGCGTCTCGTCGAACAGGTGGATTCCGTACGAGGCGTACGGTCCGCCGTGGATCTGCAGGATGACCGGGAACGGCCCCTCGCCCTCGGGGACGGCGACCCAACCGTGCACGGGGTACCCGTCGCGCCCGGCGATCTCTCGCTCCTCGGGCACGGCGACGCCGCGCTCGCGGGCCGCGTGCCCGTGGTCGGTCAGCGCGCGCCGGGTGTCGTTCTCGACGAGGAACAGCTCCCCGTACGACGCCGGCAGGGCGACCGCCGCGACGATCCGATCGCCCGCGGCCGCGTGTCCGGTGACCTCGATGTCGCCGCCGAGCACCTCGCCGACCTCTCCCCCGCGCGCGACGCGGAGCAGTCGCATCCGACCGCGCGTGCGGTCCTGCACGAGCACGTCGTCGCCCGCGAACGACAGGTGCGAGCCGACCTCGCCGAGGTCGATGGTCTCGGGGTCGGTGAGCACCCGCGGCCCGTCGGCCCCGAGGAGCCACAGGGCCGTTCCGGGCGCGACGAAGTCGATGCCGGAGGGGCCGACGTCGTTGCCGCGCAGGAACACGGCTCCGTCCGGGGCCACCGCGACCTCGTCGATGGACAGGTTCGCCGAGACGCCGAGCACCTCGCGCTCCCCCGTGCCGTCGACGGAGACCGCGACGACGCGCGAGCGCAGGTCGCGTGCGCGATCCTCGACGACGTCGGGGACGCTCAGCAGCTCGCGGCCGTCAGCGCTCCAGACCACCCCCGACCAGCTCGTCGCGCCCTCCGTGAGCCGACGCGGCGCGCTCGGAACGACCCGCTTCTCCGGGGTCACGACGTCGGGCGCGGGCTCGTAGAACGGCTCGGCGTCCGGCGCCGGCGCGTCCACGACGAACAGATGCGCCGGGCGGTCGAGGTAGCCGTGGCCGTTCGCGTGCCAGCGGATGCCGGTGATCCGGCGGGGCGGTTCGGCGGCGGCATCCCGTCCCTCCACCGTGCCGTAGCGACCGGGCTCGACGATCCGGGCAGTAGCGACCCGTCGGGCGACCAGGACAGGTCGGTCACTCCCCCGGCCTGGTCGGTGACCTGAACGGGTTCACCCCCGACGGACGGAACGACGAAGATCTGCGCACGGCCGCGGGCGTCGGCGCGCAGGAACGCGATCGTGGCGTCGTCAGGAGAGAGCCGAGGCGCACGGTCGGCGACGCCGCGCGTGATGCGGCGCGGAGTGCCGTCGGGCAGATCGACGCGCCACAGCTGACCCACCGCGCGGTCGGCGGCGATGTCGGGGCGCGACGTGGCGTAGACGGCGAAGGCGGCGTCGGACGCGAGCGCGGGGCGCCCGACCGACACGAGGGTCTCGATGTCGTGGGCGCGCACGATCACTCGCCCCCGAACGAGTCCGTGTCGCCGACGAGACGCGTGTTATCGGCGGGGACCGGGTCGAGGGCCGCGCGGGCGACCTCCGCAGCGAACTCGGCGACGTTGTAGAGCTTGCCGGCGTCCTCGCGGCGCGCCGCGATCGCGCCGGGGTTGGCGCGCTCGAGCAGCGTCGCGGTGATGGTGCCCTCGATCATGTCGCCCGAGACCACCGTGAAGCCGATGCCGCGCTCCTCGAGAGCGGGGATGCGCTCCCGCAGCGCGTCCTCGCCGGCGCGCTTGGAGAGGGCGACGGGCTCGTACTCGGGCATCGTCGGGGTCGTGCGGATGAAGTGCGCCTGGTGGCTCGTGACGAACACGACGCGCGAGCCCTCGCGAAGGATCGGTAGCGCCGACTCCAGGACGTTGACCTGCGCGTCGCGGTTCAGCTTCAGCGCGTAGTCCTCGGCCATGCCCGATTCCATCCCGCCAGAGGCGTTGAGCACCAGCACATCGAGGCCGCCGAAGGTGCGCTCGACCTCGTCGAACATAGCCTGAACGGATGCCGGGTCGGTGAGGTCGGCGCCCACCACGAGCGCCTCCACCCCGAGCTCCCGCAGCTGCGCGGCGAGCTTCTCGGCGCGCGGAGCCTTGTTGCGGAAGTTGATGACCACGTTCGCGCCGGCCTCGGCGAAGTAGCGGACCGTGTCGGCACCGATGCCGCGCGACGATCCGGTGACGAGCGCGGTCTTGCCGCTCAGGGAGCCGGACGGGAGGGTCTGAGACACGGGAACTCCTGACGATTCGAGATCGGATGCCACCCGCCAGACGATGTCCGGGGCGACCTTCCCACCCTACCGAGCCGCGGCGCGGCAGCCCCGGTCCGCGCCGTCGCCTGCGCGTCTCGCGCCCGTGCTACGTTCGGCCGCGGAGGCCCCCTGATGCACTCGTCGCTCCCCGCCCGCCACCCGTACCTCTCCCCCGCGTCGCCCCGTGTGCTCGCCCATCGCGGCCTCGTGACCCGGGAGGACGCCGCTCTCGGCGTCGTCGAGAACTCCTTCGCCGCCGTCGCCGCGGCGCACGCGGCCGGCATCTCGTACGTCGAGTCCGATTGCCATCTCACCGCCGACGGCGTCGTCATCCTCTTCCACGACGACGACCTCTCACGCGTCACCGGCGACCCCCGCGCGGTCGCGGACGTCCGCCTTCCCGAACTCGAGGAGCTCATGGCCGAGCGCGGGGGCCTGATCACGCTCCCCCAGGCCCTCGAGGCCTTCCCCGACCTCCGGTTCAATCTCGACGTGAAATCGGAAGCCGCAGCGGAACCGGTCGGGCGGCTCATCGCCCCGCACGCCGCACGCGTCCTTGTCACGAGCTTCTCCGACGACCGTCGCCGGACGGCGCTGAACGCCGCCCGCGCGGCGGGCGCTGCCCTGCGCCCCGCCACCTCGCCCGGGTCGGCGACGGTCGCGCGTCTCGTCGCCGCACAGGCGCTCGGGCTCCAGGGCACGGTCCGCCGCCTCCTCGCCGACCTCGACGCGCTCCAGGTCCCCGAGCGACAGGGACCCCTCCCGGTGGTGACGCGTGGTCTGATCCGTGGGGCCCACGCGGCCGGAGTCGAGGTCCACGTCTGGACGGTGAACGACCCCGCCGACATGGATCGACTGCTCGATCTCGGTGTGGACGGACTCGTCACCGACCACGCCGACGTCGCCCTCTGCGTCGTGAACGGACGTTGAACGCTCGATGTCCTGAGCATCCACTGTGAATCTCGCCACGAGGTCCTCCGTTCGAATAAAGCGCACAGGTGCGGCCGTTATACATGGGGACCGACGAGAGGACCACACAATGGCAGATCGCAGTCTTCGAGGCATCCGACTCGGCGCACAGAGCCTTCAGAGCGAAGACGGGGTCGTGTTCCACGACCGGGCCCAGCACACCTACGCCTGCAGCACCTGCGGGCGCGAGACGGTGCTGACCTTCGCCGCCGACGCCGAGGTTCCCCCGGCATGGGAGTGCCGCACGTGCGGAGCCGAGGCGCTGCTGCGCATCGGCGACGGCACCGCCACCGTCGACCACAGTGACGACAAGGCGCCCCGCACGCACTGGGACATGCTTCTGGAGCGTCGGACGATCCCCGAGCTCGAGGAGCTCCTCGAGGAGCGCCTCGCGTTCCTGCGGGCTCGCCGCGGCGGAGACCAGAAGATCAGCGCGTAACCCGGATCACGGATTCAGGCGCCGGTTCCCTCGGGGACCGGCGTCTTTGTCGTGAGCACGCGCACCAGGAGGATGCCACCCGCGGCCACGAGGCCGGCGAGACTCCCCCACCCCAGGATGATTTTCAACGCCGGCCCGATCACGACGGCGGGGGTCAGCCCGGTGCGCAGCGGGACGTCGGTGAGCATGTGTCCGGCGACGTCGACGGGGAGTTGGTCGAGCGTCGCCCCGTCGTGAGCGATCACCTGGCTGGTCCCCACCGTGGAGAGATTCACCACCGACCGGCCCGTCTCGATGGCGCGCATGCGCGCAAAGGCCAGCTGCTGCAGGTTCTCGTCCGTCCCGCGGAAATCGGCGTTGTTCGTCTGGAACATGAACACCTCGGCGCCCTGCGCGGCACCGTCCCAGACGACGTCGTCGTAGATGACGTCGAAGCAGATCGCGAGTCCGACCGCGACCCCGTTCACGTCGAACACCGGACTCGCCGTCCCCGGCGTGTACTCGCGGCCGATGAGCCCGATGAGGTCGGGCGCGAACGGCTCCCAGAAGGCGCGGTCCGGCACGTATTCGCCGAAAGGCACCGGGTTGCGCTTGTCGTAGGTCTGCAGCGGCCCGCCGTCGGCGGTCCACAACAGAGCGGAGTTGTACAACCTCGGCCCGCGTTCCGTCACGGCCGAGACCAGCAGCGGCGCATCGACGCGGCGCGCCAGCTCCTCCAGCACGGCGGCGGTGCTGCGGTTGCTGGTCGGGTCGGAATCGACGCCCCCCTCCGGCCACAACAGCACGTCCATGTCCTCTCCGAAGAGCGGGGCGGATGCCGCCAACTGGGCGTTCAACACGGCGTTGCGCGCGCGCTCGTCGAAGTACCCCGCCGGCCCGTTGCCCTGCACAGCGCCGACGCGCATCAACCCCGCGTCAGTGGTGGGGAATTGCGGCAGCACGAGGAGTGCCACGAGCACCAGCAGCGCCGGAACCGCCGCGAGCGGCCGACGCAGGCGCCTACGCCGAGCGATCTCGATCACCATCGCGCAGAACAGGACGACGAGGAACGACAGCCCGGACATGCCCACCCACGACGCCACCTCGGCGAACGGCCCGTTGACCTGGGAGACGCCGATGCGCCCCCACGGGAACCCGCCGTACGGCCAGGAGCCGACGATCTGCTCGCGCAGCGTCCAGAGCCCCGCGACCAGCGCGGGAAGGACGAGGAGCCGACCGATCCGCCCGGGCGCGATGCGTGGCATCCATCGATAGGCCAGCGCGATCGGCACGGCGAAGGCGGCCGTCAGCAGCGCTTCCAGAGCGGAGAGCGCTATCCACGGGATCGGACCCAGGTAGCGCGCGGTGAACAGCAGGTTCACCGAGAAGAAGGCGGCCCCGAAGAGGAAGCCGACGAGTACCGCCGACCACACGCGCCGACCGGCGAGAGCCACGAGCGCCATCGCCACCGCGGGGAATGCCAGAGGCCACACCGCCGGCGCGGGGTAGGCGAGCACCAGGAGCAGACCCGCGGCCGTCGACAACGGCGCGGCGATCGCCAGGGAGACGATCGGTCGCGGCGGATCGGCGAGGGGCACCCGACCAGCGTAAGCGGCCGAACCTTGGGGAACGCTCAGGCCGAGGTGTACGCGACGATGCCGCGCCGCACCGCATCCAACGCGGTCCGAGCGGTCTTGGCGAGCTTCGGCTCCGCCACGAGCGAGATCTGATCGAGCAGGTCGATGGTCTGCTTCGCCCACCGCACGAAGTCACCGGCTGCCATGTCGGCGAGCGTCAGCACGCTGTCCAGCGGCAGCCCGCGGGCCCACCCGTGCATCGCCGGAGCGAGGCCGGAGGCGGGAGATTCCGACCCGGGCAGCCGATGGTCGCGTTCGAGGTCGTCCAACTCCTGCCACAGCGACTGCGTGGCATCCAAGGCGGCGCGGAATGCTCCGCGCGGCAGGCCCCGCTCCCCTGGGCCCGCCTCGTCGCGGCGCGGCTCGTAGACGAGGCAGCAGGCCAGTGCCGCGAGCGACGCGGGGTCGAGGTCCTTCCACAGCCCCTGCCGCAGCGACTCCGCGACGAGGAGGTCGCGCTCGCCGTAGATGCGACGCATCGTTCGTCCCGCCGGCGCGAGCGTCGTCACCCCGGCCTCGTCGACCTCGACGTACTCGAGGGCCGCGAGCACGTCGACGACGCGGTCGAAGACGCGCGCGACGGTCCCGGTGCGCTGGTCGATCTGCTGCCGGGTCTTGTCGGTGGTGCGCTTGAGCTTCCAGTACCGTTCGGCCCAGCGGGCGTGCGCCTCGCGGTCCGGGCAGGAGTGACAGGGATGCCGCTGCATCCGACGCCGCAACGACTGGATCTGCTGCTGTCGCTCATCGCGGAGGCGTCGCGGCGCGGTGGCGTCGCGGCGATTGATCTTCTCGAGGTCGGAGAGCTCGCGGCGGATCGTCGAGTACTCGCGGAAGTCGCCGCGGTCACACGTCATGGCCGTCTCGTAGCCGGCGAGGGACTCCTCGGCCTCTTTGACCTGACGCGCCAGACCGACGACCGAACGGTCGGCCTGGAACTGCGCGAACGACGACTCGAGGATCTCGCGAGCCCGGGCGCGACCGAAACGATCGATGAGGTTGACCGCCATGTTGTAGGTCGGGCGGAAGCTCGAGTTGAGCGGATACGTGCGGCGCGAGGCGAGCGCGGCGACCGATTGCGGGTCGATGCCCTCGGTCCACTGCACGACGGCGTGTCCTTCGACGTCGATCCCCCGACGGCCGGCACGGCCGGTGAGCTGCGTGTACTCCCCCGACGTGATGGCGACGCGCGCCTCGCCGTTGAACTTCTCGAGCTTTTCGAGCACCACGGTCCGGGCGGGCATGTTGATGCCGAGGGCGAGCGTCTCGGTCGCGAACACGACCTTCACGAGCTTTCGACGGAACAGCTCTTCGACGACCTCTTTGAACGCCGGGAGGAGACCGGCGTGGTGGGCCGCGATACCGCGTTCGAGGTTCTCGCGCCATTCCCAGAACCGCAGGACCGCGAGATCCTCGTCCTTCAGGGCGAAGGTCAGCTCGTCGACGACGCGGCGGATCTCGGAACGCTCCTCCGGCGAGGTGAGACGCACATCGGCGCGGCGCAGCTGCTGCACGGCCGCGTCGCACCCGGCGCGGCTGAAGATGAAGAAGATCGCCGGCAGGAGGTGGTTCCGGCGCAGCAGGTCCACCACCTGCGGACGCTCGATGCGCTCCATCCGCGGGGCGTGCGCCGCCCGCACGGGCCGCGGTCCGTTCCGGGGCTGCCGTCGCCCTCCGGCGTGGCGTGCCGAGCGGTACTCCTGCGCGCGCCGGTTGTTCTCGAAGGTCGCGGACTGGCCACCGCGGATGCGGAGCAGCTCCTGGTTGACCTGCGCGGTCGCAACGCCGGCACGGTCGTCGAAGAGCGGGAGCAGGTCGCCGCGCACGAGGACGTGCTGTTCCAGAGGCACCGGCCGCGTCTCGGACACGATGACCTCGGTGTCACCGCGGACGGTGTCGAGCCAGTCGCCGAACTCCTCGGCGTTGGACACCGTCGCAGACAGCGACACGAGCCGCACCGAGCGCGGGAGGTGGATGATGACCTCCTCCCACACGGCGCCCCGGAATCGGTCGGCGAGATAGTGCACCTCGTCCATGACGACGAATCGGAGGCCGCGCAGCGCCGGAGAGTCCGCATACAGCATGTTGCGCAGCACCTCGGTCGTCATGACGACGATGCGTGCGGAGGCGTTGATGTTCGTGTCGCCGGTGAGCAGGCCCACCTCGTCGTCGCCGTACACCTCTTGCAGCTCGTGGAACTTCTGGTTCGACAGCGCCTTGATCGGCGTCGTGTAGAACGCCTTGTCGCCCGGCTCGAGCATCGCGAGGTGGATCGCGAACTCTCCCACGATGGTCTTGCCGGCCCCGGTCGGCGCGGCGACCAGCACGCTCCGCCCGTCCTCGAGCGCCTGGCATCCGGCGATCTGGAACGGGTCGAGGTCGAACCGCTGCGATTCAGCGAAGTCGGCGGTGACGGGGTGATGTGCGCGGGCGGATGCCCGGGCGAAACGGTCGGCGGGGCTCAGTCCACTCACGCGGTCGATCCTGGCAGCCCCGCTGCGGCAGCACGACGGGACTTGCGGCGATCGAACAGCATCGATATGCCGGCGGCGGCGAAGAAGAGGACGATCAGGATGCCGGCCAGCATCAGCATGCTGATGACGTCGGCCGCGGGCGTCGCGAGCGCCGCGAACACCGTGGCGACGATGATCGCGACGCGCCAGCCCTTGAGGATCGCCTTGCCGCTCATCACACCGGCGACATTCAGGGCGACGAGGAAGACCGGAAGGACGAACGCGACGCCGATCACGATCATCAACTTGAAGACGAAGTCGTAGTAGTCGGGGGCGTTGTAGAAGTTCACGCCGCCCTCGGGGGTGAACCCCCACATCAGCTCGATGACGTGCGGAACGATCAGCATTCCCACCCAGCACCCGACGAAGAACAGCGGGACGGCCGCCCCCACGAAACCGACGGTGTACCGGATCTCTTTGCGCGTGAGACCCGGCATGATGAACGCCCAGATCTGCCATAGCCAAATCGGCGCGGAAAGGAAGATGCCGATCGAGAAGGCGATGCGCATCCGCAGGTCGAAGGCCGATGTGACGTTCGTGAAGTTCAGTGCCGAGAAGTCGTCACCGCGGCGCTCGCTGATGACACGGATCGGCTCGGTGATCCAGTCGATGACCGGGTCGGTGATGATGAACGCCACGACCATGCCGACCACGAGGGCCGCGGCCGCGATCATGAGACGCTTCCGGAGTTCGACGAGGTGAGCGCCGATCGACATGCGCTTGTCGCGCCGCGGCCCCTCCGGCACCTCGATCCGCGGCGGTCCTGCCGTGGTCACGCGCTACGGGGTGGTGTCGTTCGACGCACGATTCTCGGGAGTCACCGACGAAGCGGTGCCCGCATCGGTCGCGCGGGGCGTCTCGGGAGAGGATGCCGACACCTCGTCGTCGCGCTTCATCTCCTTCATCTCGGTCCGGAAGACGCGCGCCGACTGGCCCACGCTCTTGGCGAGGGCGGGGAGCTTCGTGGCACCGAACAGCAGCAGAATGACCGCGAGAACGATCAGCAGGTGCCATCCGTTCAGATTGCCTAGCATGAGGACTCCTCAGTCTCGTTCGGGCGTGATGACCAGTGTAGCTCCTGCGCCTCCGAGCCGGCCGTGGAACGCTCCACGTTCACCCCGCGGGCGAGGCATCCGGACCGTACTGTGCCAGGCCGGCGGCCGCCCAGGCGGCAGCAGCGGTCCGCGCCCCCGTGGGTTCGAGCAGCTCGACCTCCCCGCCGCGACGGGCAGCGAGGCGTTTGAGGCTCTGCTCGTCGGCCAGCCGGAGGGATGCCACGGCCACATCGTCCTCGCCCTCGATCGTCGCGCGCTCGAGGTAGTCCGACAGCAGCGGCGCCACCGCCCGCGGGAACCGGAACCGCGCGACCACCTCGTCGTCACCCGGGGCGAACAGCTCGGGGACGGGATCCGCCCCGTGGACCGCCGGGACACCGGTGAGGACGGGATCGCTCACCCGTTCCAGGTGGAACGTGCGCACGGCCTGACGGGTGTGGCACCAGCCCTGCAGATACCACTGCCCGCTCGCGATATGCACCTTGATGGGATCGACGGTCCGGGTGGTGGGATCCCCACCCGGTGCCCGGTAGGTGAACGACACCGCCACGCGACGGCGCAGGGCGCGGTCGACGACGTCGCGCACGCCGTCGACGGGACCCGGGGCCACGATGACCGGCGGCGGCGTCGATGATGCGCCGCGCGCGAGCTTCGCCAGCAGGCCGGAGACGAGGGCGCTGTCTCCCACGCCGGGAAGCGTCCGCGTCAGCTGCAGCCCGGCCAGCAGCGCCGCCGCCTCACGCGCGGTCAGGCGCGGTGATCGTTCCAGCCCCACGGTGTTGGTGATGGAGATGACGTCGTCGCGATCCAGAAGATCCCAGTCGATGTCGAAGAGCTCGTTCGGCAGCTGCCAGTAGCCGCCCTCCCCCGGCAACCCGATGACGGTCAGCCGCTCGACCATCGCGCGCATCTGGTCGGCGGTGACGTCGAAGTCGGCGGCCGCTTCGGCGATCGACACCTCGCCCTTGCCGACGATGTACGGCACGAGCTGGAGCAGAAGCGCCGCCCGATCGAGGGCGGGCAGGGCGCGATCCGAGGTCACGCCGCACCCCCGTGCAGAGCGAGCGTCGCCCGAAGCCTCCGGATCACCTGGTCGCGGAGGTCGTCGGGGGCGACGACACGGACCTCGGGACCGTACGAGGCCAGTTCGTCGGCGAAGACGTGCAGGTCGACGTAGGGCACGACGATCCCCTGCGCGGCAGGTTCCGCGCGCCGAGACAGCCGCAGCGCCGCCTCGGTGCCGGGGTGCACCTCCAACAACGCGCGTTGACGGCTCGCGACCGCCTCGAGCCCGGCGAGCGCTCGCTCTCCCGCCCCGATGCGCAGGTCCTCGTCGAAGCGTTCGCGCGCTACCGCGATGTCGCCGACGATGCGCGAGAGGAGGAACGTGCGCTCGGCATCCATCGTCAGGTCGAATCCGAAGACGTGCCACCGCGCCTCGTACTCCAGCAGGGCGAGCGGACGGATGCGGCGCTCGCGCGAGCGGGCATCACCCGGGCGCAGGTAGCTGAACGTGACGACGCGGCACTCCTCTATCGCGCGCTGCAGCGCGGGGAACGCGGCGTCCCGGGCCCGGATGCGCGGCGCGTATCCGATGATCGGTTCGTCGACGGGGATGCCGAGCGCCCGGATCTTGCGCAGACCGCTGCGGGCATCGGCGGAGAGCGATTCGCTTCCCCACACGCTGCCGGCGATGTTGAGGAGCGCGACCTCGGCGGGGCTGAACGAGATGTCCTGGGGGAGGGCGTACTCGGCGGTGGGCACCCGGTATCGCGCTTCGCGCAGATCGTCCGGGTCGGCGCGGTCGCCGATGGTCTCGATCGGAACGCCCAGCCCGCGCAGATTCTCTTTGTCGCGCTCGAACATCTTCTCGAGCGCGTCCTTCGACGCTCCCGCCTCGTACTGCTCGCGGTAGCCGGCCACGGAGGACAGGATCGTGTCCTTCGTCAGTCCCTGCTCGGTCGCCATGAGCGCGACGACGAGGTTGACCAGACGCTCCTCGGGAGCGGGTCGGGACGAGGTGGCGGACACCCGCCCATCCTAGGCGCGGGCCGGACTCAGTCGTCGACGCCGATGATGTCGAAGACGTACACCAGAGCCGTGTCGGCGGGGGCCTGGAAGGCCTGCTGGTCGGCGGCCGTCTGGTCGGCGGGCACCACGACGAGCACCTGCGAACCGACGGTCTGGCCTTCGAGAGCCGCGCCGATCTCTTCCGGCATCTGCGACGGCGAGGCCGCGATCGGCGCCCGACCCCACGTGGTGGCGAACTGCTCGCGGTCGTTCCACGCGACACCGAGGACGTGCACGCGCGCGGTGGCGTCGGCGGTGAGCTCGGGACCGTCGCCCTTCTTGAGCGTCTGCACCGACACCTCGGTGGGCGCTTCGCCGTCGGGGATCGTCACGCCGGGCTGACCGTTCGTCGCGCGAACGACCGTGGGCAGGCCGAAGCCCGCGGTGAACTGGTCGGCACCGTCGGCGGCGGGAAGGTAGACGCGCTCGACGTCGGCGACCACGACCGCCGACCCTCCCTCGGGGATCTGCAGCCCCTGCGCGGCCTGCGGACCCACGCTGTCGTACGGCAGCGAGACGACGACGCGAGACCCCTCGGTCGCGCACAGCATCGCGGACGAGAAGTCGGGGAACGTCTGGTCCCACCCCGACAACGGCTGCGCATTGGCGAGGTTGCCGTCGTAGCGGGAACCCACGATGCGCTCCCCCGTGACGCCGTTGTAGACGGTGAGGTCGAGCAGGACGAGCTGGTCGGGCTGCGTGATGCGCTCGCCGTCGCCCGCGACGACTGTCTCGACCGAGCGCGCGGACGGCAGGAAGGGCGAGCGCACCTGGACGTCGGGCTGCGTGCCCACCTCACCCGAGACGCTCACGGCCTCGGCGGCGCGCGGGTCGGCGGTGGGTGCGGTGCAGGCGGAACCCGCGGCACCGGTGGATGCCGAGCATCCGACGAGGCCGATTCCGGCCAGAGCGGTCACGGCGACGATTGCGGGGAGTCTGCGCACCGGATCAGTTTAGGCGTTCGTCTCGGGTGTCTCCGTCGCGTCCGCGGGCTCGCCGCCTCGAGCGCGCACGCCGTCCGCGGCCTTCTGCGCCTCGCGCACGCGCTTGCGGAGGTTCTTGTCGGTGATCTGGCGATCTCCGACGGCCCCCGGCGTCCACAGCTCGACGTCTTCATCGCCGTAGCTCGATTTCGACGCACGGCGCTTGACCTCCGGCGGGACCGCTCCGGGCGCCAGGCGCCGGGCGGTGAGGAGGAAGCCGGTGTGCGCGACCATGCGGTGGTCGGGGCGCACCGCGAGGCCTTCGACGTGCCACCCGCGCACCATCGTCTCGGAGGCATCCGGGTCGGTGAACAGGCCGGTGCCGCGGATGTACTCGGCGACGCGGCTGAGCTGGGTCGCGGTGGCGACGTAGCAGAGCACGACGCCGCCGGGGGTGAGGGCGTCTGCCGCGGCGTCGATGCACTCCCACGGCGCGAGCATGTCGAGCACCACGCGGTCGACGGACGCCGGGGCCACGGCATCCGGGAGGCTCTCGACGAGGTCGCCCACGACGACCTCCCAGGTGGCCGGGGTCGCGCCCAGGAACGTCTCGACGTTCGCGCGGGCGACGTCGGCGAACTCCTCGCGGCGCTCGAACGACACGAGGCGGCCGCTCGGACCGATCGCGCGCAGCAGCCACAGCGACAGGGCGCCGGACCCCACGCCGGCCTCGACGACCGTCGCGCCCGGGAAGATGTCGGCCTGCGAGAGGATCTGCGCGGCATCCTTCGGGTACACGATGGCCGCCCCGCGGGGCATCGACATCACGAAGTCGCGAAGGAGCGGCCGCAGCGCGAGGTAGTCGTGGCCCGAGCTGTTGGTGACGACGCTGCCGTCGGGCTGGCCGACGAGCAGATCGTGCTTGAGCACGCCGTTGTGCGTGTGGAGCTCGCCGTCCTCGCGCAACGTGATGGTGTGCATCCGCCCCTTGGGGCCGGTCAGCTGCACGCGGTCACCGACCCGGAAGGGGCCGCTCAGGTGCGGGGTCTCGCTCATCGGGTCTCCTGCGGGGTGGTGGCGGGGGCGTGGGCGGAATGCAGCGCGGCCAGGTCGGCGGCGCCGCGACCCTCGAGCGTGGGCCACAGGGCATGGGCGCCGACGCCGTCCAGCGAGACCATCAGCGGGATGCCGAGGCTCACCGCCCCGCTCGCGATCGCCGAGCGCAGGCCGGTGGGTGAATCCTCGATCGCCACGGTGTCGGCGATCGCGACCCCCAGGGCTTCGGCGGCCTGGAGGTACGGGTCGGGGTGCGGCTTGGGACGCGGGACGTCGTCGCCCGCAACGACGACGTCGAACGCGGGGAAGTCGATGAGGTCGGCGACCGAGAGCGCCATGCGTCGCATCGACATGGTCACGAGAGCGGTCTTCACCCCCGTCTCGCGCAGGTCGGCGAGCAGCTCGCGGGCGCCGGGACGAAACGGCACGCCCTCGACGGCGAGCTGGCGCAGCACCTCGTCGGTCAGGTGGGCGATGATCTCGTCGACGCCCCACGGGACGCCGGCGTTCTGCAGCAGTCGCGCCGAGTCCTCGAGCGCGAGTCCCACCATGCCGAGCGCCTGCGCGTGCGACCACGTCCCCCCGAACCGCTCCACGAGCGGGGTCTCCGCCGCCATCCAGAACGGTTCGGTGTCGACCAGGGTGCCGTCCATGTCCCACAGGACCGCGGCGAGGGCGGGAGAAGTCATCGTTCCATCGTATCGAGCGCCCCGCCCGTCTCCTCGCGCCGGCTCCGGCGCATGCGCCTATCCTGGGTATCCAGCCCCGCAGGGGCAGAGGAGGTTGCGTGGACGCACTGGGTCGCCGGATCATCGTCGCCGCTTTCGACGGCTGGAACGACGCCGGGGAGGCGGCCTCGGCCGCGGCATCGATGCTGCGGGCGGGGGGCGACTACGAGGTGGTGCACTCCGTCGACCCGGAGCTGTACTTCGACTACCAGTACACGCGCCCGCAGGTCGGCGTGGATGCCGAGGGCCGCCGCACGCTCACCTGGCCCGAGGCGACGTTGCTGCGCCCGGTGCAGCGCAGCGACGAGTCCGAGATCTGGCTGCTCGTCGGGGTCGAACCCGCCCGCGCGTGGCAGGCTTTCGCCGCCGAGTTCGTCGACGTCGCGCTGCGCGAGGACGTCACGGGTTTCGTAGCACTCGGGTCGATGATGTCCGACGTTCCGCACACGCGGCCGATCTCCGTCTTCGCGGGTAGCGACAACGACGCCGTCCGCCAGTCCCTCGGTCTCGAGCGGAGTCTGTACGAAGGGCCCGTCGGCATCCTCAGCGCCCTCGGTGACGCGGCCGAGCGCGTCGGCATCCCCACCGCGAGCCTGTGGGCCAGCGTCCCGCACTACGTCGCCGGACACACGCCCTCCCCCAAGGCGACTCTGGCGCTGCTCGACCGGCTCGAGACGGTCTCGGGCATCCCCGTCCCCCGCGGCGAACTCGCCGCCGAAGCCCTCGCGTGGGAGGCCTCGATCGACGCCGCGGCGGCCGACGACGACGAGATGCGCGATTACATCCACCAGCTCGAGCAGACCCGCGACACGTGGGACTCGCCCGAGGCATCCGGGGATGCCATCGCCCAGGAGTTCGAGCGCTATCTCCGCCGCGGCGGAGACGGTCCGACGAAACCCGGTCGGGACGAACCACCCCGCCGCTGAACGGAAACGGCGCCGCCCCGGAGGGCGGCGCCGTTGACGTCGCGGGACCTATCCGGCCACGATCGCCGACTCCGCCGGGACGACGCCCGTCACGAGCAGCACGATCACCACGATACCGAGCACGACACGGTAGATCACGAACGGCAGGAAGCTGCCGCGCTTCAGGTACTGCATGAGGAAGGCGATGACGAGATAGCCGGCGACGAAGGCGATCAGCGTCGCCAGGCCCGTCTCGGTGAGGGTGTACGGGCCCGTGCCCTCGTCGAAGCTCTTGTACAGCTCGTAGAACCCGCTCGCGAACACGGCCGGGACGGCGAGCAGGAAGGCGTACTCGGCCACCGCCGTGCGGTTGTATCCGAGCGCGCGACCCAGCGTCGTGGTCGCTCCCGAGCGGGACACGCCCGGCACGAGGGCGAGCGCCTGGGCGAAACCGTACGCGAGACCGTGCGGGTAGGTGAGGTCGTCGAGCTCGCGGCGGCGCTTGCCGTAGTGGTCGGCGAGACCGAGCAGGATGCCGAACACGATGAGCACGATCGCGGTGATCCACAGGCTCCGGAAGTTGTCGCGGATCAGGCTCTGGAGGAGGAACCCCAGGACCGCGATCGGGACCGTGCCGATGATGATCAACCAGCCCATGCGGGCGTCCGGGTCGTTGCGGGGCACCTTGCCGGTGAGGGACTGGAACCAGCGCGAGATGACGCGGCCGATCTTCTTGCGGAAGTAGATCAGCACGGCTAGCTCGGTACCGATCTGGGTGATGGCGGTGAAGGTCGCCCCCGGGTCGGTCTGCGACGGCAGGAACTCCCCCACGATGCGCAGGTGCGCGCTGGAGGAGATTGGGAGGAACTCGGTCAGGCCCTGGACGAGCCCGAGGATGATGACCTCGAAGATGTTCTGCATGGATTCCTTCAGTACGTCCGGATGAGGTCGGCGAGAACTCGACGACCGAACTCGAGCGCGTCGACGGGGACGCGCTCATCCACACCGTGGAACATCCCGGTGAAGTCGAGATCGGACGGGAGTCGCAACGGCGCGAACCCGTAACCGGAGATTCCGAGGGAGGCCAGGGCCTTGTTGTCGGTGCCGCCGCCCATGAGGTACGGGATGACCGGGACGCCCGGATCGTGCCGATCGAGCTGACCGACCATGGCATCCACGAGGTCGCCCGAGAACGGCACCTCGAGGCCGATGTCCTGGTGCACGATCTCGACCTCGACGCCCGGTCCGACGATGCGTCGGATGTCGGCGAGCGCAGCTTCCTCGGTTCCGGGGAGCACCCGCACGTCGATGAGCGCCTCGGCACGGTCGGGGATCACGTTGTGCTTGTACCCGGCGGTGAGGCCCGTGGGGTTCGTCGTGGTCCGCAGCGTCGAGCGCAGGAATCCGGATGCCGCGCCCGCGCGCTGCGCGAGGAGGTCGGGGTCGCCGGCGTCGTCGCCCGTCAGCGCGGCGAGTCCCGCGAGGAGCTGGGTCGTGGTGTCGGTCAGACGGATGGGCCACTGCGTGCGCCCGAGCGCGGCGACCGCTTCAGCGACAGCGGTCACCGCGTTGTCGGGGTGCAGCGCGCTGCCGTGCCCGGCGCGGCCACGGGCCACGAGCTTGATCCACAGCAGCGCCTTCTCGCCCACCTGCAGGAGGTACGCGCGGCGGTCGTCGACCGAGATCGAGTAGCCGCCGACCTCGCTGATCGCCTCCGTCGCGCCCGCGAACCACTCGGGGCGGTCGCGGACGACGAGGGCGGATCCTTCGACCCCGCCGTTCTCCTCGTCGGCGAAGAACGTCACGATGATGTCGCGCTCGGGCTGCTCCCCCGCCCGCAGCACGTCGGCCACGGCCGTGAGGATCATGGCATCCATGTCCTTCATGTCGACCGCGCCGCGGCCCCACAGGATGCCGTCGCGGATCTCGCCGGCGAACGGGTCGACGCTCCAGTCCTCGGCCACGGCAGGAACCACGTCGAGGTGGCCGTGGAGGATCAGCGCGGGCTTGTCGCCGTTGCGACCCGGGATACGCGTCGAGAGGTTCGTGCGTCGCGCGACCGGCTCGTAGTAGTCGACGTCGAGACCGAGTCCCTCGAGGTAGGCACCGGCGTACTCGGCGGCTTCGCGCTCGCCGCGCGACCGGCCGCCGCCGAAGTTCGTGGTGTCGAAGCGGATGAGATCGGCCGCCACGCGGGCGACCTCGGGCGGGTCGGCGTCGTGCTCGGACATGCGCACTACGGTACCGGGGCCGCGCCCCCTTCCCCGTCCACCTCACGCCCGGGACGCGCCCGGGTGCGGCACTGGTTCGTGGGGTGCGCTCCGGTCGTGGTAATGTCGTTCTTCGTTGCGAAAGCGGCAGACACCCAATGCGCGGGTGGCGGAATAGGTAGACGCGCTAGCTTGAGGTGCTAGTGCCCGTATAGGGCGTGGGGGTTCAAGTCCCCCCTCGCGCACAGATGAGAAAGACCCACGGGTTCATCCCGGGGGTCTTTCTCGTTTCTGCGGGAGTGGGAGGGCTGTGAACCCGTGACACCGACGAAACGCCCACGTGACATCGCGCGCCTAGCGTCGAGGCATCCCGGAAGGATGGATGCCACATGTACCGGTTCCACGTTCCCACCATCGACATCTCCGCCTGGGTCGGTCGCGGACCCGAAGCGGCCCGCGCGGCCGTGGTCGCGGCGGTCGATCATGCCTGCCGCACGGTGGGCTTCATGCAGATCGTCGGACACGGGGTGCCCGACCGGGTGACCGCCGACCTCGAGGAGGCGCTCGACGCGTTCTTCGGGCTGAGCCTGGATGCCAAGAAGCAGTACGTGCGGCCCGCGGCGGAGAACCGCGGGTACACGCCCCCGAAGAGCGAGTCGCTGAGCTACAGCCTCGGCATCGATCCGATCACACGGATGAACGACTTCTTCGAGGCGTTCAACGTGGGGACGTCCTGGCGCGAGTACCCCGGCACAGCGGCATCCGTCGCCGACTACGCCGAGAACACCTGGCCCGACGCCGTCCCGGGTTTCCGTGCCGCCGTGGAGACGTACTTCGAGGAAGCCCGACGCGTCGCGCAGACGCTCACGCGCATCTTCGCCGCGGCGCTGCGGGTGCCGGACGACTACTTCGACGCCCTCACCGATCACTCGATCGACGTGCTGCGGATGAACAACTACGCGCTGCCGCCCGGGTCGATCGAGCTCGGCGCGGAGCTGACCGGCATGGGCGAGCACACCGACTTCGGGCTGGTGACGGTGCTGTGGGCCGACCGCGTCGCGGGGCTGCAGGTGCTGGGCCTGGACGGATCGTGGAACGACGTGATGCCCGCCGAGGGCGCGTTGCTGGTGAACATCGGCGACGTGGCCGCGCGACTCACGAACGACAAGTGGCTCTCGACGCTGCACCGCGTCAAGCCGCCCGTGATCGACGGGACCATCGAACGGCGCCGGTCGGCGGCGTTCTTCCACGACGGCAACGCCGACGCGGTGATCGGTGTCCTCCCCCACTTCGCCTCCGACGAGACGCCCGCGCTCTACGAGCCGGTCACGGTCGCGCAGCACATCGCCGCGAAGCTCGCCGGCTCGCGCGCGGGACGCAAGAACGTGTCGGCGGTGCGGGAGGCGGCGCGCGTCACCGCGAGCCGCGGCTGAGCCCAGGCGCCGCGAGCGCGCGGCCCGTGCGCATCCCGCGATAGACGAGGGATGCCGGGGCGTCAGGCCGCGGACACCCCGAACAGCAGGCCCAGGACGTATGTCACGGCGGCGGCGCCGAAACCGATCGCGAGCTGGCGCAGCCCGCGCTTGAGCGGCGAGGCGCCCGACAGCAGCCCCACCATCGCGCCCGTGCCGAGCAGGGCGATACCGACCAGGCCGAGCGCCACGGCGACGGCTCCGAATCCGCTCATGCCGAAGATCCACGGCAGGACGGGGATGATCGCGCCGGAGGCGAAGAACAGGAAGCTCGACAGCGCGGCGCCCCACGCGCTGCCGACGACGTCGTGCGCGGACTCCCCCGGCGCAGCCGCCGCGGGGGCGGTACCGGCCTGGGCCGCGGTGACGACGTCGCGCGCCGTGGCCAGGGCGGCGTCGGCATCCATCCCCCGGGTGCGATAGACGAGGGCGAGCTCGTTGGCATCCAGGTCGAGGTGCGGGAGGGCGGAGTGGGCGTAGTCGCTCTCCTCCGTGGCTTCGAGCAGTTCGCGCTGAGATCGCACGGAGACGAACTCGCCCGCGCCCATCGACAGCGCACCGGCCAGAAGGCCGGCGATGCCGCTGAACAGCACGAAGCTCGGTGCGACGCCCGTGGCGCCGACGCCCATCACGAGGGCGAGGTTCGACACGAGTCCGTCGTTCGCGCCGAACACGGCGGCCCGGAACGTTCCGGACAGGCGACGGCGTCCGCGCGCGGCGAGGCCCCGGACGACCTCGTGGTGCACCTGCTCGTCGGCGGCCATCTGCGCGGTCGCGTAGGGCTCGTCGGCGTACGGCGAGCGCGCCTCGGCGTTCTGGGCGAGGGCGAGGACGAAGATCGAGCCGAAGCGGCGGGCCATCCAGGCGAGCAGCGTGGTGGCCAGGCCCGGGCGGGGCAGGCGGTGGGGGGTGTCGCCGAGCAGGTCGATCCAGTGCTGCTCATGGCGTCCCTCGGCCTCGGCGAGCGCGAGGAGGATGTCGCGCTCTTCCCCGGTGCGGCGGCTCGCGAGGTCGCGGTAGACGCGGGCCTCGGCGCGCTCGTCGACGAGGTAGCGCGCCCAACGGCGTCGGTCGCGGGCGGTGGGTGTGGCGGCGATCGTCACGGTTCTCCTCACGTCGCCCACCACCGTAATGAGGCGCCGACGGTCCCCCGGGCGCGTTACGCGGTACTGACAGCATTTCGGGCCTCCGAAGCCCGGAATCACGCGGATGCCGAGGGGCGGATGCCAGCATTTCGGGGTCGCGAAACCGGCCCGGCGGCGTCAGGAGCGCACGCGCTTGCGCAGCACCTCGATGCGGGCCTGGAGCTGCGCGACGGTGGCGTGCGAGACGGCGGGGCCGCCGCAGATGCGCCGGAGCTCGGCGTGCACGAGGCCGTGCGCCTCGCCGGTCTGACGGGCGTAGAGGCCGACGAGGCTGTTGAGCAGCTGCCGCTGCTCCTTCAGGGTGCGGTGCAGCGGCTGCGGCAGCCCGCCGTCGTCGACGCTCGGCGGCTCCTGGCCGCTCGCTTTCTCCCGCGCTTCGCGCAAGGAGCGGTGGCGCGACTGGCGCGAGGCCCGCGTCATGAGCACTTCGTGCACCTGCTCGGGTTCGAGCAGCCCCGGGATGCCGAGGAACTCCTCCTCCTCGACCGTTCCGGGCACGGCGAGCTGGCCGAACTCCTGCCCGTCGAACAGGACACGGTCGAAGTGCGCGAGGGAGCCGAGGGCCTGGTACTCGAACTCCTGCTCGAGGGCGTCGGATGCTTTGTCCTCGCGCTCGGCGGCATCCATCAGGTCTTCTTCGGCGTTCCACTGGTCGTCCGCGTCGCTGTCGCGGTCGAGGGCGTGGTCGCGCTGCGCCTCCATCTCCCCGGCGAGCGCGAGGAGCTGCGGGACGTTGGGGAGGAAGACGCTCGCCGTCTCGCCGCGCCGGCGGGCGCGGACGAAGCGGCCGATGGCCTGGGCGAAGAACAGCGGCGTCGAGGCGCTCGTGGCGTAGACGCCCACGGCGAGGCGCGGGACGTCGACGCCCTCGGACACCATGCGGACGGCGACCATCCAGCGGCTCGTGCCCTTCGAGAACGTCTCGATGCGGACGGACGCCTCGGCCTCGTCCGAGAGGACGACCGTGACCTTCTCGCCGCTGATGTCTTCGAGGATCGTGGCGTACGCGCGCGCGGCGGTCTGGTCGGTCGCGATGATGAGGCCACCGGCATCCGGAACCGTCTCGCGCACCTCGGTGAGGCGTCGATCGGCGGAGCGGAGGACGGCGGGGATCCAGTCGCCGTTCGGGTCGAGCGCGGTGCGCCACGCCTGCGACGTGATGTCCTTGGTGTTGTCCTGCCCGAGCTGGGCCTCCATCTCCTCGCCCGCCTTGGTGCGCCAGCGCATCTGGCCGGCGTAGACGAGGAAGAAGACGGGGCGGACGACCCCGTCGTCGAGCGCCCGCCGGTACCCGTAGGCGTAGTCGGTGCGCGAGAGGCGGATGCCTTTGTCGTTCGGGTGGTACTCCACGAACGGGATGGGCGCGGTGTCGCTGCGGAACGGTGTCCCCGACAGCAGCAGGCGGCGGGTGGCGCGCCCGTACGCCTCGCGCAGCGCGTCGCCCCAGCTGAGCGCGTCGCCGCCGTGGTGCACCTCGTCGAGGATCACAAGGGTCCTGGCATCCATCGTCAGGCGCTGGTGCAACTCGGCCTTCACGGCGACCTGGGCGTACGTGACCGCGACGCCGTGGTACTGCCGCGAGGGCGTGGCGTGCCGGTTGGAGAAATACGGATCGAGGCGGATGCCGACCCGCGCGCCGGCCTCGGCCCACTGGGTCTTCAGGTGCTCGGTGGGGGCCACGACGACGATGCGCTCCACGACGCGGCGGCGCATGAGCTCGGATGCCAGGCGGAGCGCGAACGTCGTCTTACCGGCGCCCGGGGTGGCAGCGGCGAGGAAGTCGCGCGGGCCCTTGCCGATGCCGTCCGGCCCGTCGGAGCCGAAGTACTGGTCGAGCGCCTCGGCCTGCCAGGCGCGCAGACGCTGCGCGGTTCCCCAGGGGGCGCGCTGCGGGAACGCGGGTGAGAGGTGCTCGGCGGCGAAGCTTCCGAAGTGATGCTCTTCGGGGTTCTCGCGCGCCTCGCCGAAGGAGAGCTCGGGCGCGGCGCCGTTGGAGGTATCGGGGAGGGCCGAAGTGCGGGCTTCTTCTTCCAGCATCGAACCTCCATCCCTCGCGAGCGCGAACATCAACGATAGGCGAACCCGCGGGGGTGCGGTGGCCGCCTGGGGAGGGTTCCGTCGCGCGTGGATCGCGTTCATGCGTGACGGCGAGGGCGCGGCCCAGTCCCTTGCCGTGTCCGGGTCCGGGGATAGCCTGGAAGCGGAGGTTTCGATGACACTCGATCCGCACTCGCCCGCCACCCCGTCTCCGTCCGACAACCCCGGCCCGCACCCCTGGCGCCGTTTCGTCGCCCTCGGCGACTCGTTCACCGAGGGGATCGGCGACCCGCTGCCCGACGGTGGACACCGCGGCTGGGCCGATCGCGTCGCCGAGGTCCTGGCATCCCAGGTCGACGACTTCGCCTACGCCAACCTCGCCATCCGCGGACGCCTGATCGGCCAGATCGTCGCCGACCAGATCGAGCCGGCTCTCGCGCTGAAGCCCGACCTCATCACGTTCTCGGCCGGTGGTAACGACGTGATCCGTCCCGGCTCCGACCCCGACGCCGTGTCGCAGCAGTTCGAGGACGCCGTCGTGCGGCTGCGCAGCGGCGGTGCGACGCTCGTCGTCTTCACCGGCATCGACACCGAGTTCACGCCGGTGTTCCGCGGCATCCGCGGGAAGGTCGCGATCTACAACGAGAACATCCGCTCGATCGCCGACCGCTACGACTGCATCGTCGCGAACCAGTGGGGGCTCAAAGAGGTGCAGGACATGCGCTTCTTCGACGACGACCGCCTGCACTACAACACCCTCGGGCACCACGAGGTCGCCCGTATGGTGCTGCGGGCGCTGAACGTCCCGAACGACCTGCAACCGATGCAGCCCGAGACCCTGGCACGGACGACCTGGCGCGCCGCGCGCGAGAAGGACCTGGTCTGGGCTCGCGAGTACCTCGTGCCGTGGGTGCTGCGGCGCCTGCGTCACCAGTCGTCCGGCGACCACGTCATCGCGAAACGCCCCGAGCCGCTGCCGGTGGTCACGCTGGCTCCCGGTCAGGATCCCGCGGCCACCCGCCACACGCAGGTGTGAGGTCAGCGCAGCGCCCGGCCCAGCTCCCACAAGGCGACGGCGCTCGCCGCGGCGACGTTGAGCGAGTCCACTCCCCCGGCCATCGGGATCGTCACGACCGTGTCGGCCGCCGCGAGCGCCCCGCGGCTCAGCCCGTCGCCCTCGGCACCGAGGAGCAGAGCGACTCGCTCATGCCCGGCCGCGGCGAAGGCGTCGAGCGCCACGGCGTCCTCGGCGAGCGCGAGCGCGGCGAGGTGCAGCCCGGCGTCCTGCAGCAGAGGCTTCGCCTCGGACCATTCCGGCAGCCGCGTCCACGGCACCTGGAACACCGTGCCCATGCTCACCCGGACGCTGCGCCGGTACAGCGGGTCGGCGCAGCGCGGGGTGACGAGCACGGCATCCGCCCCCAGAGCCGCCGCCGAGCGGAACGCGGCCCCGATGTTCGTGTGGTCGACGATGTCCTCGAGCACGACGACGAGACGCGCACCCGCGACCACGTCGGCGACGGAGTCCAGAACGGGCCGATGCATGGATGCCAGCAGCCCCCGATGCACGGTGTACCCGGTGACGCGCTCGGCGACCTCCGCCGGGACGACGTACACCTCGGCCTCCGGCCCCACGAGCGCGAGCGCGTCGTCGAGGAACTTCTCCTGCACGAGCACGGATCGCGGGTGATGCCCGGCCCGAAGCGCCCGCTCCAGCACTTTCGAGGATTCCGCGATGTACAGCCCGCCCGCGGGCTCCGAGACCCGCCGCAGCGATACGTCGGTGAGGTCGCGGTAATCGGCCAGGCGCGGATCGTCGGCGGAATCGATCGGGAGGACGGGCATCGTCCCACTCTGCCAGGACCCTCGGACGACGGTGTCCGCGCACCGTCCTAGACTCGTTCCGACGGAGGTGGGCATGACGGATACGACGAAGGATGCCGAGACCATGGCATCCATCGATCGAGCCGTCGAAGTGCTCGCCGGGCGCCGCCTCGCCGTCCTCACGGGGGCGGGGGTGTCGACCGACTCGGGCATCCCCGACTACCGCGGTAAGGGGGCGCCGACGCGGACGCCGATGACGGCACAGCAGTTCCTCGCGAGCGCGGAAGCGCGCCGGCGGTACTGGGTCGGCAGCCACCTCGGGTGGAAGGTCTTCGCCGCCGCCGAGCCCAACGACGGCCACCGCGCTCTCGCCGCGCTCGAGAACGCCGGCGTCTCCAACGGCGTGATCACGCAGAACGTCGACGGTCTGCACGTGCGGGCCGGCAGCCACCGCGTCGTCGAGCTGCACGGCACGATGCGGCGGGTGGGCTGCCTCCACTGCGGTCAGGTGTTCGATCGCCGTGACCTCGCGGCCCGTGTCGAGGCCGACAACCCGTGGATCTCGCTGCCCGAGAACGTCGAACTGGGTCCCGACGGTGACGTGACCCCGGCATCGGCCGAGGGCTTCGTCGTGCCGACCTGCTCGGTGTGCGGCGGCACGCTGAAGCCCGACGTCGTGTTCTTCGGCGAGTACATCCCCGTCGAGAAGTTCCGCGAGGCCGAGCAGCTGGTGCACGCCAGCCAGGCGCTCGTCGTGGCCGGCTCGTCGCTCGTGGTCAACAGCGGCATCCGCCTGGTCGAGCGTGCGCGCCGGCGTCGCCTGCCCGTCGTCATCATCAACCGCGGTGCGACCCGCGCCGACCAGCGCGCCGCGGTGAAGATCGACGGCGGCGTGACCGATGTGCTGAGCGCTTTCGCCGAACGCCTGCCCGGGCTGCTGTAGTCCCGGCGGCGACCGCCCCGAGCACCCGCGGGTAGGCTCGAACGGTGACGATCCTCACCCTCGTACGCCACGGCGAGACCGACTGGAACGCCGGCGGACGCGTCCAGGGCTCGACCGACATCCCCCTCAACGACACCGGCCGCGCGCAGGCGCGCGAGGTCGCCGCAACCCTCGCCGCCGATCTCACGGGGCGCGACGTGGTGGTCGTCTCGAGCGATCTGTCACGCGCCGCCGAGACCGCCGACACGATCGCCGACGCCCTCGGCACCGTGGTCACCCGTCGCCTTCCGGGTCTGCGCGAACGCTCCTACGGGGAAGCGGAGGGGATGGATGCCGCGGGTTTCGCGGCCGCGTACGGGCCCTGGCACGCGGCCGAGGTGCCCGGTGCGGAGGCCTGGCCGGTCGTGCGGGAGCGTGCGCTGGCCGCGCTCGCCGAGGTCGTGGCCGAGACGCCCGAGGGCGTCGACATCATCGCGGTGGCGCACGGCGCCCTCATCCGCGAGGTCATCATGCACGCCACCGACGGCGAGTTCCCCCGCGTCGGCGAGCGTCTGCCGAATTGCTCGGCGACGGTCTTCCGACTCCATGGCGAGGACTGGGAGATGCTGGCCTACGCCGGCGTCGCGACCTGAGCGGGCCACGCGCACCGAACACTCACGCCCCCGCGTCCGCCGACCACACGAGCACCGTGCGGGTCGCGGTGGCCACCACCTCGTCGTTCTGCGATCGCCCCGTGTGGGCGAGCACGACGACACCCTGACCGGGCCGCGAGGCCGAGGGCCGCACCGAGACGACCTCGGTCTCGGCGGTGAGCGTGTCGCCGACGAACAGCGGGGCCGGGAAGCTCACGTCCGTGATTCCGAGCTGCGCGACGAGCGTGCCCTGCGTCAATTGCGCCACAGAGAGTCCGACGAGCGTGGACAGCGTCCACATCGAGTTCACGAGGGGGCGGCTGAAGGGCTGGGTGGCCGCGTACGCGGCATCCAGGTGGAGAGCCTGCGCGTTCATCGTGAGTGTTGTGAACAGGACGTTGTCGGCGTCGGTGACGGTGCGTCCGGGGCGGTGACCGTACCGTTCCCCGACGACGAACTCCTCCAGATACAGGCCGCGCTGCTCGATCATGCCGCCACGGTACTCCCGGTGAGGCGCGGGGCTCGCCAGATCACCGCGAGCTGCACCCGGGGTACTCGTGCCGGCTCCGCGACAGCCGATGCACGGTGACGCAGGGCGCTCAACACCCGCGGCCCAAGGTCAGCAAAGTGCTCGACGCGCAGGAGCGGCATCCTGCTAATGTTTCGCACCATGACCAAGCTCGACGCGGTCGACCTCGACCTCCTCCGCGCCCTGTCCCACGATCCCCGCGCCACCGTCGTCGCGCTCGCCGAGAAGCTGGGGCTCTCGCGCAACACCGTGCAGGCGCGCATGAGCCGCCTCGAGAAGAGCGGGGCGTTCCTGTCGTACGAGCGCACGCTCTCCGCCCAGGCCCTCGGTTTCCCCATCGAAGCGTTCCTGCAGGTCACCGTCCGCCAGGCGGAGCTCCCCGCGATCAGGGAGGCGCTCGCGCAGGTGCCCGAGGTGCTGCAGGCGCACGGCCTGAGCGGTCAGGTCGATCTCCTCGTGCGCGTGGCGTGTCGTGACACGCAGCACCTGTTCGACACCGACGGGCGCATCCTCGCGATCGAGGGCGTCGAACGCACCGAGACCTCGCTCGTCATGGGCGAGGTGATCGGCTACCGCGTCGGCCCGCTCATGGACCTCGCGCGCGAACGGCTCTGACGGGTCGGAGCCTACGGCGCCGGCACCACCGGGATCGTCGCGGTCTCAGTCCGCCGTTCGACCGGGTCGGTGGCATCCATCCGCACGAGCACGACGCCGGCAAGGAGCACCGCTCCCCCGAGGAACTGCACGGGTGCGGGAGTCTCGCCCAGGAGGAGCCATGCGAAGCCGAGCGCGAACAGCACTTCGCTCAGGCCGACGAACGACGCCACCCGCGAGCCGATGAGCGGCACCGCGATCACGCCCAGCGCGTACCCGAGTGTGGTTGCGACTCCACCGACCCACAGCAGGGGCAGGATGCCGGGAACCTCCGCCCCGAACATCGGCACCGTGATCGCGGGGGCGGCGAACGGCAGGACACCGGTGCCGACGAGGACCGCCATGACGAGCGTTCCCGTGAGGAGTCCTCCGGCCGCGAGCGCGAGCGGCGGCAGCTGGTCGCCGGCTC
>NZ_RBZY01000138.1 GCF_004022425.1 Microbacterium enclense | reverse complement strand
ACACTCCTATTCATCCCCCTGCGCGCGTCCACCGGAGTGGGCCGCCCAACCGGGGATGATTATTCAGCAAGTCCTGTACTGTCGACACGTGTCCACAGCCACTGCGACTGCCACCGTGACGCATACCGCCGCGCTCGCGCGCCTCGGCCACGCGCTCTCCGACTCCACGCGCGCGGGCGTGCTGCTGGCACTGCGGGAAGCACCCGCCTACCCCTCCGACCTAGCGGACGCTCTCGGCGTCTCCCGACAGGTCATGTCGAACCAGCTCGCGTGCCTTCGAGGGTGCGGGCTCGTGGAGGCTGTGCCGGATGGGCGGCGCACCTGGTATCGGCTTGCTGACTCTCACCTCTCACCCGCCCTGGACGAGCTGCTACGCGTCGTCCTCTATGTCGAACCGGGCTGCTGCGCCGGAGAAAGCTGCACCTGCGCATGACCACCACCACCCCTCGCCCCACAGACGACCGCCGGCACACTCTCCAACGCCGCATCAAGTGGATCGTCACCGCGACGATCGCCTACAACCTCATTGAGGCCGTCGTCGCCATCACCGCCGGCACCGTCGCCTCATCGGCTGCGCTGATCGGGTTCGGCCTGGACTCCACGATCGAAGTCCTCTCGGCGGCAGCCGTGGCCTGGCAGTTCACCCGCCGCGACCCCGAGCGGTGGGAGAAGGGCACGCTGCGCGTTATCGCCGTGGCGTTCTTCGCCCTTGCCGCCTACGTCACCGCAACGTCGGTGCTCGCGCTCGTGGGCCAAGTCGACGTGCAGCACTCCACTGTCGGAATCGTGCTCACCGCGCTCAGCGTCGTCATCATGCCATTCCTCTCGCTGGCGGAACGACGCGCGGGCCGCGAGCTGGGATCGGCAACCGCTGTGGCCGACTCCAAGCAGACCCTCATCTGCACCTACC
>NZ_RBZY01000137.1 GCF_004022425.1 Microbacterium enclense | reverse complement strand
GGCGGCCGCCGGCCTCGACGTCCATGTCGTCGAGGCCGCCGAGGAACTGGGGGGAGGGGCGCGCAACAGCGAGCCCCTCCTCGCGGGTCTCATCCAGGACCACTGCGCCGCGGTGCACCCCATGGCCGCGGGTTCGCCCTACTTTGCCGACCTCGACCTGCCGGAATCGCCGTGGAGACTTCCGGAGATCGACTGTGCCCACCCGCTCGACGACGGGGATGTCGTGTTGCTGCGTCGTTCCGTCGACGACACCGCTGTCGGCCTCGGCGACGACGGGTGGAGATGGCGTGCCATGTTCGGGCCGTCGTCACGGTCTTTCGCGGCGTTGTCGGAAGACATCCTGCGTCCGCTCGTCGGCATCCCGCGTCATCCCCTGCTCCTCGCCCGATTCGGCGCCGTGGCGGCACTTCCGCCGGTGTGGACCGCTCGCGCCTTCGCTCAGGAGCGCACCCGGGCCCTCTTCCTGGGCGTCGCCGCCCATGCGTTCCAGCGCCTCGACCTGCCCCTGGTGGGGGGGATCGGCGCGGGCATCATCACCGCCGGGCACGCCGTGGGATGGCCGGTGGTCGCCGGGGGTACGGGTTCGCTCACCTCGGCGGTGATCGACCGCCTGACGGCGCGCGGCGTGACGTTCGAGACCGGTCGCCGTGTGCGTTCGCGGCGCGATCTGCCCCCCCACGACGTGGCCATGCTGGACGTGCATCCGCACGCGGTGGCCGAGATCCTCGGCGGAAGCCTGCCGCGCCGCACCGCGGCGGCGTTCCGTCGGTTCCGCCCCGGACCGGCGGCCTTCAAGGTGGAGTTCGCCGTCGCCGGCGGCGTGCCGTGGCGGGCGGAGGAGACCGGACGCGCGGGTACCGTGCACCTGGCGGGTTCGCCCCAGGAGATCACGGCGGCCGAACGGGATGTCGTCGAGGGGCGGATGCCGGAACGCCCCTTCGTTCTCGTGGGTCAGCAGC
>NZ_RBZY01000136.1 GCF_004022425.1 Microbacterium enclense | reverse complement strand
GGCACACCCCGACGCCGGCACACCCCGACGCGAGCCGACGCGACCCGCGGACGCCCGTGCTACGCCGGAGGCTGGTCGCCTCGGCGAGACGCGAGAGCCGGACGCCCGAGGTCGGCGCGGTCGCGTTCTTCCTCGCTGAGGACGAAGGACGCGGCCAACTGCTCGGCCGCAAGACCCGCATAGAGTCCGCCCGCGGCCAGGAGTTCGGTGTGCGTGCCCGACTCGACGATGCGGCCGGCGTCGACGACGTGGATACGGTCGGCACCGATGACGGTCGACAGCCGGTGCGCGATCGACAGCATGGTGCGGCCGTGGGCCGCGGTCTCGAGCGCCTCCTGCACGATGCGCTCCGACACCGTGTCCAGCGCGCTCGTCGCCTCATCGAGCAGCAGCACCGGGGGGTCTTTCAACAGGACGCGCGCGATCGCGATGCGCTGCTTCTCGCCGCCGGACAGTCGATAACCGCGTTCCCCGACGATCGTGTCGTACCCGTCTTCGAACCCGGCGATGACGTGATGGATGTTCGCCGCCCGGCACGCCGCCTCGATCTCGGCATCCGTCGCGTCCGGCTTCGCGTAGCGCAGGTTCTCGCGGACCGAGGCGTGGAAGAGATACGTCTCCTGCGAGACGATGCCGATGTCGTCGATGATCGACGCGCGCTCGAGGCCCCGGACGTCCGCCCCGGAGAACAGCACCGCTCCCCCGCTCGCCTCGTACATGCGCGGCGTCAGGTAGAGGATCGTCGTCTTGCCCGCGCCGGACGGACCGACGAACGCGACGTGTTGACCCGGCTCCACGACGAACGACACCCCGTCGAGGGTCGGTCGGGCCTGCTCGGGTGCATCGGGGTAGCGGAACACGACGTCGCGGAACTCGATGCGGCCGACGGGCCCGGGGGCGGCCGACACCGGGATCGCGTCCGGGGCGTCGGCGATCGCGGGGGTGAGGTCGAGGTACTCGAAGATGCGGGCGAACAAGGCCGACGACGTCTGCACGTCGAGCGCGACGCGCATGAGCCCCATGAGAGGCATGAGCAACCGCGCCTGCACCGTCGTGAAGGCGACGATCGTGCCGGCCGTCAGCGC
>NZ_RBZY01000135.1 GCF_004022425.1 Microbacterium enclense | reverse complement strand
CCCGGGGCCACTTCTGTCGCCCCGGGGCCACTTGCGGGCGGTGATGGTTGCGCCGAGCGGCGACTCCCGACTGGCTGCGAGCGTCAGATGGACCATCTAGGGGGAAGCAGCATCCGCTCGAGGAGCCCCGGGCCGGGAATGGTTGGGGCGAATGCCGAAGGCGGCGAGCCGCCGCCCGAGCGTGGCAGCGTCTGCGATGTCGGCCCATCCCCATCGCACAACGGGCCGTTTGGTCACGCCGCGGATCCAGTCCTCGCGCGCCTTCTCCTCAGCCACGATGTCAGCTGCGCTCTTCTTCTCGGCGGAGGCGAGTTCGCGGTACTTCGCCTTGCCATCGAACTCGCCCCAAGCTCCTACGTCATCCAGACCGAAGTCCACCCAGTACACCCGCCCACGCGGACCCCTGACGGGCACCTGCAGCGAGGGAACGGCGAAGCCGAGTTCGATCAACCTGATCCGACTGATGCTCTCTCCGGGAAGCTGGGCGCGCCCATCGGCGAAATCCAGAACGCGCCGAGCCTGCGCCCGGCCCGCGCCGTGGGGAAGGAGCGTCGCGCGCGCCGCTTCCTTCAGCGCCTCTGCGGCAGCGAGGTCGTACGCGCCCGGCGAGCGGTACGCGGCTTGGCGAAGCCCGGCATCCGCTACGGACACGGCCAGTTCTTCCGACTCCATCCGTGCGATGTCTGCGATCGTTCGGGGGAGGGAGGTGCAAAGGACGCCTTGCACCTCTGTCACATCCCCGTCGCCGAGCTGGCCGCGGTGCCGAGCGATCTCGTATCCCGAGCCCGGTCGGCCGTTCGGAGAGATGACGTGGGTCTTGCCATCGTCCGACAGGAGAGGGAGCCCATGCATGGCGGCTGCGGTGCGTCCCGCGAAAATGGGCCGGATGGCAGCGATGGCGCTGTACGCCCGCGCACGGAGAACTGTTCTGTCTTCGACGGTCAGCGGCTCGAGCTCTGACGTCCGGGCGAACAACCCGCGCCGCAGTACGGTCAAGCGACCGGACTCGACCTCGCGCCGAATACGCCGAGAGTCGAATCCGAGCGCCATGAGGTCACGTCGCCGGCGCAGAGGAACGAGGAATCCGTTGGTCACCGTGCCGAGTCTTCTTGCTCCGCCCGCGGAGCGCGGGGTCTTCGGACCGATCTGGGGATCAAGAGGCGGGTACTCAGCATGGGGAGGAGAGGCTGCGATGCAGCAGCCGCGCCGTCGTCGCCTAAGCGTGAGTGGCCCCGGGGCCACTTCTGTCG
>NZ_RBZY01000134.1 GCF_004022425.1 Microbacterium enclense | reverse complement strand
ACGCCTCCGGCACCGTGGCCCTATGAGGAAGCGTCTGGCGGGCCGCGGGGCCGCCCCCTTACTGCTCGCACTCATGATCGGGCTCGCCGCTGCGCCCTCCGCGGGCGCCGCCGACGCCGACCCGTACGCGGGGCGGGGGTGGGTGTGGCCGGTCGATGCGGTGCGTGTCGTGCGTCCGTTCCAGGCACCGGCGCACGAGTATGCGCCCGGCCACCGGGGCATCGACCTCGGCGGAGCCACCCTCGTCCGCTCCCCCGCCCCCGGACACGTGGCGTTCACGGGGTCGGTCGCGGGCCGGGCCGTCGTGACGATCGATCACGGCGACGGGCTGGTGACGACGTTCGAACCGGTCACGACGACGCTGGCCGCGGGAGACGCCGTCGCACGCGGCGACCCGGTGGGCACGGTCGACATCGGCGGACACACCGCCCCCGGAACGGTGCACTTCGGCGTGCGCTGGAACGGCGAGTACGTGAACCCGCTCCGGCTCCTCGGCGGGGTGCCGCGCGCGATCCTGCTGCCGTGCTGCTGAGCGGGCTGGTCAGCCCACGCGGTTGCCGCGCCCCTCGACGGTACTGTCTCCGATTCCCCCACCGGCGGTGACCGCGTTGTCCTGGCCGCGGACGAGCACGGAACCGACCGCGCCGCCGGCCGACACGGTTGCGCGATCGCCGCTGAGGTCGAGGCGCCCGAGGGTGCCGGCGACGGCGAGAGCCGTGTCGTTCCCCTGGATCGTCGCCGTATCGACGCCGGCAGCTGTGACGCGGAGGCGGTCTCCGGACATCGCGAGTGCTCCGATCGTCGCGGCCGTCGCGTCGACGGTGAGCGCCGAACCCGAGACCGTCAGCTGAGCGCAGGTCCCCTCGACGCGAACCGATCGCTCGGCTCCGGTGATGGATGCCGTTCCGCCGTCGCCGCACGCGGTGACCGAGGCGTCACCCGGCGGCGTCGTCGCAACGGGGGTCGAGGGCGTTGGCGAGGGCGGGACCGATACGGGAGGTGTGGCGGAGGGAGTCGCCGTCGGCGTCGTCAGCGGGCTGGAAGACGTGGATGCCGCGGGAGGGAGTCGTGTCACGACCGGCTGCGACGCAAGGCCGCACCCGACGAGCAGCGCGAGACCGAGGAGAAGCCCGCCGATGGTGGCGGTGAGTCGAGCGCGGTGGTCCACGCGCCCACGCTACGACGGGGCGTCGGCTCACGCCAAGAGGGTGAATGCCCCGGTCCCGATGCGGCGCGATCGCCGTCGAGCCCTGGCGGTGCACGCCGAGGTCAGCGGCGCCCCCCCCCCCCC
>NZ_RBZY01000133.1 GCF_004022425.1 Microbacterium enclense | reverse complement strand
CGCAGATCCTCGACCGCGTCTGGAACTACGAATTCGGCGGAAGCTCCAACGTCGTCGAGCTCTACATCCATCACCTGCGCAGGAAGACCAACGCCGGCCAGGAGCCGCTCATTCGCACCGTTCGCGGCGCCGGCTACGTGATGGAAGCGCCAAGGAAATAAGGGAGGCTAGGCCGATGCTCGGGCAAAGGGAGCCCGCCAAACTCGGGCCGCCCGCACGGCGGAACACCTCCCTATCGCTTATGGCCGACCCCTACACCCCGGCATCAACGGCGTCATTTCCGCCAGATTCTCCGTACTGGCTACTCGCGACGCGAGGCAAATCAGCTCGTAGACGCTGCGCGTTCGCGAACCGACCTCGAGGACTCTTGAGCCCACGGGACGCGGTGCCTGTGGGCAGGCAAGCCCCTGCAGTGGGGGCACCTGATGTCGGACACTGAAATGCGCCCGCACACGCGCGGTGTGCTCTGAACCCTCGGGACGGACATGCTGAAGCAAAAACCAGGCAATAAGACCAGCGCGGATGCGCCGCACCCGGACGCTGACGAGAAGCCAGACTCTCCCACCGAGCTGACGAAGCGGTCATGGAAGTACGTGCTGCGAAAGACAGTGCGGGAATTCTCCGCTGACCAGTGCACAGACGCCGCCGCGGGCCTGGTGTACTACGCCGTCCTCGCACTATTTCCGGCGCTGATTGCGATCTTCTCCGTACTGGGTGTCGTTGGCCAAGGCGACGCCGCCGCCAACGCCATCATCGGCATCATCCAAGACGTCGCCCCCAACGCCGCTGACACGCTCCGCGAACCGATCGAGCAGATCGCGTCATCTCGAGGCGCCGGTATCGCACTCGTCACCGGTATCGCCCTCGCCCTCTGGTCAGCATCCGGATACGTGGGCGCTTTCAGCCGTGCAATGAACCGCATCTACGAAATCGACGAAGGACGCCCCTTCTGGAAGCTGCGCCCGATGCAGCTGCTGGTCACCGTCATTGCCGTGGTAGCGCTTGTCCTCGTCGCGCTCGGTCTCGTCATCTCGGGTGATGTCACTACCGCTATCGGCAACGCCCTTGGCCTCGGTCAGGGCGTGCAAATCGCATGGGACATCGCGAAATGGCCGGTCATGCTCTTCGTCATCGTGTTCCTCGTCGCGGTGCTGTACTACGCCACCCCCAACGCCAAACAGCCGAAGTTCCGCTGGATCAGCCTCGGCGCCATCATCGCCATCGCTGCCCTCGCTATAGCGACCGCCGGCTTCGGGATCTACGTCGCCAACTTCTCCAACTACGACCGCACCTACGGCTCGC
>NZ_RBZY01000132.1 GCF_004022425.1 Microbacterium enclense | reverse complement strand
CCGCCACGGCTCGCCCCCGAGCGAGCCGATCGACGTCGTCACCGACGGCGTCTGACGCGGCGCGTCCCTTTCGTCGACATCCCGCGACGTCGAGTCCGGCTGCACCCGCGGGTGCGGGGCTCAGGCGAGCGCGACCTCGCCGGTGAACACGAGGGATGCCGGGCCCGAGAGGAGCACCCGGCCCTCGGCGACACGCACGCCCAGGGTTCCGCCGCGGGTCTCGACGACCCAGGAATCGGGCGCGGCGGCGCCGGCCCAGTGCCGCACCGCGAGAGCGGCCGCAGCGACACCCGTGCCGCAGCTCAGCGTCTCGCCGACACCGCGCTCGAACACGCGCATGCTGATCGCCCCCACACCGTCGCGCACGAGCGGATCGGCCGGAACGACGAACTCCACGTTGGCCCCCCGAGGCGGCACCGGGTCGAGCACGGGCTGGTAGGCCAGCTCGAGGCCGTCCAGTTCGGCGTCCGACGACAACGCCACCACGACATGGGGGTTGCCGACGTCGATGCCCACGCCGGGGCGCGCAACGGGAAGCCCTTTCGCCCGCACGAGCACCTCACCGGGCTCGACGCGGAACTCGCCCAGGTCGACCTCGAAGCCGCGGTCGCTCCGGGTCAGCGTCTTGACCCCGGCGCGCGTGCCGATGCGCAGCCCCCCGTCGATCTCGGCGAGTCCCGTGTCCGTCAGGTAGCGGGCGAAAACGCGCGTCCCATTGCCGCACATCTCGGCCTTCGAGCCGTCGGCGTTGCGATAGTCCATGAACCACTCGGCCCCTGAGGCAGCGGCATCCGCCCCCTCCGCGATCGCCGTCGACCGGACGACCCGCAGCAGTCCATCCGCCCCGATACCGAAGTGGCGGTCGCACAGGATGGCGATCTGATCGTCCGAGAGATCGAGTTCGCCCTCCGGGTCGGACACGACCACGAAGTCGTTGCCGGCGCCGTGGCCCTTGGTGAACGCGAGTGTCGCCATGGCATCCAGTCTAGGGATCGGGACGGATGGAACCGTCGCGCGCCGCATCCTCAGGCCGGTCCGCCCGGACCATCGAGGATCAAGCGGCGGCCCGTCGCCCAGGTGTCGAAAGGTGTGTACCCCAGCGCCTCGTAGAACCCGCGTGCCTCGGTGTTGTCGGGACGCACCATGAGCTGCACTTTGGGGCATCCGAGTGCCGCCAACAGCCGCTCGGCCTCGGCGACGAGCGCGCTGCCGATACCCTGCCCGCGGTGCGACGACGCCGAAGCCAGGTAGTACAGCCACCCACGATGACCGTCGTATCCGGCCATGACGCTCCCGACCACCGCGTCGCCTTCCTCGGCCACGAGGAAGAGCTCCGGCTGCACCGCGAGCTTGCGACGGATGTCGGCCCGCGGGTCGTTCCATGGCCGGG
>NZ_RBZY01000131.1 GCF_004022425.1 Microbacterium enclense | reverse complement strand
CGCCGTGCTCAAGCACGAGACCGTCTTCACCGAGACCTTCGTTCGCAACGGATTCCGTCCCGCCGTCGCGTTCGCCTCCGACGACTACCCGACGGATCACCCGGCCCTGTTCAACCCCACGCTGTTGATGGATGACGGGTGCCCGCTACTGAAGCGTCGTCCCTTCTTCCACTGGCCGCCGTTCCTCGACCGCCATGCGGTGATCGGCCGCAGCATCATCGAGAACGTCGAGGCACACGGATACCCGGTGGCCCTCATCCTGGACAACCTCGCGCGCACGGTTCCCGCCAAGGTCATCAACACCAATCTGGCGATGCTCAACATCCTGCCCCGCACCGTCGCCGTGGCATCCGATGATCCCGCCGCACTCCGGGTGCTCGTGATCATCCACGCCACCGCCGCTGCGTCGGCCGCCGACCTCATCGCCCGGCTCGCGTGGTTCCCGACGCCGGTCGATGTGATCGTCACGACCTCGGACGCGTCGATCGTCGCGGAACTCGGCGCACTACTGGACGCCCAGGGAGCCCGGGTGGGGGCTCGGGAGGTGCGAGTGGTCCCGTCCTCGAACGGACGAGATATGAGTGCTTTCCTCATCGGTTGCCGTGCCGAGCTCGAAAGCGGGCGGTACGACGTGTTCGTCAAACTGCACGACCGCGTCCCCACGCGGCGGGGGCGGACCGTCGTCGACTATTTCCGACGCTATTTCGTCGACAATCTCGTCGGCAGTCCGCAATACATCGCCAATGTCCTCGCGCTCTTCTCGAAGGAGCCCGGTCTCGGGATCGTGCTGCCGCCGCCGATCCAGACCGGCTATGCGATCACCGGCGAGGGCTGGTCGTGGTACCGCGGTCGAGGGCACGACGTGGCCGAAGACCTCGGGATCCGTGTCCCGCTGGACGGGGTGACTCCGCTTGCGCCCCTGGGCGGGATGTGGATGGGTCGCCCGGAAGGTCTGCGGCCGTTGCTGTCGAAGTCGTGGACATACGACGATTTCCGCGACACGTCGTTTAAGCGGGTGCCCGACATCCGTCGCGTGCTCGAACGTCTCGTCACGGCGGCCGCCGGCGAGGAGGGGCTGCATGCCCGCACGGTCCTGACGCCGGAGCATGCCGGCCTGACCCACCTCGCCATCGAATACAAGATCGATCAACTCGCGGTGAACCTCCCCGGCTACCCGGTCGAGCAGATCCAGTTCCTCCACAGGGCGGGATGGTGGGGCATCGGCGGGGCGGTGGCGTTCTTCCGGATGTACATGAAGACGAATCATCCCAACGTCGTGCGACGTGTCGACCCCGTCATGCATCCGCTCGGTCGTGGCGCCCGCGCCGTGCTCCGGGTCGCCCGCGCCGGTGTCGCAAGCGGTCGTCAGCTGGTCAAGGGGGGCCGTCGATGAGTGCGACGCGAGCGTCCGGCTCCGCCTTCCCCGAGGGTGGTCGTCGGCTTGTGGTGTATGTGGTG
>NZ_RBZY01000130.1 GCF_004022425.1 Microbacterium enclense | reverse complement strand
GGTAGGTGCAGATGAGGGTCTGCTTGGAGTCCGCGACGGCGGTGGCCGATCCGAGCTCGCGGCCGGCTCGTCGCTCGGCGAGTGAGAGGAACGGCATGATGACCACGCTGAGCGCGGTGATGACGAGGCCGAGTGTTGAGTGTTCGACGTCGACCTGGCCGACGAGGGCGAGTATCGATGTGGTGGTGACGTAGACGGCGAGGGCGAAGAACGCGACCGCGATGACGCGGAGGGTGCCCTTCTCCCAGCGTTCCGGGTCGCGGCGGGTGAACTGCCACGCGACTGCGGCCGCGGAGAGCACTTCGATTGTGGAATCGAGCCCGAATCCGATGAGGGCCGCGGACGACGCGACCGTGCCGGCCGTGATCGCGACGACGGCTTCGATGAGGTTGTAGGCGATGGTCGCGGTGACGATCCACCGGATGCGCCGCTGCAGGGTGTGCTTGCGGTCATCGTTCAGTGCGGGAGCGGTGGTGGTCATGCGCACGTGCAGTTCTCTCCGGCGCAGCAGCCGGGCTCGACGTAAAGAACGACTCGCAGGAGCTCGTCGAGGGCGGGGGCCAGGTGTGGATCTGCGAGCCGGTACCAGGTGCGGCGACCGTCCGGCACAGCTTCGACGAGGCCGCAGCCGCGCAGGCAGGCGAGTTGGTTCGACATCACCTGGCGCGAGACACCAAGCGCGTCGGCGAGGTCTGAGGGGTAGGCGGGAGCCTTTCGCAGAGCGAGGAGGACGCCCGTGCGCGTCGAGTCCGACAGGGCGTGCCCGAGACGTGCGAGCGCGGCTGTGTGAGTGGCGGTCGCCGTAGCGGTTGCAGTCGACATGGGCTCAACGGTACACGGTACGCTGAATAAAGCGAAGCCTGTACGGACGACCGGTTGCGCCGGTTGATACGTGCGCGCGTCGACTACTGACAGAGTTCATGGCAGAAAAGACCAGAAGGCCGCGCGGGGATCTCGCGAGATTCCGCGGTTCGGGTCCGGCGCAGCGCGCAAAGACGGCTGTCATCGGACATCAGCGACCGCGCACGTGGTTCCACTGCGTGATGACCTCGGAGCCGTGCTCGAATCCGAGTTCACTGACCGCCGACGTGCCGAGCACGAAGTAGCGTCCACCCGCGGCCGTGAGGCCGAGCCAGACGCCCGCGAGCGCGCGCAGGAAGTGCGCGTGCGAGAACACGAGCACCTGTTCGCCGGCGCGCACGCGGGGGCGCAGCTCTTCGAGGAGCGACTCGGCGCGCGCCGTGACCTGCTCCACGCTCTCGCCGGGCGTGGCGCCCGCGGGGGCGCCGCCCTGCCAGATCGTCCACGGGCGGCCGAGTTGCGAGTCGATCTCCGGCGTCGTGAGACCTTCGTACGCGCCGTAGTCCCACTCCACGAGGCGGGGTTCGAGCTCGGCCTGCGGATACCCGGCGCGAGCGGCCGTTTCGACCGCGCGCTTCAGCGGGCTCGTCAGGACCAGGTCCCAGTGGCGGGTCGCCAGGAGCGTGCCCGCGAGCTCCGCCTTGTAGGCGCCCGTCTCGGTGAGGGGGATGTCGGTGAGTCCGGTGTGGCGCCCCGTGCGGCTCCACTCGGTCTCGCCATGGCGGACGAGCACGAGGCGCCCGTCGGGGTCGGTCAGATCCTCGTCTTTCACGGGTCCATCCTCGCGCCTCGGCGTGCCGGGGGGGGGGCGGAGACGGACGAAGGGCCGGTCGGAGGAGATCCGACCGGCCCTTATCCCTGCACCAGAGTGTCCTGCAATCACATGTCGGTAGCTGCCACAGCAAAACAACTACCGTGCGATGACTCTATAACGGTGAGGT
>NZ_RBZY01000129.1 GCF_004022425.1 Microbacterium enclense | reverse complement strand
GCGGGGCGCCGAAGCGCACCCGCCGTTCGAGGAGTCGGGCTCAGCGTCCGCGGAGGACCGCCTGCTTGACCTCGGCGATGGCCTTGGTGACTTCGATGCCGCGGGGGCACGCCTCGGTGCAGTTGAAGGTGGTGCGGCAGCGCCACACGCCTTCCTTGTCGTTCAGAATGTCCAGGCGCACATCGCCCGCGTCGTCGCGCGAGTCGAAGATGAAGCGGTGCGCGTTGACGATCGCCGCCGGACCGAAGTACTGGCCGTCGGTCCAGAACACGGGGCACGACGAGGTGCACGCGGCGCACAGGATGCACTTGGTGGTGTCGTCGAAGACCTCGCGGTCGACGATGGACTGGATGCGCTCCTTGCCCGGCTCGGGCTTCGAGCTCGAGATGAGGAACGGCTGAACTTCGCGGTAGGAGGCGAAGAACGGCTCCATGTCGACGATCAGGTCCTTCTCCAGCGGCAGTCCCTTGATCGCCTCGACGTAGATCGGCTTCGAGATGTCGAGGTCCTTGATCAGCGTCTTGCAGGCGAGCCGGTTGCGACCGTTGATGCGCATGGCATCCGATCCGCAGATTCCGTGTGCGCACGATCGGCGGAACGACAGGGTGCCATCGACGTCCCATTTGATCTTGTGCAGGGCGTCGAGCACGCGGTCGGTGGAGTAGAGCTCCACGTCGTAGTCCACCCAGCGCGGCTCGTCGTCGACCTCTGGGTCGAACCGGCGGATGTTGAACGTGACCAGGAACGACTGGATGCCGGTGTCCGCCGGGGACTGCTCGATGTCGGCGGGGGCGTCGGTCGTGGTGTCGAGCGCGGTCGCGGCCATCAGTACTTCCTCTCCAGGGGCGGGTAGCGCAGCTCGCCGGCGTCGTTCTTGGTGAACACCACCGGCTTCCACCCGAGTTCGATGTGGTCGGCGGGGTGCGACGAGTGCGGGTCGCCGGTCAGGTAGGCCATGGTGTGCTGCATGTACTTCTCGTCGTCGCGCGTGGGGAAGTCGTCGCGCATGTGACCGCCGCGGCTCTCCTCGCGGTTCTGGGCGGAGTAGACGACGACCTCGGCCAGGTCGAGCAGGAACCCGAGCTCGACGGCCTCGAGCAGGTCGGTGTTGTACCGCTTGCCCTTGTCGTCGACGTGGACGTTCTTGAACCGCTCGCGCAGGTCGGCGATGATGTCGAGCACCGCGGCGAGGGAGTCGTGGGTGCGGAAGACCTGGGCTCCCTTGTCCATCTCGTCCTGCAGCGTCTTGCGCAGGACCGCGATGCGCTCCGTACCGGCATTGGCGCGCAGGCCCTCGATCATCTCGCGGACCTCCTTCGCCGGGTCCTCGGGGAGGGGCACGAAGTCGGCCGTTTGGACGTACTCGACGGCGTTGCGGCCGGCGCGCTTGCCGAACACGTTGATGTCGAGCAGCGAGTTGGTGCCGAGGCGGTTGGAGCCGTGCACCGAGACGCACGCGCACTCGCCCGCGGCGTACAGGCCGGGGACGACGGTGTCGTTGTCGGCGAGCACCTCGGCCTTGATGTTGGTCGGGATGCCGCCCATCGCATAGTGCGCGGTCGGCATGACGGGCACCGGCTCGACGACCGGGTCGACGCCCAGGTAGGTGCGGGCGAACTCGGTGATGTCGGGGAGCTTGGTCTCGAGGACCTCAGCGCCCAGGTGGGTGCAGTCCAGCAGCACGTAATCGCGGTGGGGACCGGCGCCGCGGCCCTCGGCGACCTCCTGCACCATGCAGCGGGCGACGATGTCGCGAGGTGCCAGGTCTTTGATCGTCGGGGCGTAGCGCTCCATGAACCGCTCACCGCTGGCGTTGCGCAGGATCGC
>NZ_RBZY01000013.1 GCF_004022425.1 Microbacterium enclense | reverse complement strand
GCGGCGCGCGGCGGGCCGCCTCGACGGCGGCGGGGTCGGGCGTCGACGCGCCGTCGTCCCCTGCTTCGCCATGCCTCGATCGTGCCGCACCGCGCTGACCGCGTGCTGGACGCGGCCCGCGCGGCGCGTGCGCCGGATCCGGCTCAGCGGGTGCGCGCGGGCGCCGAACGCACCGGCGTCGCCTGAGGCGTCGCGACACCCGAGCCCGTCAACGTGAGTCCGTCCGCGCCGCTCGCGTCGTGCATCATCTGGTCGATGAGTTCGCGGTCGATCGCGGGTTCCCGTCCACCGTAGAAGTGCAGCACGAGGGCATTCGAGGCGTGAATCCAGAGGCTCGCCTGACGCACCCCCTCGTTCACCGGCACCTGGAGCATGAAGCCCTCGTTGCGGCGCAATTTGTTCATGATCACGATGCGCAGGTGCGCGAGCAGACGGTCGTCGATGTCGAACGTCGCACGGTCGCGATAAATGAGGCGTCCCACGGCTGGTCCTTTTCTGGCGCGCCGAAGCGTACCGGTAGTGCAAAGGGCGGGACCACGCCGGGAAGCGAGGCAATGCGGGGACGATCATTGTCTCACCCGCCCGGCATCCGTTGGTCACCACAGCCATTTCAAAGCGGGCACCGATATCGTTTCGTCACCGAATCACCGACCCACGAGAGCGAATCCCCCGTGAGCCATTCCCGTACCTCCCCCGACCAGGAGGGCCGATCTTCGAGCCCTCTCGTTTCGAGAGGGGGTGATATTCGGTGTTGACGGCGGTTCTGACTCTGCTTCTCGGCGTCATCGTGACACTGGCGATCATCGCGGCGTGCGGCTTCTTCGTCGCGCAGGAGTTCGCGTACATGTCGGTGGATCGATCGCGACTGGCTGCGCGCGCGGAGAAGGGCGACGTCCAGGCCAAGCGCGTTCTGGCGATCACGCAGCGCACCTCGTTCATGCTGTCCGGCGCGCAACTGGGGATCACCGTGACGGGTCTGCTGATCGGTTACGTGGCCGAGCCCCTCATCGGCGCCTCGATCGGCACGCTCCTGGGTGGCGTGGGCATCGACCCCGGCGTCTCCGTGGCGATCGGTACGGTCGGCGCGCTCCTGCTCGCCACGGTCGTGACGATGATCTTCGGTGAGCTGTATCCGAAGAACCTCGCGATCGCGAACCCGGAGCCGCTGGCCCGCGCGCTCGCAATGCCCACCCGCATCTACCTGCTGGCGTTCGGCTGGCTCATCACTGTGTTCGACGTCGCGGCGAACGCACTCCTGCGCCTCGTGCGCATCGAGCCGCTCGAGGACGTCGACGAGAGCGCGACGGCGCGTGACCTCGAGGCGATCGTCGAGGAGTCGCGCGCGAGCGGCGACCTGCCCGACGACCTCTCGATCATCATCGATCGCATCCTCGATTTCCCCGAGCGCGACGTCGAGCACGCGATGATCCCGCGGTCGCAGGTCGGGTCGGTGCGCCCCGACACCACCATCGACGAGGTGCGCGCGCTCATGGCGACCGGCCACACGCGCTACCCGGTCATCGGCGACGAAGACTCCCCCGTCGGCGTCGTCGAGCTGATCGACCTCCTGCGCGAACAGCCCGCCGGCGACGCACCCGTGTCGTCGGTCATGCGCCCCGCCGTCGTGCTGCCCACCTCGATGCTGCTTCCCGTCGCGCTCGATCGCATGCGCCAGAGTCGGAACGAACTCGTCTGCGTGGTCGACGAATACGGCAACTTCGACGGCATCCTGACCATCGAGGACCTGACCGAGGAAGTCATCGGCGAATTGTCCGACGAGCACGACGTCGAGATCGACGACGTGGCGTCGGTCGGTGACGATGCGTGGACGGTCCCCGGTGACCTCCACCTCGACGAACTGGAACGATTGATCGGCCACGACCTCGCCGACGGTGATGTCGAAACCGCCGCGGGTCTTGTCATCGAGGCCCACGGCGACCTGCCGGCGGTCGGCGCTGTCGTCCGCGTCGATCTTCCGGAGCGGGCCGGCGAGGTCGTCCAGGGCGTGCACCTGGACCGCTGGCTCGAAATCGAGGTCTCCGAGGTCGACCGTCACGTCCCGTCCCAGCTCGTGGTGCGTCTGTACGAGAACGATCGGGATGCCGAGCCGGCCGTGCCGGACGCGGCGACCGACGAGGAGGTGGCCCGATGAGCTGGTGGGTCGTCACCCTGATCACTGCGGCTCTCATCGTCGCGAGCGCGTTCTTCGTCATCGTGGAGTTCGCGCTGCTCGCCGCTCGCCGTCACCGCCTGGAAGAGGAAGCGGCGACGAGCGCCTCGGCACGGGCCGCGCTCCGCGGCGTCAACGAGCTCACCGTCATGCTGGCGTTCGCACAGTTGGGCATCACGGCGTGCACGTTCCTGCTCGGCGCCATCACGAAGCCGGCGATCGACTACGCGCTCGCGCCGGTGTTCGAGGCGTGGGGTCTGCCCTACGTCCTCGCGGACATCATCGCGTTCATGCTCGCGCTGATCGTCGTGACCTTCCTCCACCTCGTCATCGGCGAAATGGCACCGAAGTCGTGGGCGATCGCCCACCCCGAGACCGCTGCCAAGGCGACCGGCATCCTGGCCCGTGCGATGACCTGGCCGCTGCGCCCGTTCCTGCTGTGGATCAACCGCATCGCCAACCGCCTCGTCCTGGCGTCGGGTGTCGAGCCGGTCGAGAAGGCCGCGGCGGGCGGCCAGGACGCGGACACGATCCGGGAGCTCGTCGCCCACTCGCGCCGGGCAGGCACCCTCGATGAGCAGTATTCCGGCCCGATCGCGCAGGCGATCGCGCTGGGGACGCTCACGCTCGGTGACATCGTCCGCACCGACCGGACGCCCACGGCCGTTCCGGCGGATGCCACGGTGGCCGACGTGCAGGCCGCGGCTGCGGCATCCACGCACCTGCGCATCCTCGTCGGAGCCGGCGCCACGGCGCGGGTGGCGCACGTCCGCGACACGCTCGCGGTCGACCCGACCACGCCGGCGGCGGAGATCGCCCGTGACCCGCTGGTGCTCGCGCCGGACGCGTCGGCGTACGACGCGCTCGCCCGCATGCGCCGTGGTCGGGTGCAGCTGGCGACCGTCGTGGACGGCGGGCGGTTGCTGGGCGTCGTGACGCTGGACGACCTGCTGAAGCGGATCCTGCCGGGGGTGGAGGCGGCCTGAGCCGTCCGCCCCCCGGCGGGATCATCGGGCGTAGGCGTCGACGAGCAACGGACCCCGGATGCCGCGGAGTGTCTCGACCAGCCGGTCGAGCGCCCCGCGGTTCCAGGCGGTCAGTTGCAGGTCGTGGGGTCCGAGCGGCTCGAGCTTCGCGGTCCGCAGTCGCACGACCTCCCAGCCCACGGCCCGCAGCGCGCGGTCTTTGCGACGGTCGGCCTGCTCGCGGCGCCCGACGTGCTCGAGGCCGTGACGCCCGATCGAGTCGTACTCGACAGCGACGCGCAGTTCGGGAAGCACGAGATCGGGCCACACCTCGAGGTGTTGGAAGAACGGCCGACCGACACGGACGGCGGTGAGTCCCGGCGTGAGGGCGAGGCGTGCGAGGAGATCGGCGCGGATCCGGTCTTCGACGGCCGAGGCCGGCTTCGGCGCACACGCGGAGACGAACGGCGTCCCGACCGGAAGCGTCGGGGTCTTGTCGCAGAGCTGGAGCGTCTTCGTCGGCCGGCGGGCCCGGAGAACCGCGGCCTTCGTGGGCGACGGGTCGTCGACCGAGTCGCACATCGGCATTGCGACGACCCGGCTCGGGGCGGCGAGCTCGCTGCACTCGGGACACCACGCGCTGCGCCGCCGCTCCCGTCCGGGGCGGAGGCGCTGCTCGCTGGGGGTGGCGGCGAATCGGTGTCCTGCGTCGCACTGCCACAGCAGCAGGACGTCGGCGGCCGGGGGCACCTGGCTGAGCGCCACGCCGGCGTTGAGGTCGGGATGGTACTGCCGGATCAGCGCGGGGAACGCCGCCCAGGCCTGGCGATAGGTCCCCACCGCATACGGAACGTCGAGGCCTTTCGACCACTGCCGCCGGGCCCACCAGGCCTCCACTCGCTCCGCCACGCGACGACGGTAGCGCCGGCCTCCGACACGGCGCCCGGGGTGGCGCTCAGGTGCGCGCGCCGGCCGCGGCCAGCTCGGCGCGGGTGCGGGCGCCGTGCTTACGGAGGAGGTTCGCGACGTGGTACTTCACCGTGTTCAGGGTGATGCCGAGTCCCTCGGCGATCTCGCGGTTGCCGACGCCGGTGGCCACGAGCCGCAGCACCTCTCTCTCGCGATCGGTGAGATCGGAGTCGGTGTCCGCCTCGGCCGTTCGCGGCGACGGGTCGAGCGGAAGCGAGATGTCGACGGTCGAGCCCCACCCCGGCGTGGAGGCGACGGAAAGCGTTCCCTCGAGCGCGACGACGCGCTCCGCGATGGGGCGGACGGCGTCATCGTGCACGTCCAGCGCGCCGGCGCCGTCGTCGCGCAGCTGCATGAGCAGGTTCCGCCCGTCGCAGTCCCACTGGATCCGCACCCGGCGCGCCGCGCCGTCGTCGACCAGGGCGAGCACGGCGGTGCGCACGATCGCGCGCGCGCTGTGCGCCACGTCGCCGGGGAGGGCGCGTCCCGTCGTGGGAGGTTCGACGAACTGCACGTCGAGATCGCCGAATCGCACAAGGGGGCGCAGGTCCGCGCGGAGCCGCGAGAACGCCCCTGTCACGGGTTCCAACAACGAGCTGCGCTGCCGGTCGGTCGCGGTGCGCAGCTCGATGAGGGCGGCCGAGGCGATCTCGACGGCCTCGGCCCGCGCCGCCGCGTCGGACAGGCGGGCCGACCTCAGAGCCGCGAGGACCGACTCGAGGGTCAGCGCATGCCGGTCCGCCTGCTCCGCCACGGTGCGGGCGTGGTCGGAGGCGGCCGAGCGGCTCGCGCGTCCCTCGCTGTCGTGGCTCACGTGTACCGAACCTACCTGTCCTACCCGAAGGAACGGCCCTACCCGATCGGGTGGGGATGCCGCCTGCCCGGGCAGCAGCGTCGAACTCGCGAGGAGGGCAGCATCGAGGCATGCCTCACTCCACCGTCGCGGATTCCCTCGGCATGATCGCCGACGAACTCCAGGACGTCGTCTCGGCTCTCCGCCAGTCCGACCCGGCGCCGTTCGAGAGCGCCCTCGCGCTCCTCGGCGAGGCGGACCGCGTGTTCGTCCACGGTGCCGGCCGTTCTGGTCTGGCCCTCCGCTCCACGGCCATGCGCCTCATGCACCTCGGACTCGAGGTGCACGTCGTCGGCGAGGTCACGACCCCGGCGATCCGACGCGGCGACCTCCTGCTCGTCGCGAGCGGCTCCGGCGCGACCGCAGGCATCGTTCAGGCGGCGCGCACCGCCGCGGACGTCGGCGCGCGCGTGCTCGCCGTGTCGACGACGGACTCCTCACCGCTGTCCGAGATCGCCGACACCACCGTGGTCATCCCGGCGGCGACGAAGACGGATCGCTCGGGCACGGCATCCGCGCAGTACGCCGGCAGCCTCTTCGAGCAGTCCGTCGCTCTCGTCGGCGACGCGCTCTTCCACACGCTGTGGCAGCGCAGCGGTCACTCCGCCGACGACCTGTGGCCCCGTCACGCGAATCTCGAATGACCCCGCCGAAACCCGGCATCCCTACGAAAGGACATCCCCCCATGCAGCTTCAGTTCGCCATGGACACCCTGACCACCGAGCACGCGCTCGAGCTCGCCGGCCAGGCCGCTCCGTACGTCGACGTCCTCGAGCTCGGCACCCCTCTGATCAAGAGCGCCGGACTCTCGGCGATCACCGCCGTGAAGGAAGCCCACCCCGACAAGATCGTGTTCGCCGATCTGAAGACGATGGATGCCGGTGAGCTCGAGGCCGACATGGCCTTCCAGGCCGGCGCCGACCTCGTCACGGTCCTCGGCGTCGCCGGCGACAGCACGATCGCCGGCGCCGTCAAGGCCGCCAAGGCGCACGGCAAGGGCGTGGTGGTCGACCTGATCGGCGTTCCCGACAAGGCCGCCCGCGCCCAGGAGGTCACTGCCCTCGGCGTCGAGTTCGTCGAGATGCACGCCGGTCTCGACGAGCAGGCCGAGGAGGGCTTCACCTTCGAGACTCTGCTCCGCGACGGCGAGGCATCCGGCGTCGCGTTCTCGGTCGCCGGCGGGATCACCGCGCAGACCATCGCCGCCGTGCAGCAGTCGGGCGCTCGCCTCGCGGTCGCCGGGAGCGCGATCTACAGCGCCGACGACGTGGCATCCGCCGCTGCGGAGCTCCGCGCCGCCATCACCGAGGCCTGACCCGTTCGCCGCGCCGGGGGGCACGCTACCGCGAGGTACCGTGCCCCCCGGCGTTCGTGTGGCCGCCGTCGGCTCAGTCGTCCCAACGGTCGTCGGTGCCCTCGGCATCCGTTCGATCCCACGCGAGCCGGAAGCCGCACTCCCGGCATTCGTCCGCGTCGATACCCTCGTCCAGCAGCGGGTGCATCGTGATGCCGCAGGACGGGCAGATCGGCTGCGCACCGTCGTCGTAGGGGTCTCTGAAGGTCATGGCCGTTCCATTCCCGCCGGGTCTCCCGAATGCCGGGTGGGGCCCCGTTCGCACGGTGTCCCGTGCGTGAGTAGGGCGGGTGGGACTTGAACCCACGATCGTCGGGTTATGAGCCCGCTGCCTTGACCAGCTTGGCCACCGCCCCGTGTGTTCCCGAGCCTACCGGCATCCCTCGTCCGCCGCCGAAGCCGCGGCATCCCGCAGGTGCGGACGGCGAGAGCACACGATCCGCCCGAGCGCGCACGCTGTGGTCTGCCGGAACGTGCGCGTTCGACCCGAACGTGTGCTCTCGACGGCGAACGGCGCTGACGGCGCAGCGGCGCCGTCAGGCGACGCGGGGCTTCTTCGGCTTGCCGTCGATCGTCAGCTGCGGGTGGTGGCGCGTGAGCTGGATCACGCCCCACGTCGCGATCGCCCCGGCGATGGCGAAGCCGATCAATGCCCAGGCGGGGGCCGTCGAGGCCTCGCCGAGCACCGACAGCCCGATGAGGACCGCGACGATCGGGTCGATCACCGTGAGACCGGCGATCACCAGGTCGGGCGGGCCGACCGAGTACGCCGTCTGCACGAAGTACGCCCCCACTGCCACGGCGGCGAGGAGCGCCACGACGCACAGCAGCGTCAGCCACTCGAAGTTTCCGGCCTGAATGCGGCTGATGATGACCTTGGCGAGGGTGGCCACGAAACCGTAGATCACGCCCGCCGCCATGATGTAGAACAGCGCTTGCGCGCGACGCCGCACGAGGAACCAGAACGCCCCGAACACGACGACGACGACGGCCAGGATGCCGAGGATGATCAGCAGCTCGCGCGACGTCACGGCGTGCTCGGTGGCGAAGAACGCGGCGATCGTGACGAAGATGAAGATGCCGCCGACGCAGGCGGCGATCGCGATGAGCGACTGTCGCGTGGGTTTGAGCCGCGAGACGCGGGCATTGAGGATCGTCGTGATGACGAGGGCGATCGCGCCGAGCGGCTGCACGAGGATCAGCGGGGCGACCGAGAGCGCCGCGAGCTGGCAGACGATGGCGAGGCCGAGCATCACCGTGCCGGCGACCCAGGAAGGCCGGGTCAGCAGCGAGGTCAGCTGGGAGCGGGAGAGTCCGCCGGTCGTCTTTCCCGACAGGCGCTCGACCTTCTGCACACCGCGGTGCTGGTACTGCGCCCCGAACGACATGAACACGGCACCGAGCAGCGCGAGCGGGATGCCGAGCAGGATACGGGGATCGCGGAAGACACCGACGAGCTGGTCGATACCGTCGGTGAGGGACACATCGAGCGGGATCACCCTCCGACGATAGCCGCCGCGTCCCCGCATAGGCTGGTGACGTGGCCGTTCTTCCCATCCGCATCATGGGCGATCCCGTCTTGCACGCCCCCGCCGCCCGCGTCGACGAGATCACCGACGACATCCGTACCCTGGTCGCCGACATGTTCGAGACGATGGATGCCGCCCCCGGCGTCGGTCTCGCGGCCCCCCAGGTCGGGGTGGGTCTGCGGATCTTCACGTACAGCTACGAGGACGACGAGGGCCAGCCGTGGCGCGGCGTCGTCGTGAACCCGGAGTTGTGGATCCGTCCGATCGAACCCGGCTTCCCCGATCCGGACGACGAATCCGAGGGATGCCTGTCGTTCCCCGGCGAACGGTTCCCGCTGCGTCGGTCGGAGTCGGCATTGCTGACGGGCGTCGATCTCGACGGCGAGCCCGTCCGCATCGAGGTGTCGGGCTGGCGCGCGCGCATCCTCCAGCACGAGTTCGACCACCTCGACGGCGTGCTCTACGTCGATCGCCTCGACGAGGACGACAGCCGGGTCGTCGCGAAGATCGCCAAGAAGCGCAAGTGGGGCGTGCCCGGAAGCTCCTGGATGCCGGGAGTCGACGACATCGAGGCGTGACGCGCCTCGTCTCTGAAGGTTCACGTCGACCTCCTGGCATCCGCCGTCGATCCGCGGTAGGCACAGTGTCGGGGGTAGTCATGGACAGGCGCATCGTCGGTTGGCTGTCGATCTCGGCCGGAGCGGTCGTGTTCGTGGCATCCGTGGTCGCGCTGCCGTCCGGGGGCATGGCGAGTTCATACGCGGTCATCGGCATCGCGGCGGCGCTGGGAGCGGCGGTTTTCGGTTCGGCCGTCGTCCTGCGTGCCGCGAGCACCGCGCTATCGGCCACGAACGATCCGGACGCGGCACGACGGAGTGCTCGCCGCCTGAGCTGGATGCTCGCCGCCTATGGCTTCCTCGTTCCGATCGCCCTGCTCATCGGTGTCGGCCCCACGGTGATCAGCGGGGTACCGCTCCGAACGTCGCAATACGTCATGCTCGCCGCTGGGGCGGTCGCGCTGGCCGGGGGCATCACCCTCGTCATCGCGCTCTCGCGCTCCCGCGGGGGCGCGATCGTCGACCCCGAGCCCGCACCCGTCTCTGTGCCGTCAGGCGATCAGTGGCTCATCGTCACTCCCCGCGATCCCGGTGCAATGGTGCTCTACGGTATGTCCTCGGTCGTCCTTGCCCTCCTCGTGTCGTTCTCGTCGTTGCGGCTTCTCGTCGTCGCGATCGACAGCGGCCCTGCCGGGTGGGCGATCGCACTGGTGGTGATGGTCGTGCTCCTCGTCGTCGCCGTCTGGTGGTTGCGGCGCCGGTTTCCCCAGGTGAGTGTCAATCCGGGAAAAGGTGTCGTCCGTGCGGGTGCGCGGGAAGTCCCGGTGGATCAGTTGACTGCGGCGCGCCTCGTCGCATCGGTTGTCTGGCCGGGCGGCCCGCGGACCCTCTTCCTCACCCTGGAGGGACCGGACGGCTTCGAAGCGCCGTTGTTGCTGCGCCGCGGTGGCCGGCTCGCGATGACCGACGCACAGCGGGGCGCCGCCGTCGCCGCCGTACGGGCAGCGCCCATCCGGCTGCCGCACGCGCGAGAAGACCCGCAGGGCAAGTTCTCGCGCGTGACGCACCCGTCTCACGTGGACGCGGAGCAGGCAGCGCTGTTGGTCGAGAGTCCTCCGCGTGACGGTGACGAGCTGCCGGTCTCGATGGCGTGAAACGCCACGCGCCTCAGTAGAGTCCGCGACTCTGCAACTCCTGCTGCAGGATCGGCGCCAGCCGCTCGGCGAAGGCCGGGGTGAGGTGCGTCTCGTCGTATCGCACGGGCGTGTCTCCTGCGAAAGCGGGACAGACGCTCTCCCAGCAGGTGAACGGGAGCGCGCTGATGGCGGTGTTCCCGGTGGCCGCCGCTTCGGCCTCGGTGGCGGTCTCCATCTGGGTCCACACGTTGTCGACGGCGGCGAGGCACGCGGACGGCCCGGTCACCGGCGAATAGCACCGATCGAGGTCGGCCCCGTGCGGTGGCGGTGACAGGAACACGGTCCGCCCGGCCGGGGCCCATCCGCCGACCTCGGCGAACGTCGCGGCGGCCAGGCGCGCCGCGTCGAGCGACTCCCCCGCGACCGAGCGCCCCAGGGTGAACGCGTTCGAGACGATGACGAGGTCGGCGGGTTCGGCCGCGATCATCGCCCGCACCTGCTCCTTGCGCGAGTCGCAGGCGGCGGCCACGGCGGGATCGCGGCTCTCGATCGAGACGTCGGTGAAACGGCATCCGTACATCCCGACGGTGGTGGCGCGCCACGCTCCCCCGCTCTGCTCGGCGAGGGCGGCCAGGGTCGGGGCGTACGACATCGCGCTGGAGTCGCCGACGAGGTACACGTGACGGGATGCCGCGGGGTCGCCGAACGTGCACCGGACGGGGTCGGGTGCGGTCTCGGGGGTGAAGCAGTCGTGGGCCCGGTTGTCGGACGACGACGCGCGGATCGCCTCGTCGAGGCCGGGGTGCAGCTCGGGCCAGGAGTCTGCCGACACCGCGGCCGCGAGTTGCGCCTGCAGCGTGGGCAAGGCATCCGCCACCTCCGCGGGATCGGGAGCCGCCACGGAGGTGGTGCCGGGGAGGTGCAGGACGGGAGCGCCGTAGGCGACGAACACCGCGAGCACGGTGGCACCCGCGCCGATCGTGAGGACGGCGGCGGCGAGACCCATTCGGGCGGCGAACCGCTCCCGCCAGGCGATCCAGGCGCCGGGGCGGGCGTTCGTGGCGTCGGGGCGGGCGGGCGGCGCGTCGAGGTGGGCGTCCGGCGCGCGCTTCGGCGCGGGCGGCGTCGAACCGGCCGGCGGCTCGGGTGGCAGCGCGACCGTGGGGAGCGGATCCGGCGCGGTGACGAGGGCCTCGGCGTTCCGCGGACGCGCTCCGGGGTAGTAGCGCTGGCCCGGAACCCAGCCGGCGGGCCGGGATCCCGTGGCCGCGAGCCGTGGCGGGGGCGCCACCGCCGCGACAGGTGGGGACGCCCCCGCCTCGGCCGCCGTCGGCAGTGGATCCGCGTCGGGCTGCGGGGGCGTCGGTCGCCGCGACAACCACGGAGACCGGTGGAGGGGCTGCTCGACACCGAGGTACGTCGCGATTGTGAGCACCGCCGTCACGAGCAGGACGATCGGGGTCCACGCGGGTCCGGACGGGAGCAGGACCTCGGCGAACACGATGACGGGCAGATGCCACAGGTACAGCGAGTACGAGAGCGTGCCGACGGCGACGCTGAGCGGGTTCGTCAGAGGGAAAAGATGACGGTGGCGGGGATCCCCCGCGACACCCCCGGCGATGACGAGCGCCGCCGACGCCACGGGGAGCGCCGCCCACGGTGCGGGGAACGGCGAGGTCGGTTCGATGAGGGCGAAGGATGCCACGACACCGGCGAGCCCGGCCCAGCCGCACAGGCCGCCGAGAAGGACCGGCATCCGTCCGAGGATCGGTGCCGCGGCGGCGAGGACCGCGCCGACGGCGAGCTCGCCCACGCGGGCCAGGGTCGAGAAGTAGGCGCCCGTCGGATCGTCCGCGGTGAGGTGCACGGCGGCAACGGCGGAGCCTGCGACAAGTGCGACCGCCAGCAGGCCCGCCGTCGCGCGTCCCGCGGCGCCGCGCCGCATCGGTACCGGGAGCAGAGCGACCGCCGCGAGCAAGAGTAGCGGCCAGACCAGCGAGAACTGCTCTTCGATCGAGAGCGACCAGAAGTGCTGGAGGGGCGACACCTCTGTCGACGAGAAGTAGTCGCGTCCTTGAAGGCCGAACCGCCAGTTGGAAGCCATCCCGAGCGCCGATAGCGCGTCGATGAGCGTCTGCTCGGCGCGCGCCCGGTGGAAGACGGTGAAGCCCACGGCGACGACCGCGGACAGCACGAGCAGCGCGGCGGGGAGGAGCCGTCGAACGCGGCGCGCGAAGAACTCCCGCAGGTCGACGGTCCCGGTGGTGGAGAGGTCGCGCAGCAGGATCCCGGTCACGAGGAACCCCGAGATGACGAAGAACACGTCGACGCCCGCGAATCCTCCCGTCGGCCACCCGGTGGTGTGGCTCGCGACCACGCCGAGCACGGCGAGAGCGCGCAGCCCCTGGAGATCCAGGCGCACGGGGGTGGGAACGCGGGGCACGGCGGCTTCCTCTCCCGCCGTCGGGCACGGCGAAGAGAGCTTAGTGGAATCGCTCCCATCCGCGCGGTCCGCGGGGCTCGGTCACTCCACGTCGAAGCTGTGGATGCCGAGGGCCTCGCTCAGCGCCTCGCTCGCGTGGCGACCGCGCACGCTCGTCCCCTGCGAGTCGAGCGGGGGGCTGATGACGGCGGCGCCGAGGCGTCCGGGCGCGGCCAGGACGATGGCGCCGGACACGCTCGACTTCGCCGGGATGCCGACGGCCCGCATCCATCGACCCGAACCGTCGTAGACCCCGCAGGTCGCCATCACCGACACGACATCGCGTGCCACACGGGTGGGGACCGCTCGCTCGCCCGTGCGCGGATTGACACCGCCGCACGCGAGCGTCGCGCCCATGAGCGCCAGAGTCTCGGCATCCACGAGCGTCGCGCAGGCCCGGGCGTACACCGAGACGGCGTCGTCGGCACCGACCGCCATGGTCCCCTCGGCGCGCATGAGGTGCGCGAGAGCATGGTTGCGGTCGCCGAGCAGGTGTTCGTTGTGGGCGATCTCCTCGTCGACATCGAGGTCGCGCCCGGCGAAAGAGGCGAGCCCCCGCGCGATGCGGGCGGCACGGGCGTCGGGATCCGTGCCCTCGACGAGCGACGCCGTCAGCAACGCGCCGGCGTTGACCATCGGGTTCGGTGGGCGTCCGGTTCCGCTCTCGAGCTTGATGGCGTCGAACGCCTCGCCGGTCGGCTCGATCCCGACGCGGTCGAGAGCCTCGCCGTCGGTATCGAGAAGCGCCAGGGCGAACAGGAAGGGCTTGACCGCGGACTGCAGGCTGAAGGCCACGTCGCTCTGAGCGCTCGAGCGCACCTCACCGTCGGGCAGGGCGAGAGCGACCGCGCACAGATCGGGGTCGGCATCGGCGAGCTGCGGGATGCTGTCGTCGACCTCGCCGTCCGTCTCGGGGAGCACACGCGCGCGAAGGGCGTCGAGATCGTACGAGCGGGGGTCGGAGCGGGATGCCATGCCCCCAGCCTCGCAGTGCGGGCGCGGGAGGCGGATGGGATTGCGTTTCCGCCGGCTGTGCGCGTGGTCGGCGAGTCGTCGAAAGTTTCGCCGACGCGCGCTACGATCACCGCATGAGCGCCGCCACCGACGGGCCCCGCGTCCGCCTCGCCGACATCGCCACCGAGGCCGGAGTCTCGGTCGCGACCATCTCCAAGGTGCTGAACGGCCACGCGGACATCTCCCCCGCGACGCGCTCCCGCGTCGACGCGCTGCTCACCGCGCGCGGCTACACACGACGCGCCGCCGGCGAGAAGCCGCGCGGTGACCTGATCGAACTCGTGTTCCATGAGTTCGAGGCGAGCTGGTCGATGGAGATCATCGCGGGCGTCGAGGAGGTGGCGAAGGCGCACGGCCTCGCGGTCGTCGTGACCGAGAGCGGCGGTGTCCACTCCCTCGGGGAGGATTGGCTGGAGGGGGCTCTTCGCCGCCGCCCCGCCGGGATCGTGCTCGTTTCCTCGGCCCTCGGGGAGCGTCAGCGTTTGCGGCTCGCGACCCGTGGCATCCCCCTCGTGATCGTCGACTCCGCCGGCGACCCGCCCGCGGACATCCCCTCGGTCGGCTCGGCGAACTGGTCCGGCGGTCTGGCCGCGACGCGCCACCTCATCGAGCTCGGACACCGCAGGATCGCGGCGATCACCGGCCCCGGCGACATGCTGTGCTCGCTCGCGCGCCTCGACGGCTACCGCACGGCGATGGCGAGCGCCGGCCTCGACGTCGACCCGCGGTGGGTGCGGTTCGGCACGTTCTACGTCGAGGGCGGGCGCGACGCCGCGCGCGACCTCCTCGAGCTCGAGGACCGCCCCACGGCGATCTTCGCGGGCAACGACCTCCAGGCGCTCGGGGTGTACGACGCGGCGCGCGAGCTCGGCCTGCGGCTGCCGGACGAGCTGTCGGTCGTCGGCTACGACGACATCGCGCCCGCGCGCTGGGTCAGTCCTGCTCTGACGACCGTGCACCAGCCGCTGCGGCGGATGGGTGCGGAGGCGACGCGGATGGTCCTGGACACGGGCGTGCGCAGCTCCGCGGGTGTCGTCCCGCGAATGGATCTGGCGACCCACCTGGTGGTGCGCGGCAGCACGGCATCGCCGCGCTGAGGAGCGTCGGCGGGTCCGCGACGAGCGTGGGAGCGCACCCACGGAACTTTCGTGGTGCTTTCGTAACGTTTGCGTAACCACCCGTCCCGCGAGCCCGCGTCCAGCGCATAAGTTGTCTGCCACAACGAAACCGCGCAAAGGAGCGCTCGTGCACAGACGCATATCCCCTCTGGTCTCCCTCGCCGCCGTGGGAGCCCTCATCCTCGGCGGCGCCGCCCCCGCGGTCGCCGCCCCGACCACCATCAGCTCCGTGGACTTCGAAGACGGCACCACCGGTGCCTGGACGCGAAGCGGCGGGACCGACAGCACCCTGCGCGTCATCGATCTCGACGGCGGGAAGGTGCTCGAGGTCATCGACCGCGACGCCGACTACGTCGGCATCCAGACGCCGTCCGGCATCTTCGAGGCAGAGCAGACCTACGACTTCTCGCTCCGGATCCGCCTCGCCCCGGGCACGCCCGACACCAGCGCGCGCCTGGTGATGAAGCCGTCGTACACCTGGATCGGCAACACGCCCGTGACGGCCTCGAGCTGGACCACGATCACCGGCTCGTACACCGCCGCCGCGGGCGACGCCTCCGGACTGCAGGCCTACATCGGGACGTCCGACATCGCCGGCACGCCCGCCTACAGCTACTACATCGACGACATCGTCGTGACCACCGAGGCGGCGAGCGGGGGCGGCGAAGAGCCGGGCGCCCCGCAACCCGGCGACGTGCTCATCGACACGGACTTCGACTCCGGCGATCTCGACGGCTGGACCGCTCGCGCGGGATCGGACACCTCCGACCCGCAGATCACCATCGTCGATGGAGGTGCCGACGGCACGGCCGCCGCGGCGCAGGTCGGTCAGCGCACTCACGAGGGCGACGGCGTCCAGCGGGATATCACGGGGCTCCTCGAGCCCGGTAAGACCTACGCCCTGAGCGCTGCCGTGCGCTTCGCACCGGGGTCCGCGCCGGGTCAGGGACTCACCCTTTCGGCGCGCACGGTGTCGGGTGGCACGCAGAACTTCTCCAACCTCCTGCAGATCGAGAACGCCACCGCTTCGGGCTGGACGACGGTTCGCGGCGAGTTCACCGTCCCGACCTACGACTCGGCGGCGGAGATCTACGTCGAAGCCCGCTACAACAGCGGTAACACGTCGACGTTCCTCGTGGACCAGGTCCAGGTCTCGGTGCCGGAGGCGGCGCAGGTCGACACCGGGCTCACGCCGGTTCAGGACACCGTCGACTTCCCCCTCGGCGTCGCGATCGACTCGCGCGAGACCACGGGCGCAGCCTCCGACCTGCTGCTGCATCATTTCGGACAGATCACGCCCGAGAACCACATGAAGGTCGAGGCCTGGTACACGGGTCCGGGACAGTTCACGCGCAACGCCGAGGCGACCGCGCTGCTCGACTACGCGCAGGCGGAGGACCTCCGACTGTACGGGCACGTCCTGGTCTGGCACTCGCAGACCCCGGCATGGTTCTTCCAGGACGACGGTGGTCGGGAATTGACCGCGTCGGATGCCGACAAGCAGCTGCTGCGCGACCGGCTCCGCACGCACATCTTCGACGTCGCGGCATCCATCGCCGACGACTACGGGCTGTACGGATCCGACACGAACCCGCTCGTCGCGTGGGATGTGGTCAACGAGGTGATCTCCGACCAGGCGACGCCCGACGGACTCCGCACCAGCCGGTGGTACCAAGTGCTGGGCGAGGAGTTCATCCGCCTCGCGTTCCAGTACGCCGACGACGCGTTCAACGACGAGTACGCCGCTGCCGGGACCGACCGTCCGGTGAAGCTCTTCATCAACGACTACAACACCGAGATCGACGCGAAGGGCGCGCAGTACGCCGCTCTCGTGGAGCGGCTGCTCGACGCCGACGTTCCGATCGACGGTGTCGGTCACCAGTTCCACACCTCGATCAACACGCCCATCTCGGCGTTGCGGGGCGCGCTGGAGCGCTTCGAAGGGTTCGGACTCCTCCAAGCGATCACGGAACTCGACGTCACCATCAACCCCGCCGACGACCCCAACCGGGTGCGGCAGGGCTACTACTACCGGGACGTCTTCGACCTGATGCGGGAGTATCACGCGGCGGCTCCCGCGGCCGAGAAGATCTACTCGGCCACGATCTGGGGGCTCACCGATACGCGATCGTGGCGAGCAGAGCAGCAGCCGCTGCTGTTCACCGGCGGATTCGAGCCCAAGCCGGCGTACTACGGCGCGATAGACGACAGCTCGGGCCTGCCGTCGCTGATCACGACCGCGAACGTGTTCGAGGGTGACGTGCAGCCCGGGGCCGGCTTCACCGACGCCGCGGAATGGCGCAACCTGCCGTTCAACCCGCTGACGGCGAACGCCGGCGGCTGGCAGGCACGGTGGAACCCCGACCACCTCGCGGTCATCGTGCGCTCGACGGCGACGCCGGACCGCGTGGCCTTCACCTACCGCGGCCAGGAGTACTTCTTCGCTCCGGATGCCGCGGGCTCGGTGCCGGGCGCACAGGCGGTCGTCGATGGCGAGACGTACACGCTCGCCCATCTCCCGCACTCCGACGTTGCGGCCGGCCAGGGTGCCGACTTCGACGTGCGTGTGCTGACCGGTGACCAGGTCGTCGGGGCATGGAACTCGCCGGGCGCCACCGGGCGTCTGTCGTTCCTCGAGCCGCTGTCGTTCGTCCGCGTCCCGGAGCTGACGGCACCGACGGTGGACGGACAGATGGATGCCACCTGGGCCGACGTCCCCGCGGTGACCACCGGTCGCACGGTCGAGGGGTCTGCCGAGGGCGCGAGCGCGGAGGTGCGCACGCTCTGGGAGGACAACACGTTGTACGTGCTGTTCGACGTGACCGACGCGGTGATCGACCTCTCGGCGAGCGACCCGTGGCAGCAGGACAGCGTCGAGCTGTTCCTCGACCTCGGAAACACGAAGGCGGGGACCTACGGTCCCAACGACACGCAGATCCGCATCTCGGCCGACAACGTGCTGTCGTTCGGCTCGGGCAACACCGCGACGCAGCAGGCGCGGGTCGCGGCCAGCGCGACCGCGCGCACCGACACGGGGTACCGCGTCGAAGTCGCGATCGATCTGGTCGGGCAGTCTGGTGGGCAGAGCAACGTTCCCCTCGGTGGCGTCGACACCGTTCACGGCATCGACTTCCAGGTCAACGACGGCCGACCTGCGGGCCGGTTCGCGGTGAAGACCTGGGCCGATCCCACCGGTACGGGGTACCAGAACACTGCTCGCTGGGGCGTCGCCGAGTTCGTCGCCGCTGCGACCGACCCCGGCACCGATCCGGGAACCGACCCCGGGATGGATCCGGGGACCGACCCCGGCCCCGGTACGGACCCGGGGACCGACCCCGGCACGGAGCCGGGCACCGATCAGGGCACGCCGATCCCCGGCACGGCGAGCGGTCCGCTGCCGCCCTCCCGCGGCTCGGCGGATGCTCTGGCCACCACCGGCGGCACGGCATCGCTGGGTGCGCTCGTGCTGGGGGGTCTGCTGCTGCTGAGCGGCGCGGCTGTCGCCGTCCGCCGACGGAGTCAGCGCGCCTGATCCATCGAGTCGGGATCCGAAGGACGGGGGCGGCTGCGCACGCGGTCGCCCCCGTTCACGCGTCGTGTCCGCGGCGTTCAACCGCGTACGTCGCGGGAGCCGTCTTCGGGGAAAAGGTAAGGCCCGGGGTGGAAGCCCGGGCCTAGGGTGAGAGCCGCGTTAGATGGACGCGGGTCTCTCGCTCCCCGGCTTGGACTCGAACCAAGAACCTATCGGTTAACAGCCGATTGCTCTGCCAATTGAGCTACCGAGGATCATGCCCACCTGGCGGAGGGCAACCAGACGATACTAACAGCACCGCGGCGCAGCGAGAAAATCAGCCGGCCGAAATCCGTCGGTCGGGCGCGCCGTCGGGAGTCCACTGCAGACCGTCCGTGCCGTGGCCGAACGCGACGACGTGTCCTCCGCGGAGCACCAGCACATCGGCATCCAGATCCCGGGGCGCGTCGGCGTCGTTCGTCACCACGAGGGATGCCATCCCGCGCTCATCGCGGCGGCGCGTGAGGGCGTCACGCACCGCCTGCCGCACCTCGACGTCGAGGTTCGCGTACAGGTCGTCGGCCACGAACAGGCGCGGCTCCAGCACGAGGGCGCGGGCGAGGGCGACGCGCTGCCGCATCCCCGCGCTCAGCTCGTACGGGTACTTGGGAGCCGATCCGAGCGGCAACTCCATCTCGTCGAGCAGTGTCGCCACCCGCACCGCGAGAGCACGTGTGTTCACGCGGCGATCGCGCGCGGTGATCGGCTCGGAGATGACGTCGTGCACGGTCAACCGTGCCGGCAGGTTCGCCCCGGCCCCCTGGGGGAGGTAACCGGTGTGGAAGGTCCACTCGCGCACGGCGCGGCCCGGGTGCCGGGCCGAGATGCCGTGGACGCGCGCGTCTCCCCCGACGACCGACAGACCCTCGTCGGGGCGACCGGCTAGGAGCGAGGCGAGCGACGTCTTGCCGGAGCCCGTGGGACCCATGACGACGACGCTGTGCGCCGCGGCGAGGGTGAACGCGACGCCGTCGATCACCCGCACACCGTTGCGGGCGAGGGAGAGGTCGTCGGCGCGGATGGCGACGGCGGTGTCGAGGGTCCGGGGCATGTGGACATCCTCCCCGACGAAACGTGCCGACGCCACCCGATCGCGCTGCGACGTGTCAGGACGGGGTCAACCGTTGCCGGTCGGCATCCAATTCCCGCAGTCTGAGCCGCAATCGGCGTCCTTCTTCCGAATCGGCGGGCACGCGCTGGATCCCCCGCAGCAGCTCGTCCTTCTCGCGCTGCAACTCGCGGACCAGGATCCCCCGCGCGAGGTCGTTCGCCGAGGCGACCGCGCCTTCTTCGTTGCGGGCGGGGAAATCGGCGGTCAGCAGTTCGACGGCGAGCGTCCGGAAAGGCTCGCGCACCGCCTCGACGGCGGTCACGGCCCAGCCGGGTTGGGACAGATCGGTGGATGCCAGAGTGCTTCGGACCGCCTCGATGGCGGGGTGTCCGAATGAGGTCTGCAGGGCACGATGGAACAGGTCGGGTTCGATCCGGTGTCCGTATTGCAGGAACGCCATCATGGCCCCGCGTTCGAGGGCGACATCGCGCGTGTTCGGGAGCTGGGCCATCGTCACCGACACGGCGACGGGAGCCGGCGTCTCGGCCGCTCCCCCGCGCTGCGTCTCGCGCTTCTCGGCCCGGTCGGCACCGCGTGCTGCGCGCTCCACGGCGCTCTGCACCTCGGGCATGTCGAGACCGAGACGGCGCGCGAGCACCCGCACGTATCCGGGACGCAGCGCCGGGTCGCGGATGTCGGCGACGATGGGGGCGGCGGCGCGGAGCGCGCCCGCGCGGCCCTCCACGCTGGAGAGGTCGTAGTCCTTCAGCCGCTGATCGATGACGAACTCGAACATGGGCGCCTTGGTGTCCATGAGGGCGCGCACCGCCCCGTCGCCGCGCTGCAGGCGCAGGTCGCACGGGTCGAGGCCCTCGGGTGCCACGGCCACGTACGTCTGCGCGGCGAAACGCTTCTCGTCCGCGAAGGCGCGCAGCGCCGCCTTCTGACCCGCGGCATCCGGGTCGAACGTGAAGACCACCTCACCGGACGCGCTGTCATCGCCCATCACGCGGCGGAGCACCGTGATGTGGTCGCTGCCGAAGGCCGTGCCGCACGAGGCGATCGCCGTCGTGATCCCGGCGAGGTGGCACGCCATGACGTCGGTGTAGCCCTCGACGACCACCACGCGGTGTTCGCGCGAGATGTCGCGCTTCGCGAGATCGAGGCCGTACAGCACCTGAGCCTTCTTGTAGATCGGCGTCTCGGGGGTGTTGAGGTACTTGGGCCCCTGGTCATCGTCATAGAGCTTGCGGGCGCCGAACCCGATCACTTGCCCCGTGACGTCGCGGATCGGCCACACGAGGCGCCCGCGGAAACGGTCGTACACCCCGCGCTGGCCCTGCGACACGAGACCGGCCTGAACGAGTTCGTCGCGGGAGAACTTCTGCCCGAGCAGGTGATCCATGAGCGACGACCAGCCCTTCGGGGCGTAGCCGACGCCGAAGTGCGCCGCCGCTCCGGCATCGAAACCGCGGTCGCCGAGGAAGCGGCGCGCGGTGTCGGCCTCGGGCGACAGCAACTGCCCGCGGAAGTACTCCGCCGCCGCGGCGTTGGCGGCGTACAGGCGCGAGCGGCCGGTGGTCTCGGGAGCGGCGCCGCCGTCTTCGTAGTGCAGGGTGTAGCCGACGCGCGCGGCCATGCGTTCGACGGCTTCGGCGAAGGAGACGCGGTCCATCGCCCGGAGGAACGAGTACACGTCGCCCGACTCGCCGCAGCCGAAGCAGTGGTAGTAGCCGACCTGCGGCCGCACGTGGAAGCTGGGACTGCGCTCGTCGTGGAACGGACACAGGCCCTTCATCGACCCGACGCCCGCGGGCTTCAGCGCGACGCGCTCACCGACGATGTCGGCGATGTTGACCCGCGCCTTGACCTCGTCGATGTCGGCCTGCCGGATACGCCCCGCCATCAGGCATCCGCTCCCCGCGGCGGCCGCGCACCCGGGGCCCACACGCCGAGTTCGGCGGCATCCACGTCGCCCACGAGCCGCCCGTGCCAGGCGATCGCGAGCTGATCGGTGAGGCTCGCAACCTGGTCGACGACGACCCGACGGCGCGCGGCATCGTCGGCGGCGCTCTCGAAGTCGGGCAGGTGCAACGTATCGAGCGACCCCGGGTTCTCCCACAGGGCGGATGCCAGGCGCTTCAGCACGCGGCGCTGCTCGCGGTACAGCGCCTTGCGGCCGTCGATCGACACCACCGTCGCGCCGATAATGCCCTTGAGCACAGCCATCTCGGCCTCGACAACCCGCGGGACGACGACGTGCGCGCGGTATCGCGTGAGGTCGCGCACGGCGTAGGCGTCTCGGGTCGCCGTCGTTGCGGCGCGCGCGAAACGACCGATCAGGTCGGACGTGAGGTTCTTCAGCCGCGCCATCGCCGGACGCGAGCCGTCGAACGAGCCGATCCACTCGGGTAGACGCATGAGCCGGTAGAGCGCGTCGGCGAGCTCGTCGCGCGAGAAGTCGTACCCGACCCACGTCTGGATCGCGGTGAGCAGGGACTGGTGACCGGCCGGGGATGCCAGCACCTCGGGATCGATGTAGCGGTTGACGACCGCGTCCTCGAAGTCGTGCACTGAGTACGCAATGTCGTCGGAGAGGTCCATGACCTCGGCCTCGATGCAGCGCACGCGCCCGGGGGCTCCCCCTCGCATCCAGTGGAACACCGGCTCATCGTCGGGGTAGACGCCGAACTTGAGCCGCCCGCCCGGGTCGGGAAGCGGGGCGTCGGCCGTCCACGGGTACTTGCACGTGGCATCCAGGCTCGCCCGCGTGAGGTTGAGACCGAAGGAATGCCCGTCGGGCCCGATGACCTTGGGCTCGAGACGAGTGAGGATGCGCAGCGTCTGCGCGTTGCCCTCGAAGCCGCCGATGTCTTCCGCCCACTCGTTCATTGCCCGCTCGCCGTTATGGCCGAAGGGCGGGTGCCCGAGGTCGTGGCTCAGGCACGCGGTATCGACCACATCGGGCGAGAGTTCGAGCGCCGTGGCGAGTTCACGGCCGACCTGCGCGACCTCGAGTGAGTGCGTCAGGCGGTTGCGGGCGAAGTCGGCGGGGCTCGCGGGGCTCAGGACCTGCGTCTTCGCGGCGAGACGGCGGAGCGCCGCCGAGTGCAGCACCCGGGCGCGGTCGCGCGCGAAGTCGTCGCGCTGCGAACGGTGCTGCTCTTCGTAGAACCGGGCGGCGTCGACGTCGTCGTACCCGGACGGGCGTGCGACGCCCACCGCCGCCTCACCCGCCACTGTGGTGCAGTTCCGCGTCGGCGAGGGCGCGGCCGGCGGCGTCGCCGATCTCGCGGGAATCGAGCCAGCCGTCGGGCAGGGCCGGACGCTTCGGCGTCCCGGCGCGACCGCGCTGGCCCTCGGCAGCCGCGCCCGGGTAGGGCGCGTCGAGGTCCAGCGTGGCGAGGAGGTCGTCGATCTCGTGCAGCGTCGAGGCGGTCGCGAGGCTCGCCCGCAGCTCCCCGCCGACCGGATACCCCTTGAAGTACCACGCGACGTGCTTGCGGATGTCACGGCATCCGCGTCCCTCGTCCTCGAAGAACTCGACCAGCAACTCGGCGTGCCGGCGGAACGCCTGCGCCACGAAGCCGAGCGTCGCGTCGACGGGCTCGCCGGGTGCGGCGCCGGGGCGGCCCAGTGCGCGCGCGAGGTCGCCGAAGAGCCACGGGCGCCCGAGGCAGCCGCGACCCACGACGACGCCGTCGCAGCCGGTCTCATCCATCATCCGCACCGCGTCGGCCGCCGACCAGATGTCTCCGTTTCCGAGCACGGGGACGCTCGTCACCGTCTCTTTGAGCTTCGTGATCGCGCTCCAGTCCGCGTTCCCGGAGTAGAACTCGGATGCCGTGCGCGCGTGCAGCGCGATCGAAGCGACCCCCGCGCCCTCGGCGATCCGGCCGGCCTCGAGGTAGGTCAGGTGGTCGGCGTCGATGCCCTTGCGCATCTTGATCGTCAGCGGCCGGTCGCCGGCGGCGCGGACCGCGCGCTCGACGATCTCGCGGAAGAGCGTGAGTTTCCACGGCAGAGCGGCACCACCGCCACGACGGGTGACCTTGGGAACAGGGCACCCGAAGTTGAGGTCGATGTGATCGGCGTGGTCCTCCTCGACGATCATGCGCACCGCGGACTCGACCGTCGCCGGGTCGACACCGTAGAGCTGAATCGAGCGCGGCGTCTCCGACTCGTGGTGGCGGATCAGGCGCATCGTGGTGTCGTTTCGTTCGACGAGCGCGCGCGTCGTGATCATCTCGCTCACGTAGAGCCCGGCGCCGTATTCGCGGCACAGTCGCCGGAACGCCGTGTTGGTGATTCCGGCCATGGGCGCGAGTACGACGGGAGCGTCGAGTTCGATGGGGCCGATGCGCAGCGCGCGCGTCGGGGCCAGTGCCGTGGTCATCGTTCCATTCTCCCAGACCCCGCGCCCGCGCGGTGTCGCTGAGGGCGCGGGGCGGGCTGGGGAGGAGGGGTCACGCCTGCGCGGTCTCCGGCTCGCTCGCTGCGGCACGACGCTCGCCCCAGACCTGGCGGGCGATCTGCGTGAAGGCCTCGACGGGCTGGGCCCCGCTGACGCCGTACTTGCCGTCGATCACGAAGAACGGCACGCCGCTGATGCCGTACGCCTGGGCCTGGGCCTGGTCGGCGCGCACCGCGTCGCGGAACCGGCCGGATGCCAGCGCCTCGCGGGCGTCGTCGGCGTCGAGGCCGACCTCGACGGCGAGCTCGACGAGGTCGTCGTCGCGGCCGACGTGCTTTCCCTCGAGGAAGTAGGCCGACATGAGACGCTCGGACAGGTCCAGCTGGCGCCCCTGCTCCTTGGCGAAGTGCAGCAGCTCGTGCGCCTTCACGGTGTTCGTGTGCTGGAGGATGTCGAAGCGGTACGCGAGACCCGCCTCGGCGGCGACGCCGGTGACACGATCGAGCATCTCGCGCGCCTGAGCGGGCGAGATGCCCTTGTGCTGCGAGAGGTAGTCGACCTCGCCGCCGACGAAGTCGGCGGGGGTGTCGGGCGAGAGCTCGAACGAGTGGTACTCGATCTCGACGACGGGCGCGTCGTCGTCATTGGCGGTGGCGGCCAGGCCGTTCTCGAGGTTGCGCTTGCCGATGAAGCACCAGGGGCAGGCGATATCGCTCCACACGTCGATCTTGATGGCATCCGTCATGTCGCGTGAAACCTTTCGGGTGACGGGCTTATTCCGAAAACTGCCGTCAGTGCGTTGTCGGAGTGTCGACGGCGCCGCCGAAGCGCCGATCGCGGGAGACGTACGACCCGATCGCGTCCCACAGGTGCGCACGACGGAAGTCGGGCCACAGCGTGTCGAGGAACACCATCTCGGCGTACGCCGACTCCCACAGGAGGAAGTTCGACGTGCGCTGTTCGCCGCTGGACCGGATGAAGAGATCGACGTCGGGCATGTCGGGCTGGTACAGGTTCTTGCGGATCAGCTTCTCGCTGATCGCCGACGGCTTCAGGCGACCGGCGGCGACCTCCTCGCCCAGGCGACGCATGGCATCCACGATCTCCAGGCGACCGCCGTAGTTCACGCACATGGTGAGCGTTAGTCCGTCGTTGCCCTCGGTGAGACGTTCGGCGGCCTGCAGCTCGTTGATGACCGACCCCCAGAGGCGCGGGCGGCGGCCGGACCAGCGGACCCGCACGTTCCACTCGTTCAGCTGGTCGCGGCGGCGCTGGAGCACCTCGCGGTTGAAGCCCATGAGGAAGCGGACCTCCTCGGGCGAGCGCGTCCAGTTCTCGGTCGAGAACGCGTACAGCGACAGGTGCGTCACTCCGGCCTGGATCGCCCCCGCGACGATGTCGAGGATGGTGGCCTCGCCCGCGCGGTGCCCTTCGATGCGGGTCAGACCGCGACGGTTCGCCCAGCGACCGTTGCCGTCCATCACGATCGCGACGTGGGCCGGAACCGCCCCCTTAGGGAACGCCGGGGGGTACTCCCCCGTCCAATCGAGGGGGCGGTACGGCTCGGCGTTGCGGTGCGTGAACGGCTTCGGGGTCATCGACTCGATTCCAGGTGCGAGAGGGAACGGATGCCACGCTCCAGGTGGAACTGCGCGTAGGTGGCCACGAGGCCGGAAGCGGCGGCGGTGGTGCGGTGGGGGGCGGCATCCACGACGTCCCACTCCCCCGCGATGAGCGCGCGGAGCAGGGCGACGGTGTCGTGGGCGACCCGCGGCGACCCCGCGGGCGCGCACGCCGAACAGACGACGCCGCCCAACTGGGCGAGGAAGAAGTCGTGCTCGCCGACCGTGCCGCAGCGCGCGCACTCCCCGAGTCCGGGAGCCCACCCGGAGAGGGCCATGGCGCGGAGCAGATACGAATCCAGCACGCTGCGCGCCGCGTGGTCGCCGCGCGCAAGGGCGCGGAGCCCCCCGACCAGCAGCAGGTACTGCTGCGGCGTCGCCTCGGCTTCGTTCAAGCGGTCCGCCGTCTCGACCATCGCGCTGGCGGTCGTGTAGCGATCGTAGTGCTGCGCGATGTCCGCGCCGTACGCGCCGAGCGACTCGGCCTGCTGCACGATGTCGAGGTTCCTGCCCTGGTACATCTGCACGTCGGCGACCATGAACGGCTCGAGCCGCGAACCGAACCGCGACGAGGTGCGCCGCACACCCTTCGCCACCGCGCGGATCTTGCCGTGGCGACGGCTCAGGAGGGTGACGATGCGGTCCGCCTCCCCGAGCTTGTGGGTACGCAGGACCACGACTTCATCGCGGTAGGTGGGCACAGTCCATTATCCGCCCGCGACCCCGGGAGTCGGCGGTGCGCCGCGCGCGGGGCCGCGCTCCGTCGACAGGAGAATGGATGCCGTGAACCCACCCGTCTTCATCATCCCGCTGTGGGCAGACCTCACCGCCGTCGCCCTGGGCGGGGTGCAGGGCGCGCTGTTCGCCTCCGGCTTCCAGGGGCAGCGGCGTCTCGATCTCCTGGGCGTGGCGATCATCGGCATCCTGCTCGGGATGGGCGGCGGCCTGATCCGCGACCTGCTGCTCGGACTCACGCCCGCGACGCTCCAGAACAACTGGTACCTCCTCACGGCGGTCGTTGCCTCGCTTGTCGGAATGCTGCTCTCGGGGATCTTCCAGCGCCTGAACCGCGCGATCATCATGCTCGACGCCGTCGTCATCGGACTGTTCGGCGCGTTCGGCACATCGAAGGCGCTCGCGCTCGGGCTGCCGGAGGTGCCGGCGGTGTTCGTCGGCGTCGTGGCTGCGGCGGGCGGCAGCGTGCTGCGCGATGTGCTGATGGGACTTCCCGTCGCGATCATGCACGTCGGGTCGCTCTACGCGGTGGCGGCGGGCGGCGGATGCGCGGTGCTCGCGACGGTCGCGGCCTTCGGCGTGCCGCTCCCGGTGGCTGCGGTCATCGGTGTGGTCGTCACGACGGTCATTCGCGTCCTCGCGGTGCTGTTCGACCTCTCCCTGCCCGAACAGCGCAAGCTCTACCGCCGCAAGGTCGCGGTCGAGACCACCGGCATCCCGGTCATCCCCGACGCCGACGCGTGAGGGGTCGATAACTGTCGCTTCCGGTGCCGTCCGGCGACAGATATCGGCCCCTCACGCGATGACGATCAAACGCCGGCGAGGGCGCCGGAGCGCTCGCGCGTGCGGATCGCGCGGTTGACGCCCGACACGATCGCCTTCAGCGACGCGGTCGAGATGTCGTTGTCGATGCCGACGCCCCACAGGCGCTGGTCGTCGACCTGCAGCTCGATGTAGGCCGCCGCCTGCGCGTCACCGCCGGAGCTCAGCGCGTGCTCGACGTAGTCGTAGAGCGTCACGTCGAAGCCCTGGGCGCGCACGACCTCGAGGAACGCGGCCACCGGCCCGTTGCCGACGGCCGACGCGGGCTGGACCGACTCGCCGTCGCGCAGCGTCACCTCGAGCGAGACATCGCCCGACATGTCGCTCGACGAGCGGGTCGAGAGCAGCTCGAAGCGGCCCCAGCGCTGGTCGTCATCGGTGGTGGGCAGGTACTCGTCGGTGAAGATGTCCCAGATCTGGGCACTCGACACCTCGCCGCCCTCGGCGTCGGTGCGGGCCTGGACGACGCCGGAGAACTCGATCTGGAGCTTCCGCGGCAGGTCGAGCGCGTGGTCGGCCTTCAGCAGGTAGGCGACGCCGCCCTTGCCGGACTGCGAGTTCACACGGATGACGGCCTCGTAGGAACGGCCCAGGTCCTTGGGGTCGATGGGCAGGTACGGAACGGCCCATTCGATGTCGTCGACACCCTTGCCCTCGGCGGCGGCGCGGGCCTCCATCGCCTCCAAGCCCTTCTTGATGGCATCCTGATGCGAACCACTGAAGGCCGTGAAGACGAGGTCGCCGGCCCAGGGGCTCCGCTCGGGCACGGGCAGCTGGTTGCAGTACTCGACGGTGCGCTTGACCTGGTCGATGTCGCTGAAGTCGATCTGCGGGTCGATGCCCTGCGTCAGCAGGTTCACGCCCAGGGCGACCAGGTCGACGTTGCCGGTCCGCTCGCCGTTGCCGAACAGGCAGCCCTCAATGCGGTCCGCGCCGGCCATGTAGCCGAGCTCGGCGGCCGCGACCGCGGTGCCGCGGTCGTTGTGCGGGTGCAGCGACAGGATGACGTTCTCGCGGTGGTTGAGGTGACGCGACATCCACTCGATCGAATCGGCGTAGACGTTCGGGGTGGCCATCTCGACCGTGGCGGGCAGGTTGAGGATGACCTTGCGCTCGGGCGCCGGCTGGAAGATCTCGAGGACCTCGTTGCAGATGCGCAGCGCGAACTCCAGCTCGGTGCCGGTGTAGCTCTCGGGCGAGTACTCGTAGTAGACCTCGGTCTCGGGGATCGTCGCCTCGTACTTCTTGCACAGGCGCGCACCTTCGAGTGCGATGTCGACGATGCCCTGCTGATCCGTGCGGAAGACGACCTCGCGCTGCAGCACCGACGTGGAGTTGTACAGGTGCACGATGGCCTGCTTCGCGCCGGCGATGGACTCGTACGTGCGGGCGATGAGGTGCTCGCGGGCCTGGGTCAACACCTGGATCGTGACGTCATCGGGGATGAGGTCTTCCTCGATCAACTGGCGGACGAAGTCGAAGTCGGTCTGGCTGGCGCTCGGGAACCCGACCTCGATCTCCTTGTAGCCCATCTTCACGAGCAGGTCGAACATGACCCGCTTGCGCTCGGGGCTCATCGGGTCGATGAGGGCCTGGTTCCCGTCGCGCAGGTCGACGGCGCACCAGCGGGGTGCGGTCTCGATGCGCTTGCTCGGCCACGTGCGGTCGGGCAGCTCGACGCGGATCTGCTCGTGGAACGGACGGTACTTGTGCACCGGAGCGGACGTGGGCTTCTGCGTGTTCTTCATGAGGGTGTCGCTTCTCTTGTCTGTCTGAAGGGGCCGACGACGAGCTCCGCGACGAGGAAGGCCCTTAGAACGAGGACTCGTCGCGGCAGCTAAGAAGAAGCAGGCCACTGAAGCGCATTCTGCGATCGTAGCACTCGCTCACGGCACGGCCGGCGCGGGTGCGACTCACGGCAGGAGCGCGACCTTGCCGCCGGGGTGCCCCTGCATCACGAACCGGACCGCCTCCGCTGCGTCGGCAAGCGGGAACATGCGGGCGACGGGGACCTCGAGAACACCGGATGCCGCGAGCTCCAGGACGTGTGCGCGGGCGATGTCGCGGAAGCGGGCGCTCGCGGGCCGCGACCCGGCGATCCACAGGATGCCGTCGGACTCGGCGCGCTGCGGGGACACGATCGTGACGATGCGGTCGCGTTCTGCGACGAGCGCGAGCGAGACGTCGATCGCCTCGTCCGTGCCGACGGCGTCCCACGCCGCGGCGACCGGCCGGCCGGCGGCCGCCTCGACGACGCGCTCCTGCAGCCCGTCGCCGTACGCGATCGGGATGCCGCCGAAACGGCGGACCCGCTCCGCCGACTCCGCGGAGTCGCGACCGACCGTGCCGATGACCCGGATGCCGAGCGCCCGCGCCTGCTGGAGGAGCGACACACCCACCGCGCCCGACGCGGCGTGCAACAGCACCGTCTCGCCCTCGACCGCACGCGTGACCTGGATCATCTCGGCCGCGGTCGTGCCGGCGAGCAGGAGGTTCGCGGCTTCGGCGTGCGAGAGCGTTGCCGGCTTGGCGAACACGTCGCGCGCGCGGATGGTGAGCTCGGTCGCGTAAGCGCCCTGGACGCGGAACGCCACGACCTCATCGCCGACCGCGAGGTCGCCCGAGCCGCCGACCGCGTCGGGGCCGACCGCCGTGACCTCGCCGGAGAGTTCGTACCCGATGGCGACGGGGAACTCGGCACCGGGTCGCGCGGACGCGACGTGCTTGGCGTCCGCGGGGTTGATCCCGGCGGCACGGACGCGGATCGTGACCTCGCCCGGGCCCGGGTGCGGCACGTCCACCTCGTCGAACGTCCAGTCGTCGACCGGACCGGGCCGGTGCGCCCTCCATTGCTTCGCCATCGTGAGTCCTCTCGCCGCGAGCGCCCGGCTCAGAAGCCGAGACGACCGAGCTGCTTGGGGTCGCGCTGCCATTCCTTGGCCACGCGGACGTGCAGGGACAGGTACACCCGGCCGCCGACGAGCGGCTCGATGCCCTGGCGTGCGCGGGCTCCGACGCTCGCCAGTCGGGAACCCTTGTGGCCGATGATGATGGCCTTCTGACTGTCGCGCTCCACGACGATGTTCGCGAACACATCGGTGAGGTCGCTATCCTCGCGCGGCGCGACGTCTTCGATCGTCACCGCGATGGAGTGCGGCAGTTCATCGCGCACGCCGTCGAGCGCTGCCTCCCGGATGATCTCGGCGATGCGGTCCTCGAGCGACTCGTCGGTCACGACGTCGTCGGGATAGAGGGCGGGCCCCTCCGGCATGAGGGCGAGCAGCTCGTCGCTCAACACGTCGAGCTGGTCGCGCGTGACCGCGGACAGCGGGATGACGGCCGCCCAGTCCTCGCGCAGCGCGTCGACCTCGATGAGACGCTCGGTGATCTGCTCGCGGGTCGCGGCATCCGTCTTCGTCACCAGCGCGATCTTCTTCGCGCGCGGGTAGCCGGAGAGCGACTCGGCGATCCGCCGGTCGCCCGGGCCCACCTTCTCGGTCGCCGGTGCGCAGAACGCGATCACGTCGACGTCGCCGAGCACCTGCTCCACCAGGTCGTTCAGGCGCTGCCCCAGGAGTGTCCGCGGACGATGGATGCCAGGCGTATCGACGACCACGAGCTGACCGCCCGGACGGTTGACGATGCCGCGGATCGCGCGGCGGGTGGTCTGCGGCTTGTCACTCGTGATCGCGACCTTTTCGCCCACGAGCGCGTTCGTGAGAGTCGACTTGCCCACGTTCGGGCGGCCGACGAACGTCACGAAGCCGGATCTGGTGTCGCTCATCTGTCGTTCCTCTCGCGGGCGGAACCCGCGGGCGCCGTCTCGTCGGTTTCTTCGTCGTCGTCCTCGGCGCGCTCGACGATCACGGTCGCGATACCGCGGTTGCGTCCGCGCGACGCTCCACCGGTCATGATCAGACCGGAGTGTTCGGCTGTGGCGCCGGGTTGGGGGATCCGGCCGAGGGCCTTGCCGAGCAGGCCACCGATCGAGTCGACGTCCTCGTCGTCCAGCTCGAGTCCGAACAGGTCGCCGACCTCGTCGAGCCCGAGACGCGCACTGACGCGGAACCGGCCGTCGTCGAGCGGCACGACCTCTGTCGAGGGGGCGTCGTACTCGTCGGAGATCTCGCCGACGAGCTCCTCGATGAGGTCTTCGAGGGTGACCAGGCCTGAGACCCCGCCGTACTCGTCGACCGCGAGGCACACGTGCACGGCATCCTTCTTCATCTGCTGCAGAAGGGTTTCGGCCTTCATCGTCTCGGGGACGAACACCGCCGGACGTGCGATCCGGCGGATCGGCGCGTCGCGCCAGCCGGCCTCCTCGCGGAATCCGAACTGCACGAGGTCCTTCAGGTACAGCATGCCGACGACGTCGTCGGCCTCGTCGTCCGCCAATGGGACGCGCGAGACACCCTTGTCGAGGAACAGCGCCAGCGCCTCGCGCGTGGTGGCCGTGGCATCCACCGTCACCATGTCGGTCCGCGGCACCATGACCTCGCGCACATAGCGGTCGGTGAAGTCGAACACCGAGTGGATGAGCTCGCGATCGTCTTCCTCGATGAGCTCGTTCTCGGCGGCTTCGTCGATGATGCTGAGCAGTTGCTCCTCAGAGGCGAACGAGGTCGAGTGCGAGACGCCGGGCGTGATGCGGTCGCCCACGGCGACGAGACCGTGTGCCAGCGGGCCGAGCAGGATCCGCATGCCGCGGATGACCGGAGCTCCGCCGCGGAGAAGCCCGGTCGCGTGCTGGCGGCCGACGGCCCGCGGGCTCGCGCCCACGGCCACGAACGAGATGCCCGTCATGAGGACGGCCGCGGCGACGAGGGCAAGCCAGATGTTGTCGAAGAGCAGCATGAAGGCCGCCGCGACAAGGACCGCGGCGGTCGTCTCGGCCAGAACGCGGATGAACACCACCGCGGTGACGTGCGCGCTGGGGTCATCTGCGATGCGCTGCAGAGAGCGCGCGTTGCGTCCGGCCGCGCCGAGCTCGACCAGGTCGGCACGGGAGGTGACGCCCAGCGCTGCTTCGGACGCCGCCATGAAGCCCCCGAAGGCGACGAGGACCAGCGCGGCGACGAGAAGAAGAGCCTCGGTCATGCGCGGCGGCGGCGCTCGACGGCCTGGAAACCGCTGATGAGCTCGCGCTGCAGACCGAACATCTCGCGCTCCTCATCGGGCTCGGCGTGGTCGAAGCCGAGGAGGTGCAGCAGGCCGTGGGTGGTGAGGAGGATCAGCTCGTCCTGCGTGGAGTGCTTCGCGGTGACGGCCTGGGTCTCGGCCACCGCGGGGCAGAGCACGATATCGCCGAGGAGTCCGGCGGGGGTCGGCGCGTCCTCGGTTCCGGGGCGCAGCTCGTCCATCGGGAAGCTCAGGACGTCGGTGGGACCGGGCTCGTCCATCCACTGCACGTGCAGGGATTCCATGGCGCCCTCGTCCACGAGCACGATGGCGACGTCGGCATCCGGGCTGACATGCAGTTCGGCGAGGTTGTACTCCATCAGACGCAGCAGCACCTGCTCGTCGACGTCGTGGCCGGATTCGTTGTTGATCTCGATCGTCATGAGCGGTTTCGTCTCGGGAGGTGATCGCGCGGACCCGCGGGACGGGCTGCGCTGCGGCGTTCGGCACGACCGGCGAACTCGGAGGCCTCGTCGCGTTCGCGGCGGGCGACGAGACGTTTCTCGTCGTACTCGCTGTACGCATCGACGATACGACCCACGAGCGTGTGACGCACGACGTCGGCGCTGGTGAGGTACGAGAAGTGGATGTCGTCGATGTCGCCGAGCACGCGCGTGACGAGACGGAGCCCCGACGCGCCCTGCGGGAGGTCGATCTGCGTGATGTCACCGGTGACCACCATGCGCGTGCCGAACCCGAGGCGCGTGAGGAACATCTTCATCTGCTCGGGCGTGGTGTTCTGGGCCTCGTCGAGCACGACGAACGAGTCGTTGAGAGTGCGGCCGCGCATGTAGGCCAGCGGCGCCACCTCGATCGTGCCCGTCGCCATGAGCTTGGGCACGATGTCGGGGTCCATCATCTCGTTCAGCGCGTCGTACAGCGGGCGCAGGTACGGGTCGATCTTGTCGGTGAGGCTCCCGGGAAGGAATCCCAATCGCTCCCCCGCCTCGACCGCCGGGCGCGTGAGGATGATGCGGCTGACCTCTTTGCGCTGCAGCGCCTGCACGGCCTTCGCCATCGCGAGGTAGGTCTTGCCCGTACCCGCGGGACCGATGCCGAACACGATGGTGTTCTCCTCGATCGCATCGACGTACGCCTTCTGCCCCAGGGTCTTGGGACGGATGACCTTGCCGCGCGACGACAGGATCGCCTCGCCGAGCACCTCGGACGGACGGGGGCCGCCGTCGGAGCGCAGGATCCGGCTCGAACTCGACACGTCGGCCGGGTCGAGTCCTTGACCGTTGCGCGTCATCGTGAGGAGTTCGTCGACGAGCCCCTTGGCCGCGGCCACCGCGGACGCGCCGCCCGTGAGGGTGATCTCGTTGCCGCGCACGTGGACGTCGACGTCGGGGTGCTCCTTCTCGACCACGCGCAGCAGGCGGTCGTGGGGGCCCAGGAGCTGGACCATGGCGACGCCGTCGGCGTACAGCCGCTCGACGACGGGTTCTTCGGGGGAATCAGCCACCCGTGCTCTTTTCGTTCAGTCCGCCCGCGAGGACGTGGGCGTGTACGTGGAAAACGGTCTGACCGGCACCGGCGCCGGTGTTGAAGACGAGTCGGAAGTCGCCGTCGGCGTGCTCGGCCGCCACGGCGTTCGCCAGACCCACGATCTCGGTCAACAGATCGGGGTCGCCCGCGGCCAGCTCGACGACGTTGCGGTACTGCTCGGTCTTGGGGATCACGAGCAGATGCACCGGTGCCTGGGGCGCGATGTCGCGGATCACGAAGGCGTTCTCGGTCTCGGCGACGATCTCTGCGGGGATATCGCCCTGGAGGATGCGCGTGAAGATCGACGGCTCGGTCATGGCATCCAGTCTATCGACGGGCTCCGACAGCGGGACGGGCGCGCTACCAGCGGCCCGCAGTCGCCGACAGCACCGAGATCGCCGCGGCGCCGGCGGTCGAGGTCCGCAGGACCGTGTCCCCCAGGCGCACGAGCCGGGCACCGACCTCCCCCAGGGCCGCGAGCTCCTCGGGGGCGATCCCGCCCTCCGGGCCCACGACGAGCACGATGTCGCGGTCGTCGACCGAACCGGATGCCACGGCTGTGAGCCGCTCGTCGGCGGAGGGCTCCAGCACCAGCACGTGCGCGTCTTTGGCGCGGGCGACGAGGTCGGCGAGACGCGCGACCCCCTCGACCTCGGGGATCCACGCCCGGTGCGCCTGCTTCGCCGCTTCGCGGACGATCATCCGCCAGCGCGCGAGCCCCTTGTCGGCCTTGGCATCCCACCGCGAGACACTGCGCGCGGCCTGCCACGGGACGATCGCGTCGACCCCCAGCTCGGTCGCCGCCTGCACCGCGAGCTCGTCGCGGTCGCCCTTCGCGAGGGCCTGCACGAGCACGATGCGCGGCGTCGGCGCGGAAATCTCCGCGCGGGCCTTGACGAGCACGTCGACCTGCTTCGGTGCTGCTGCCGTCACGACGCCCTCGAGCCAGACTCCGCGACCGTCACCGAGGGTCACGGCCTCGTCGACACGGACGCGCCGCACCGCTGCGGCGTGGTGCGCCTCGGGCCCGGTCAGCACCACGACATCGCCGACACCGGCGGTCGACGCGTCATCGGTGACGAAGTGCAGCGCCACGATCAGTGCCGGAAGCGGTCGCGGAACTTCGTGAACAGGCCCTGCTGGTGCTCGGCCAGGCGCGGCTGCGGGGCCTTCGTCCGCTTGGCGAAATCCTCGATGAGGGCGCGCTCCTTGTGGTCGAGGCGCGTCGGTGTCACGACGTGCACGCCGACCTTGAGATCGCCGCGCTGGCTCCCGCGCAGCGGTGTGATGCCGCGGCCCTTGATGGTCAGCACGTCGCCGGACTGCACGCCGGGCCGCACCTCGAGGTCCACCGCGCCGTCGAGCGACTCGATGGTGGTGGTCGTGCCGAGAATGGCATCCGGCATCGACACCTCGAGGGTCGCGAGCAGGTCGTCGCCCTCGCGACTGAAGGCGTCGTGCGAGTCGACCGTGATCTCGAGGTAGAGATCGCCGTTGGGGCCGCCCGCGGGACCGACCTCGCCCGAACCGGGGAGCTGCAGGCGCAGCCCCGTCTCGACGCCGGCGGGGATGTCGACCGAGACGGTACGGCGGGCGCGCACGCGGCCCTGGCCCTGGCATGTGCCGCAGGGGTACGGAATCGTCGTGCCGTGGCCCTGGCAGACGCTGCACGGCTGACTGGTGACGACGTTGCCGAGGAGACTGCGGACCGTCCGCTGCACGTGGCCGGAGCCGTGGCAGATGTCGCACGTGACCTCGCTCGTCCCGGGCTGCGTGCACGCGCCCTGGCACGTCTCGCAGAGGACGGCGGTGTCGACCTCGAGGTCGCGGTGCACGCCGAAGACGACGTCGCCGAGCTGCAGGTTCACGCGCACGAGGGCGTCCTGTCCGCGCTCGCGTCGGGAACGCGGACGCGGACCGCGGCCCCCGCCGCCCTGCGCCCCACCGAAGAACGTCTCGAAGATGTCGCTGAAGCCGCCGAAGCCGGCCGCTCCCCCGCCGCCGAACGGGTTCTGGTCACCGCCCATGTCGTAGCGGCGACGCTGCTCGGGGTCGCTCAGGACGTCGTAGGCGTGGGTGACGAGCTTGAAACGCTCGGACGCGTCGTCGCCCGGGTTGACGTCGGGGTGGAGTTCGCGTGCGAGACGCCGATAGGCGCGCTTGATGTCGTCGGGGCTGGCGTCGCGCGCGACGCCGAGGACCTCGTAGTGGTCAGCCACAATCGCCTTCCTGCCCGCTCACGCGGGGTCGATCCGTTTCGGTGCGGGTGTCGTCAACGAGCGGTGTCGTCGTCTTCGAGCATCCGGGTCAGGTAGTGCGCGACGGCGCGGACCGCCGCGAGGTTCGAGGAGTAGTCCATCCGGGTCGGGCCGAGCAGGCCCACGCGCGCACCGCCGGCGGTGCCGTCGTAGCGGCTGGCGAGGACGGATGCCTCGATCAGGCCGAACGGTTCGTTCTCGCGGCCGATGCTGGCCGAGAGACCCTGCTCGTCGGCGACCATCTCGCTCATGAGCCGCAACAGCGTCACCTGCTCCTCGATCGCCTCGAGGAGCGGGTAGATGCTGCCGCGGAAATCGGATTCGCGCTTGGCGAGCGTCGCCGCGCCGGCCATGACGAGACGGTCCTGGCGGAACTCGTCGAGTTCTTCACCGACGATGCGCAGCACGGCGTCGGCGATCGCGTCGAGCGAGTTCCCCGGCCGCGGCGCGTCGGCGCTGGCGACGGCCTGCGCGCAGTCCGCGACGCTCCTGCCCACGAGCAGCGCGCCGACGCGGGCGCGCAGTTGCACGACATCGCTCTCGGTGGGCTCGAACGGCACCAGGGCGATGCGCTGCGAGACACGGCCGGTGTCGGTGACGAGGATCACGAGCACGCGCGGCCCGCCGAGAGCCACGAGCTCCACGTGCGTCAGATTCGCGCGGGCGAACGAGGGATACTGCACGATCGCGACCTGGCCGGTCAGCTGCGTGAGAGCCCGGACGGTGCGCGCGAGGAGGTCGTCGAGGTCACCGGCTTCGTCGAGGAACGACGTGATGGCGCTGCGCTGCGCCGTCGAGAGCGGTCGCAGTTCGGCGAGGTGGTCGACGAAGACGCGGTAGCCCTTGTCGGTGGGTACGCGGCCCGACGACGTGTGGGGCGCGACGATGAGGTCTTCGTCCTCGAGCTGCGCCATGTCGTTGCGGATCGTCGCGGCCGACACCCCGAACGCATGCCGCTCGACGATGGCCTTGCTGCCGACGGGTTCGCGCGTGTCGACATAGTCCTGGACGATTGCGCGGAGCACCTGCAAGCCGCGTTCGGACACCATGGCCGGCTCCCTCCTTCTGGCACTCCGGACACCTGAGTGCCAATTCTAGAGCACCCGCCCGCCCCCGAGTCGGAAGCGCGCTCAGGCTGTGAGCGCCCGCACCACCGCGTCGGCGAGCAGCCGGCCGCGACGCGTCAGCACGATACGCCCGCGCACGGCATCCGGCCCGTCGACCAGGCCGTCGGCGATGAGGGATGCCACGGCCTTCCGGCCCTCGCCGAGGAGCTCCGACACCGGGAGGCCGTCGCGGATGCGACTGCGCAGCAGCACGGATTCGAGGCGTCGGGCGGTGTCGTCGGGCCGCTCGCGCGCTGCGGCCGGCGACTCCCCGGCGGCGAGCCGCTGCGCGTAGGCCGCGGGGTGCTTGACGTTCCACCAGCGGAGCCCCGCGACGTGGCTATGGGCTCCGGGGCCGAAGCCCCACCAGTCGGTGCCGCGCCAGTACGCGAGATTGTGGCGCGAGCGGTGGGCGGTGTCCGTGGCCCAGTTCGAGACCTCGTACCAGTCGTAGCCCGCGCCGCCGAGGAGGTCGTCGGCGAGCTCGTACATGTCGGCCTGCAGGTCGTCGGAGGGCTCCTCCACCACGCCCGAGCGGATCTGTCGCGCGAGCTTCGTGCCGTCCTCGACGATCAGCGCGTACGCGGAGACGTGGTCGGGGCGCAGCGCCGTCGCGGTCTCGAGCGACGCGCGCCAGTCGTCGAGCGACTCCCCCGGCGCACCGTAGATCAAATCCAGCGACACATCGAGTCCGGCGCGGCGCGCGGCGGCGACCGCGGTGGCGACGTTGCGCGGGTCGTGGGTGCGGTCGAGCACCGCGAGCACGTGCGGCTGCGCGGACTGCATGCCGATGGACAGGCGCGTCACGCCGGCGGCGGCGAGTGTCTCGGCGACGGCGTCGTCGACGGTGTCGGGGTTGGCTTCCACGGTGACTTCGGCGCCGTCGGCGATCCCGAACTCGTCGCGCACCGCCCCGAGCATCCGCGCCAGGTCGCCGGGCGGCAGCAGGGTCGGCGTTCCTCCCCCGAAGAACACGGTGGATGCCTCGCGCCGACCGCCCGCGGCATCCATCACCGCGCCCGCCAGACGCACCTCGGCGGCGAGCGTGTCCGCGAAGTCCTCCTGGCGCGCACCGCGGAGTTCGCTCGACGTGTAGGTGTTGAAGTCGCAGTAGCCGCACCGCACACGGCAGAACGGGACGTGCAGGTACACGCCGAACGCGGTGGCGGCGTCGACCGTCAGATCGTCGGGCAGGCGCCCGTCGGTCGGGGCGGGGTCTCCGAGGGGAAGCGGGCCGCCCATCAGTCGGTGTACAGCGGCGAGATCGCGCGCAGATACCGCTGGAAGAGACCGCGTCGACGGCGGCGGACGAGTCCGTGGAACAGCCGGTACGACGGGGCGGTCGGACGGTCGAAGGCGCGGACGACGAACCAGACCTCGTCGTTGTCGCGCCATTCGACGGCGAACAGCTCTTCACCGCTGACGATGGAGTGCCCGACCGTGCCGAGGATGTATCCGATCCGGCGCGGCTCCTCGAACACCGAGATCACACGAAGGTGTCCGTCGACGCGGTGCCCGTCGACCTTGCCGTGCACGCGCACGCTCGTACCGGGGCTGACGAACGGGGTGCCGTCGGCGGCGAACCGCTGCTCGGAGGCGAGCCGACTGGGCGCGATGGGAGCGCCGTCGGCATCGAAACCGACCCCGGCGTACCCGCCGTCCGTCGCTGGACGCACGTCGCTGATGCTGAGCTCGCCCGCGCGCAGAGGCGCCCACGACAACAGCAGCTCTCCGGCCGCGGTGAAGCGCTCTTCGCCGCTACCGATACGCCACGCGTCCTCGGCGGGGACCGAGTGCTGGGGCGGGTACTGCATGAGGTCGTGCGCCTGAGTGGCACCGACCGCGGCGTAGTCGACCGTGTCGTCGGTGAAGTTCTGGCGGCGCATGATCTCCGGTCTCCTCGGGCGGGTTACTTCTTCGTCTCGACGTCGCCGGACAGGGCGGCGATGAACGCCTCCTGCGGCACCTCGACCCGGCCGACCATCTTCATGCGCTTCTTGCCCTCTTTCTGCTTCTCGAGCAGCTTGCGCTTACGGGTGATGTCACCGCCGTAGCACTTGGCGAGGACGTCCTTGCGGATCGCGCGGATGGTCTCGCGCGCGATGATGCGCGCGCCGATCGCGGCCTGGATGGGCACCTCGAACTGCTGACGAGGAATGAGTTTGCGCAGACGCTCGGCCATCAGCGTGCCGTACGCATAGGCCTTCTCGCGGTGCACGATCGAGCTGAAGGCATCCACCTTCTCGCCCTGGAGCAGGATGTCGACCTTGACCAGGTCGGCGGTCTGCTGACCCGCCGGCTCGTAATCGAGGCTCGCGTAGCCCTGGGTGCGGCTCTTCAAATGGTCGAAGAAGTCGAAGACGATCTCGCCGAGCGGCATGTTGTACCGCAGCTCGACGCGGTCTTCGCTGAGGTAGACCATGCCGAGCAGCGTGCCGCGTCGCGACTGGCAGAGTTCCATGACCGTGCCGACGTAGTCCTTCGGGAGAAGGATGCCGACCTTGACCACCGGCTCGGACACCTCGGCGACGCGCCCGTCGGGGTACTCGCTCGGGTTGGTCACCGACACCGTCTCACCCGTGTCGGTCATGACCTCGTACGTCACGGAGGGGGCGGTGGTGATGAGGTCGAGGCCGAATTCGCGCGAGAGGCGCTCGGTGATGATCTCGAGGTGCAGCAGCCCCAGGAAGCCGGCGCGGAAGCCGAAGCCCAGGGCGACCGAGGTCTCGGGCTCGTACTGCAGCGAGGCGTCCGAGAGCTTGAGCTTATCGAGGGCTTCGCGCAGCTCCGCGTAGTCGCTGCCGTCGATCGGGTAGATGCCCGAGAAGACCATGGGCTTCGGGTCGGTGTACCCCGCGAGGGCTTCGGTGGCGGGTTTGCGGTGGTTGGTGATCGTGTCACCGACCTTGGACTGGCGGACGTCCTTGACGCCGGTGATGAGGTACCCGACCTCGCCGACGCCGAGACCCCGGGTGGGCACCGGCTCGGGGCTCGAAACGCCGATCTCGAGCAGTTCGTGCGTCGCGGTCGTCGACATCATCTGGATGCGCTCGCGCGGCGACAGCGACCCGTCGACCATGCGGACGTACGTCACGACGCCGCGGTACGCGTCGTACACGGAGTCGAAGATCATGGCGCGCGCCGGGGCGTCGGCCTGACCGACCGGTGCCGGAATCTGCTCGACGATCCGGTCGAGCAGGTCTTCGACGCCCATGCCCGTCTTGCCGCTCACGCGCAGCACGTCTTCCGGCTTGCCGCCGATGAGACCCGCGAGTTCGGCCGCGTACTTCTCGGGATCGGCGGCCGGCAGGTCGATCTTGTTCAGCACCGGGATGATCGTGAGGTCGTTCTCGAGCGCGAGGTAGAGGTTCGCGAGCGTCTGGGCCTCGATGCCCTGCGCTGCGTCGACGAGGAGGATCGCGCCTTCGCACGCGGCGAGCGACCGGCTGACCTCGTAGGTGAAGTCGACGTGGCCGGGAGTGTCGATCATGTTGAGCGCGAAGGTCTCGCCCCCGGCGGCCCACGGCATGCGCACGGCCTGCGACTTGATCGTGATGCCGCGCTCGCGCTCGATGTCCATACGGTCGAGGTACTGCGCGCGCATGTCGCGGTCGGCGACGACGCCGGTGATCTGCAGCATGCGGTCGGCCAACGTCGACTTGCCGTGGTCGATGTGGGCGATGATGCAGAAGTTGCGGATCTGCGCCGGCGGCGTGGCGGACGGCTCGAGGGGCTTCAGGGCGCGCGGTGACATGTTCCGTCGATTCTACGGGCGACGGGCGACATCGCCGTCCGCGGCCCCGAACCGAGCGCGTATCCCGGGCGGGTGCACAGGCGGCGTTCGTAGGGTGGATGCCATGACGGTCCAGGTCGTGCTCGTGCACGGCATCCGCACGTCCGCCACGATGTGGCGCGCCCAGGTCGAGCATCTGCGACAGCGCGGGAACCCGGTCACCGCCGTGGATCTCCCGGGGCACGGAACGCGCCGCGATGAGACGTTCACGCTCGACGCGGCGTTCGCGACGATCGATCGGGCTGTTCGGGATGCCGCGACGCGCGGCCCGGTGCTGCTCGTCGGTCATTCGATGGGTGGCCTGCTGTCGATCGAGTACGTCGGCCGCGAGGATCGGCCACCGGTCGCGGCTTTCATCGCGGCATCCTGCACGTCGATTCCGCGCGGGGTCGGACTCGCGGCGTACCGCTTCTTCGCCCGTCGCTTCGACGGCCTGCCCGATCGCGGCCTCGGGCTGACGACCTACGTCCTCGAGCGGACGCTCCCGTTCGAGACGCGCGAGGACTTCGGCGCGGGCGGGTATGCCTTCGACGCGCAGGACACGGCGCTGCGGAGCCTGTCGGTGCTCGACCTGCTCGCGGCGCTGCGGCGCATCGACGTGCCGCTCTGGTTCGTCAACGGGCAGTGGGACCAGCTGCGGGTCAACGAGAAGCTGTTCCTGTCCGTGGCCCGCGACGCCGAGCTCATCGTCGTGCCGCGCACGACGCACCTCGTCACTGCGATGCGCCCCCGCGTCTTCAACGCGGTCCTCGACGTGGCGCTCACCACGGTCGAGGCGGCGACCTGATAGACTCGACCCTTGGCTTGCGTGTGGGGTTTTTCCCGACCTCCACGACCGCCGGTGCAGCGTCCCTCTACCGCTCGCCCGGCACTTCCAACACTCACTCAAACGAAAGACCGTCGACGTGGCGAATATCAAGTCGCAGATCAAGCGCAACAAGACCAACGAGAAGGCGCGCGAGCGCAACAAGGCCGTCAAGAGCGAGCTCCGCACCCACGTGCGCCGCACGCGCGACGCCATCCTCGCCGGTGACAAGGAAGCCGCCGAGAAGGCGCTCGTCCAGGCCGGCAAGAAGCTCGACAAGGCCGTGAGCAAGGGTGTCATCCACCAGAACCAGGCCGCGAACCGCAAGTCGGCCATCGCGAAGCAGGTCGCCGCTCTCTGAGCCGCATCCTTCGACAGCCCGTCCCGCACCGCGGGACGGGCTTCGTCGTTTGCGGGGGCACGGTGTCGCGGGTCCGGGCGTGCGGCGGGGTTCCGGGCGTTGCTTGTGGCCCTGGGGCCACTTCTGGCGCCCCGGGGCCACGGCAGGCCGCGCTTGAGCCCGCGCGCTCTGGGCGTGAAGTGGGGGCGCGGCGATCGGTGTGCAGCCGTGCAGGAGCGGCGACCCCGGAGCGATCGGCGCCGCGGCGATGCCGTTCTCCAGCGGCAGGTCAGCGGCCGTAGGGCTGGCGGGTGGCGATGATCGTGATCATGCGCTCGAGGGCGAACACCGCGTCGCGCGAGGCGCCCTTGACCTCGGCATCCGCCCGCGCGGTGGCGTGGATGGCCAGACCGAGGGTGGCGGCGCTCCAGCCGACGAGGTCGCGGCGCGCGCGATCGACCTGCCAGTCCTTCATGCCGAGGCGTTGAGCCAGCGCCGAGGACGACTCGCGGTTCCCCGCCACGCGCGCCATGGTCCGCAGCTTCAAGGCCACGGCCGCGACCAGCGGAACGGGATCGGCCCCGGATGCCAGGGCGTGGCGCAGCGCGAGGAGGGCCTGACCGTAGTGCCCGGCGATGGCGGTATCGGCGACGGTGAACGCGGAGGTCTCGACGCGGCCGCCGTAGTACCGCTCGACGGTGCGTTCGTCGATGTCGCCCGGGACGTCGGCGATCAGCTGTTGGCAGGCGGCCGCGAGCTCGGTGAGGTCGTCGGCGAACGCCGAGACGAGGGACCGGAGCGCCACCGGGGCGATCTTCTTCCGAGCCGCCTTGAACTCGCCGACGGCGAAGTCGAAGCGGTCGGAGTCGCGCTTGATCGCCGGGCAGGCGATCTCGATGCCGCTCCCCTGGCCCGCCCGGATGGCGTCCAGGAGCTTCTTGCCGCGGACGCTCGCGCCGGTGTGCCGGAGCACGACGGTCGCCCCGTCCTGCGGGTGTTCGAGGTACGCGAGTGCCTCGGTGAGGAACGTGTCGGAGCACTTCTCGACGCCGCCGACGCGCACCAGGCGCGGCTCGCCGAACAGGGAGGGCGAGGTGACCGCGAGAAGCGTGCCAGCGGCGTAGTCGTCGGCACGGACGTCGGTGACCTCGAGGCTCGGGTCTTCGCTCTTGAGGTACTCGCGGATGCCCGCGGTCGCGCGCTCGGCGCACACCTCTTCGGGGCCCGAGACGAGCACGATCGGCGCCGGCTGCGGCGTGCGCCAGCCGATCTGCGGGATCGCCGACTTCGCCTTGGCGGGGGCGGAGCGTCGGGGTGCCGGAGTCACTCCCCCAGCCTACCGAGCGGGTCGGACACGGATGCCGGATGGAGCCGCGACGCCCGGCTGTGCGCCTCACGCACCCATCGCTCGCCGCCTCACTGTCGCTGGCGCCACAGCGTCAGTCTGCCGTTCTCGTCGCGCCAGACCGCGAGAATGCCGTCCGTGTCGGTGCGTGCAGCGACCGTACCGGTCTCGCGGAGGAGATCGAGCAACCGCGCGGTCGGGTGTCCGTAGGTGTTTCCGGCACCGACCCCGATCAATCCGACGTCGGCATGCAGCCGGCGGTAGAGCTCGGGGTCCTGGTCGGCGCTGCCGTGATGGGAGACCTTGACGATGTCGGCACGCGTGATGTCGACGCGCCGCAGGACGGCCGCCTGGGGCTCGGCTCCGAGGTCGCCGAGCATGACCGTGCGCGGGAAGCCCGGGCCGGTGACGTCGATCGCGACGCTGGCATCGTTGCCCGGTTCCATCCCGGGCACGGGGCCCAGAGCCTGCCAGCGCGTCTCACCGAGTTGCCCCGTCATCCCCAGCGTGGCGGCGACCAGGCGGGCGCCGCCGGCGGCGTACCGATCGAGCAGTCTCTGGTCGGCCGGCTCGCCGGAGGGACCGTGAACGACGACGTCCGCCCTCCCGACGAGGGCGGGGGACCCGCCGACGTGGTCCTTGTCGAAGTGCGTGAGGACCACCAGGTCGAGCCGGTCGACCCCGAACGTCCGCAGGCATTCGGCGAGCGGTTCGGGCTCGGGTCCGGTGTCGACGAGGGCCGTGGCCGTGCCGGATCGCCAGAGAGTGGCATCCCCCTGCCCGACGTCGCACATCGCGACCTGCCACTCCGCGGGCACCGTCAGCGGCCCGGCGATCGTGCGGATGGTGCTCGTTCCGCTGGCCGCGCCGATCAGGATGGCGACGATGAGCGTGGCCAGTGCGGTCAGACGCGGCACCCGGCTCGGGCGGGCGATGGCGACCGCGATGGCTGCTCCGACCGCGGCGAGGAGTGCCGCTCCGGGAAGACCGTCCGGCCACGGGAGGTTCTGCGCCGCTGCCGACGCCGTCGTGTGTGCGACTCCGGCGATCCAGGCGGCGGGGATCCACGCCAGAGCCGTGAGACCATCCCGCAGCCACGGGAACGGTGCGATGCACGCGAGGGCTCCCGCGATCGTCGCCGGTGCGGCCGCCGGGTCGGCGAGCAGGTTGGCCGCGATACCGAGCAACGGGACGTGCGGGTCGATCAGCACGATGAGCGGACCGCACACCAGCTGGGCGGACGTCGGCACCGCCAGGGCGAGGGCGAGGGGCCGCGGCATCCCCCGCGCCAGCCCGTCGGCGAGCGGGCGCGCGAGGACGAGCAGCGCGGCGGTGGCCGCGGCGGACAACGCGAATCCGAGGGACCGGCACAGCCAGGGATCCATGACGAGCAACACCGTCACCGCGGCGGCGAGGACGGCGATCCCGACGATGGGTCGACCGAAGCCCAGAGCCAGGATGCCGATCGCGCTCATGGCTGCCGCCCGGACGACGCTCGGCTCGGGGGTCACGAGCACGACGAATCCGGCGAGCACGAGAAGAGCGCCCGTGACACGCAGCCACCGGCGTGCTCCGCACGCGGCCAGAACGGCGAAGGCGGCGCCGACGACGAGGGCGCAGTTCGCTCCCGACACCGCGTTCAGATGTGACAGCGACGAGATGTTCATCGCCTCCTCGGTCGCGGGCTCGAGGCTCGACGTGTCGCCCACGGCCAGCCCGGGGATCAGGCCGGCGCCCGGCTGCGGCAGGCCTCGCGTCGAGGCGACGAGTCCGTCGCGCAGGGTCTCGAACGCGGCCCACACGCCCTGCGGCGGTGGGGCGCGCCCGACGTCGGTCGCGCGCAGCACCAGAACCGCCCGTTCGGCCGGATCGGCCGGGATCGCGCGGCCGGACAGTGTCAGCTCGCTGCCCTGTCCGACGGCGGACAGGCTCTCGTGGCCCTCGGCATCGACCCCGATGCGCGCGGGGATCGCGCCGCGGACCGTCGTCTCCCCCGCCGTTACCTCTGTCACGGTTGCGTCGAACCACGCCCCGCCGTCGGCGCTCCCCGACAGGTGGCCGGTCACCGTCACCGTCACGCGCAGATGGCGACCCCCGTCCACCGCGAGCTGAGCGACGGCCTCCCGCGTGGGCTCCAGGGTGGCGACCGTGCCGGCGCTGGCTGCGGCGCAGGCCAGGGCGACCGCGAGGACCGCGACGATCGGATGCCGGAACCGCGCGAAGCACACGACGGCACCGCCGACAGCCGCGACGAGACCGGCCGCGAGGATCCATGCCGGCGACATCGCCGTCGCGACGGCGGCACCCACCCAGGTCGCGGCCGCGACGGCGACCGGCCGCCACGCCCGTCGCCGCAGGGCACGCCGTTCGCTCATACCCGGACCAGATCCCGCAGGTTCGCGAGCATCTTGTCGCCGATGCCGGGCACCGACCCCAGATCGTCGACGCTCGTGAAGCGCCCGTTCTCGTCACGCCAGGCCAGGATCCGGTCGGCCAGCGCCGGTCCGATCCGCGGGAGCCCGTCGAGCTGTTCCCGTGTCGCGGTGTTGAGGTCGAGCGGACCGGACGCGGCGGTTCCGCCGCCCGCTGCGGCGGGAGGCTCCGCCCCCACGACGGGGACGACGATCTGCTCCCCATCCGTCACCGTCCGCGCGAGGTTCACCCCGTCGCGCGCGGCGTCATCGGCGAACCCGCCCGCGCGGGCGATGGCATCCGCCACCCGGTCGCCCACCTCGAGCCGATACAGGCCCGCCGCGCGAACGGCCCCCGCGACGTGCACGTACACGCCGGCCGCCGGGACGGCGGTCTGCTCACCGCTCGAAGAAGGCGCCGCTGTGACCGTCTCGGCACCCGTCGCTCCGCGGAAGATCCCGATCCCCACCGTCACCGCGAACGCCACGAGCACCAGGACGATGACCGCACCGACGCCGAGGCGTTGGCGCGGTCGGAGACGCGCGGGAGGCGTGTCGGTGTCGGGGTCGGCGGTCACCCTCACACGCTAGGAAGAGCCGGCGCGCCCCCGGGCGACCTCGAGCCCGATCGGTGGACCGCTCCGCAAAGTGCTCCGTTGGGGAGGAGCCTCAACGACGCATGCCACGTCCCCCGCGCTCGGCAAAGCACGGGGACGTGGCATCCGTCCCGAAGATCTACTTCGTCGAGAAGCTGACCACCTTCGGCGGACGCACGACCGCGCGCACGATCTCGCGGTCGCCCAGTGCCCGCCGCACCTTCTCGTCGGCGCGGGCGGCCGCCTCGAGCGCGTCGGCGCCGATCTTCGCCGAGACCTCGAGGGTGCCGCGCACCTTGCCGTCGATCTGCACGACCGCGGTCACGGTGTCTTCAACGAGCAGCGTCGGGTCGGCCTGGCGCCAGGTCTGCAGGCCGACGAACCCGTCGTAGCCGAGCGTCTGCCACATCTCCTCCGCCGTGTGCGGGGCGAACAGGTCGAGCGTCATCGCGATGACCTCGGCGGCCTCGCGGACGGCGGGGTCGCTCGGGCCGGCCGCGCCGTCGATCGCTTTGCGGGTGACGTTCACGAGCTCCATGAGACGCGCGACGACGACGTTGAACTTCGTCTGCTCGATGAGGTTGGGCGCCTCTGCCAGCAGGCGGTGGGTGACGCGGCGCAGCGCCGGGTCGCCCTCGGCCCAGACCACGTCGGTCTCGCTGTCGACGTCGTGCGCGATGCGGAGGGCCCGGGCGAGGAACTTCGCAGCCCCCGTGGTCGAGACGTCGTTCCAGTCCTTGTCGTCCTCCACCGGCCCCGCGAAGGCCAGTGCGACGCGCAGCGCGTCGGCGCCGTGGGCGTCGAGCTCCTCCTGGAAGAGCACGAGGTTGCCCTTGCTCTTCGACATCTTGGCGCCGTCGAGGATCACCATGCCCTGGTTGATCAGGCTCGAGAACGGCTCGGTGAACTCCACCAGGCCCATGTCGAACAGCGCCTTGGTGATGAAGCGCGCGTAGAGCAGATGCAAGATCGCGTGCTCCACGCCGCCGATGTAGAAGTCGACGGGACCCCACTTGCGCGCCTCGGGCAGCGAGAACGCCTCGTTCGGGTCGGTGGGCGAGAGGAACCGCAGGAAGTACCACGAGCTGTCGACGAACGTGTCCATCGTGTCGGGGTCGCGCAGCATCTTCTGCCCGGTCTCTGGGTCGGTCACCTCCACCCACTCGGTCGCCGCCCCGAGCGGGGACGCGCCCTTCGGCTTGAGGTCCAGACCCTCGACCGACGGCAGCACGACGGGCAGCTCGTCCGCGGGCACGGGCACGATCGTGCCGTCCTCGGCGTGCAGCATCGGGATCGGGGTGCCCCAGTACCGCTGGCGCGAGATGAGCCAGTCGCGCAGACGGTAGGTCTTGGCGGCGCGGCCGACGCCCTTGGCCTGGAGCTCGTCGATCATGCGTGCGATCGCGTTGCGCTTGGACAGACCGTTGAGCGAACCGGAGTTGATCATGCGACCGTCGCCGGTCAGCGCGATGCCGGTCTTGACGGGATCGAGGTCGTCGACGTCGCCCAGCGGGTCGATCGGCACGCCGTCCTCGTCGACCTCGATCACCGGGATCGCACCGGTGACCGGAGCGTTGGTGTCGACGACGACCTTCACCGGCAGGTCGAACGCCCGGGCGAAGTCGAGATCGCGCTGGTCGTGCGCGGGCACGGCCATGACCGCGCCGTGACCGTAATCGGCCAGCACGTAGTCGGCGGCCCAGATCGGCAGTTTCTCGCCGTTGATCGGGTTGACGGCGTAGTGGCCGAGGAACACGCCGGTCTTCGGACGGTCGGTAGCCTGGCGCTCGATGTCTGTCGCGCGCTGCACCTCTTCGAGGTACGCCTGGAACCTCTGCCGCACCTCGATGTCGGCGGATGCCGCGAGCTCGGCCGCGAGGTCGGACTCGGGCGCCACGACGAAGAACGTCGCACCGTGCAGGGTGTCGGGGCGGGTGGAGAAGACCGTGATCTTCTCGTCGCGGCCCTCGATCTCGAAGGTGATGTCGGCACCGATCGAGCGACCGATCCAGTTGCGCTGCATCTGGATGACCTTCTGCGGCCAGAAGCCCTCGAGCTGGTTCAGGTCGTCGAGCAGCCGGTCGGCGTAGTCGGTGATGCGCAGGAACCACTGCGTCAGCTTCTTCTTGACCACGACGGCGCCGCTGCGCTCGCTCGTGCCGTCGGGCAGCACCTGCTCGTTTGCGAGCACGGTCTGATCGACCGGGTCCCAGTTGACGAGCGCGTCCTTGCGGTAGGCGAGGCCCTTCTCGTACAGCTTCTGGAACAGCCACTGGTTCCAGCGGTAGTACTCGGGATCGCTCGTATGCAGCACCCGGCTCCAGTCGAACGAGACGCCGTAGTGCTTGAGGCTCTCCTTCTGCTGCGCGATGTTCGCGTAGGTCCACTCCACCGGGTCGGCCCCGCGCTTGATGGCGGCGTTCTCGGCCGGAAGGCCGAAGGAGTCCCACCCGATGGGGTTCAGGACGTTGTACCCGCGGTGGCGCCAGAACCGCGCGACGATGTCGGAGTAGAGGTAGTTCTCGGCGTGCCCCATGTGGAGGTCCCCCGACGGGTACGGGAACATCGCGAGCACGTACTTGCGCGGACGCGTGTCGGCGTCGCCGCCGGCACGGAACGGGTCCTTCTCGGCCCACGCCTGCTGCCACTTCGCCTGGATCTCGTGGGGGTCGAAACCTCCGTCGGCGGACGGCACGGAAGAGGGGTTCTGAGACACGGGTGAGACCAATCGTGAAAGTCGGGAGGCCACGAGGGCCAGCGTCCAGGCTACCGGACCGCGCAGAGCGCCTTCCGGCACCGCGTGCCCGTCACCATCCCGGCGGAACGAGGGCCCCCACGGCCGCGAGCGGAGCCCGCGCCTTGATCCCCACCTCGGCGACCTCGGATGCCGCGACCGAGCGCCACGTGATCCCTCCGCCGGCGCCGACCCAGGTGGCATCCGGCTCGACGACGATGCTGCGGATGACCATCGCGAGATCGGCGGATCCGTCGTCGCCGACCCACCCGAACGCGCCGGAGTAGACGCCGCGGGGCCCGCCCTCGAGGCCCGCGAGGATCTCCATCGCCGACGCCTTCGGAGCACCGGTCATGCTGCCCGCCGGGAACGCCGCGTCCAGCAGCTGGCCGATCGTCGTCCCGGGGCGGAGCGTGCCGGAGACCTCGCTCACGAGCTGGTGCACCGTCGGGTAGGTCTCGACCTCGAGCAGCCGGTCGACGCCCACCGACGACGGCACGCACACGCGCGACAGGTCGTTGCGCATGAGGTCGACGATCATGACGTTCTCGGCGCGCTCCTTGGCATCCGTTCGAAGGTCGTCGGCGAGGGCCGCATCCCGGAGGGGATCGGGATGCCGTGGGCGCGTGCCCTTGATCGGATGCGTGTGCACACGCCCCCCGCGCACCTCGAGGAAGCGTTCGGGTGACGCGCTGACGAGCGTCGTGTCGCCGATGCGGACGAAACCGGCGTGGTGCGACGCGGCGCTTCGCCGCAGCCGGCGGAAGGCGGCGACGGCATCCACCGCGCCTGGGACGGTGAAGCGCGTGGTGAGGCAGAGCTGGTACGCGTCGCCCGCGGCGATCCGCGCTCGGCACGCCCCGATCAGTTCGACGTACTCCTCGGGAGTGTGGCGAGCGGATGCCACGCCCCCGGGCCGCACCTCCGGAACCGGTGGCGCATCGGGAACCGCGGTGGCCGCGTCGGCGAGCGCGGCGGCATCGGCGGAGAACGCCCAGACCCGTCGCGACGCGTGATCGAATGCGAGGAGAGCATCCACACGGAGCCACGCGGGTTCGCCCTCGTACGAGACCCAGCCCACCCATCCCCCGCGGAATGCGGGGCCGCCGTCGTGGTGGAACGCGGGGGGTGTGGCATCCATCGCCATGGGCGCGTCGGGGGCGGCCGGGGTCCCGGTACCGAGGTAGCTCCAGCCGGAGGGGGCGCCGACGCCCGCGTCGAGCCAGAACGCGCCCGGCGCGGTCGCGAAGAGCGCGGCGAAGACGTCGTCGGGATCCCGCCACCGCGGCAGGACGACCGGGGAGAAAGGACGCGGCACGCTCCCAGGCTAAGCCGATCCCACGGCCCTAGGCTGACGGAGGTGAACGAGATCCTCACGTGGCTCCTCGACGTCGTGCAGAACGTCGACCCCGTGGTGCGCACGCTCGTCGCCGGTGTCGCGATGATGCTCGAGACGAGCGTGCTCGTGGGTCTTGTCGTGCCCGGCGACACCGTCGTCATCGTCGCGGGGACCGCGATCGCCTCTCCCCTCGAGGGCGTGGTGCTCGGCGTCGCCGTCGTGCTCGGGTCGCTCGCGGGCGAGAGTCTCGGATTCTGGTTGGGCCGGTACTTCGGACCGCGCATCCGTGCCTCGCGGATCGGGCAGAAGCTCGGCGACCGCAACTGGGACCGCGCCGACCGGTACCTCCGCCGGCGCGGCGGACCCGCGATCTTCCTCTCGCGCTTCCTCCCCGTGCTGCACTCGCTCGTGCCCCTGACCGTCGGCATGAGCGGCTACCGCTACCGCCGGTTCCTGGCGTGGACGGCTCCCGCGTGCATCGTCTGGGCGAGCCTGTACATCTCGGTCGCGGCGACCGCCGCGGGCACGTACCGCGAACTCGCCGATCGGATCCACTACGCCGGCTACGTGTTCGTCGGCATCATCGTGGTGTTCCTCGTCCTGGTCTACGTCGGCAAGAAGGTGCTGGAGCGTATCGAGCGTCGGCATCTGGCCGAAGAGCGCGACTCTCTCGAACCGGCGGGCGATGACGTGAAAGACTAAACGGGATGCCTCGTTCCCCTCGCGCCAAAGTGCTCTGGTTCGCCCGCCTCGAGTACCGCTTCCACGCCTGGCGCGAGCACCGCGCCCGCGCGCGCGGACTGCGGCCCTCGGCCACCGGATTCCCCGGGTATGGCACGGAGGAATGGGTGCGCGTCCTCGGGCGCGTGCTGATCACGCCGCCGGTGAAGCGCACCTCGACCGGTGAATTCGCGAGCCTGCGCGGCTGGCGCAGCTTCGCGGCGGTGCCCGTCGGGTCTGCGAAGGTCACCGTCACCATCGAGGGCGTTCCGCACGAGATCGTCGCCGACCGCGGTGGCGTGATCGACGCGAAGCTCCCCGCCACGTTGCCGCCCGGCTGGCAGACCGTCACGATGACCGTGGAAGGCAGCGAACCGACAGAGACGCGCGTGTTCATCGTCGGAACGGATGTGCGCTTCGGCGTCGTCAGCGACGTCGACGACACCGTGATGGTCACCGCGCTCCCGCGTCCGCTGCTCGCCGCGTGGAACTCGTTCGTCCTCGACGAGCACGCCCGGCAGCCCGTGCCGGGTATGGCCGTCATGCTCGAGCGCCTGTCGCGCGAACACCCCGGTACACCGGTCATCTACCTGTCGACGGGCGCCTGGAACGTCGCCCCGACGCTCACCCGGTTCCTGCGCCGACACCTGTTCCCGTCGGGGTCGTTCCTGCTCACCGACTGGGGACCGACCCACGACCGGTGGTTCCGCAGCGGACGGGCGCACAAGGAGAGCAACCTCCGCCGCATCGCCGCGGAGTTCCCGAACGTGAAGTGGTTGCTCGTCGGCGACGACGGTCAGCACGACGACGCGATCTACACGCAGTTCGCGATCGACCACCCCGACAGCGTCGCCGCAGTCGCGATCCGCCGCCTGTCGCCCGCCGAAGCGGTGCTCGCCGGTGGCCGCACGGTCGTCGACGACCACTCCGCCGCGGACGTGCCGTGGGTCAGCGAGTCCGACGGTGCGGGATTGCTCGAGCGCCTCGAAGCCGTGGGCGTCATCACCCGCGACGCCTGAGGCGGTGTTCGCTGCGCGGCACCGCGTGGCCGCGTGTCCGAGGTCCCGCGTACGCTCGAAGCATGTGCGGTCGATTCGTCGTGGCCAATGTGGCATCCGAGCTCGTGGGCGTGCTGCGCGTCGACGTCGAGACCGATGAGCTGCCTCCCCCGTCGTACAACATCGCGCCGACGGCATCCGTCGCCATCGTGCTCGACTCGGTGAAGACCGAGCCTCCCGTGCGGCGCCTCGAGGTCGCGCGGTGGGGGCTCGTTCCCGGCTGGGCCAAGGACGTCAAGATCGGCGCGCGGGCGTTCAACGCGCGGTCGGAAGAGATCGAAGACAAGCCGATGTTCCGCAACGCCCTCATCAAGCGGCGCGCGGTGATCCCCGCCTCCGGGTACTACGAGTGGAAGACGACCGAGGCAGGTAAGACGCCGCACTACATCCACCCCGCCGACGGATCGCCCCTGTTCTTCGCCGGGCTCTACGAGTGGTGGAAAGACCCGGCGAAAGCCGACGACGACCCCGCGCGCTGGGTTCTGAGCTGCACGATCCTCACGCGCGACGCGATCGGTCGCCTCGGATCCATCCACGACCGGATGCCGTTGTTCATGGACCCCGACTTCGCCGACGCGTGGCTCGATCCGACGACCGAGAACGTCGGCGACATCCTGGATGCCGCGATCGACGCCGCCCCCGACGTCGCCGAGACGCTCGACGACCACGTCGTGTCGCCCGCTGTGGGGAACGTGCGCAACGACGGCCCCGAACTCATCGAGCCGGTCGGATGACGGCACTCCTCGAGACGGCGGTGCTCTCCCGCGCCGGTTGGACCGCGCTGGCCGAGGCCCACGCGGAGCGAGCCGACGCACTCACCGCCGCGCACCGTGCCCGCGCCGCCCGGGGCCAGAAGCATCCGGTCGAGGACTTCCTCTTCACGTACTACTCGTACAAGCCGGCGATCCTGCGCCGGTGGCATCCAGGCCCCGGGGTCGTTCTGGCTGACGCCGACGAGCGTGCAACGTGGCGCTGGTACCGCCCCGCCGCCGACGGCGTGGAGGTGGATGCCGAACTCTTCCGCCGCGACCGCGGCTCGCTGTACCGCGGCGTGGTGAATCTGCTCCGCGCCACCGCCGCCCGCCCGGCGCAGTTCGGCTGCTTCGGGCTGCACGAGTGGGCCATGGCCTACCGCGCCGACGAGGTGCGCCATGCGGTGCCGCTCCGTCTGGGATCCCGTGGGACGGATGCCGTGGTCGAGGCGCACGACCTCAAGTGCACGCACTTCGACGCCTTCCGGTTCTTCACCCCGGACGCGGTTCCGCGCAATCGCGGCCTTCTGTCGCGCGACCTCCAGATCGACGTCGAGCAGCCCGGATGCCTGCACGCCGGCATGGACGTCTACAAGTGGGCGGTGAAGCTCGGGCCACTCGTGCCCGGCGCGATCCTGCTGGACGCGTTCGAGCTCGCCCGTGACATCCGCACTCTCGACATGGAGGCGTCGCCGTACGACCTGACCGACTGGGGGTACTCCCCCGTCGCCATCGAGACCCCGGAGGGCAAGGCGCAGTACGTCACGCGCCAGCGGGCGGTGAGCGAGCGGTCGCAGGTGCTGCGCGCGTCGTTGCTCGCAGCCGTCACGTCGGGAGTCGACACGCCCGATGGCGCCGATTTCCTGCGTCCTGAATCCGTGTAGTAAGCTCATGGAGTTGCCTCGAACGGGGCGAGAACAGAAAACGGGCCTGTGGCGCAGCTGGTAGCGCACCTGCATGGCATGCAGGGGGTCAGGGGTTCGAGTCCCCTCAGGTCCACCGAAGAAAGCCTCCGTCTCGGCGGGGGCTTTCGCCATTCCCGTCGCGGTCAGCCGAGCAGCACCACGTCGAACTCCCGCACCACCGCGCGCACCTCGTCGAGGTAGCGCCGTGCCTGGTCGGTGAGCGGGATGGCGTTCTGCGCGATCCACCCGATCTCGATGCGCTCGTCCACGTCCAACGGCACGGCGACGATCTCGGGGTCGAGGTCGTCGCTGATGATCCCGGTCGAGATCGTGTAGCCCTCGAGACCGATCATGAGGTTGAAGATCGTCGCCCGGTCCGAGACGCGGATCTCCTGCTCGCTCGACAGGGTCGAGAGGATCTCCTCCGCGAAGTAGAACGAGTTGTTCGTGCCCTGGTCGAAGGTCAGTCGAGGAAGTCCCGCGAGGTCGTCCAACGTCACGCGCTCCCGCGCGGCGAGGGGGTTCTTCCGCGAGACGAAGATGTGCGGGTCGGCCAGGAACAGCGGATGGAACGACAGTCCCGAGTCGCGCAGCAGCTTGTCGATGACATCCCGGTTGAAGTCGTTCCGATACAGGATGCCGAGTTCGCTCCGCAGGGTCCGGACGTCCTCGATGATGTCCCACGTTCGTGTCTCGCGCAGCGAGAACTCGTACCGCGCCGCGCCGCTCGCCTTCACCATGCGCACGAACGCATCCACGACGAAGGAGTAGTGCTGCGCGGAGACGCCCAGCAGGCGCCGCGACGGCGGACGGTCGAGGTAGCGCTGCTCGAGGAGGGCGACCTGCTCCACGACCTGCCGTGCGTAGCCCAGGAACTCGACACCGTCCGATGTCAGTGTGATGCCACGCGCCGAGCGGACCAGCAACGATCGACCCACGCGCGCCTCGAGGTCTTTCATCGCCGCCGACATCGTCGGCTGCGAGACGTACAGCAGATCGGCGGCGGCGGAGATCGACCCCTCCGCCGCGACCTCGATGAAGGATTGGAGTTGCTGCAGCGTCACGCCGCTCGGTCGACGGGCCATAGGCAAACACTATAGGAGCGGATAGTCGAGACGGATTACCCGATGGATGCCACGGGCGAGCACCATGGGAACACTGATGACCGCGCGGCGGTCTGCCGACGCGCGAGAGGAGCTCCGGGATATGTCCACCTACTTCACGTTCCAGATCTCGACCACCCGATTCGACGAGAACTACTCCCCGTCCGAGAGTTCGCGTGCCACGACGAACTTCGCCAACCTGGCGCGGGGTGCGGATCGGCAGGAGAACCTCCGTGCCGCTCTGGCGATGATCGACCGGCGGTTCAACGACCTTGCCCGCTGGGACAACCCCGAGGGTGAGCGCTACACCCTCGAGATCGACATCGTCTCGGTCGACCTCGAGTTCGCGGCATCCGGGGACGACCAGCGCTTCCCGCTCCTGGAGGTCCTCGATCTCGTCGTCCTCGATCGGACCACCGGTGCGCGCCACCACGGGATCATCGGCAACAACTTCTCGTCGTACCTTCGTGACTTCGACTTCAGCGTGCTGCTGCCCGCCGCCAGCGCGGCCGCCGGCGGCTTCACGGTGCCCGACGACTTCGGCGCGCTGCACGGCAAGCTCTTCCAGCACTTCCTGGAGTCCCCCGCCTATCGCGCGCGTTTCGACGTCTCACCCGTGATCTGCATCAGCGTCTCGACGAGTAAGGCCTACCAGCGCACCGACAACCGGCATCCCGTGCTCGGGGTGGAGTACGTGCAGGACGACTACTCGCTCACCGACGAGTACTTCGGGAAGATGGGTCTGCAGGTGCGGTACTTCCTGCCCGAGGGCAGCTCGGCGCCGCTGGCGTTCTACTTCCGCGGCGACCTGCTCAACGACTACACGAACCTCCAGCTCATCGGGACGATCAGCACGATGGAGACGTTCCAGAAGATCTACCGGCCCGAGATCTACAACGCCAACTCCGCCGCCGCTCACGTGTTCCGCCCGACGTTGGAGAGCGGCGACTTCTCGCGCACCCGCGTCGATTACGACCGCGAGGAACGCTCGCGTCTCGCCCTGACGCAGGGGAAGTACGCCGAGGAGCACTTCGTGAAGCCCCACGGCGAGATGCTCGCCCGCTGGGCCGGTCTCTCCCCCGCCCTCGTCCACTGACCCGACGGAGCCCCGTACGCATGAGTGCCTTGATCCCCACCGCGGCCGTCGGCAGCCTCCCCAAACCCTCCTGGCTCGCCGAGCCCGAGAAGCTCTGGTCCCCGTGGGCACTCGAGGGCGACGCCCTGGTCGAGGGCAAGCAGGACGCCCTGCGCACCGCGGTCCACGAACAACGGCAGCGTGGCATCGACATCGTCAGCGACGGCGAGCAGACCCGCCAACACTTCGTGACGACCTTCATCGAGCACCTCAGCGGTGTCGACTTCGAGAATCGCGAGACGGTGCGCATCCGCAACCGCTACGACGCGAGCGTCCCCACCGTCGTCGGACCTGTGGAGCGCCCGCGGCCTGTTTTCGTAGAGGATGCCAGATTCCTCCGCTCCCAGACCGACCAGCCGATCAAGTGGGCGCTGCCGGGACCGATGACGATGATCGACACGCTCTCGGACCGGTACTACCGCAGCCGCGAGAAGCTCGCGTGGGAGTTCGCCGGCATCCTGAACCGGGAGGCGAAGGAACTCGAGGCCGTCGGTGTCGACATCATCCAGTTCGACGAACCCGCGTTCAACGTCTTCTTCGACGACGTGCGCGAGTGGGGTATGGCGGCGCTCGAACGAGCCGTCGAGGGGCTGCACGCCGAGACCGTCGTGCATATCTGCTACGGCTACGGCATCAAGGCCAACACCGACTGGAAGGCCACGCTCGGACCCGAGTGGCGCCAGTACGAGCACTCGTTCCCCCTGCTGCAGCAGTCGAGCATCGACATCGTGTCGCTCGAGTCGCACAACTCCCGCATTCCGATCGAGGTGATCGAATTGCTCCGCGGGAAGAAGATCATGCTCGGCGCCATCGATGTCGCGTCTAACGAGATCGAGCGCCCCGAGGAGGTCGCCGCGACGCTTCGGCGAGCCCTGGACCACGTGGATGCCGACAACCTCATCGCCAGCTCCAACTGCGGCATGGCGCCGCTGCCGCGCGACGTCGCCCTCGCGAAGCTCAGTGCGCTGAGCGCGGGTGCGGCGATCCTGCGCCAGGAACTCGCGGGAGCGCTCGTCTGACACGCGCGAAGGGCCGCCCCTGTAGGGGCGGCCCTTCGGTGTCGGCGTCAGTCGGCGGAGGCCGGAGCGGGAAGCTCCAGCGGCACCACCGGGCAGTCCTTCCACAGCCGCTCGAGACCGTAGTAGACCCGCTCCTGCTCGTGGAAGACGTGGACGACGAGGTCGCCGAAGTCCAGCAGCACCCAGCGGGACTCCTGACGGCCCTCGCGGCGCAGGCGCTTGTGCCCGGCTTCGAGCAGCTTCTCCTCCACCTCGTCGGCGATCGCGGCGACGTTGCGCTCGTTGCGTCCGGTGACGAGGAGGAAGATGTCGACGAGCGGCAGAGGGTCGGAGACGTCGAGGGCGACGAGGTCTTCACCGGCCTTCGCGTCGGCGGCGATCGCGGCGATACGCGCCATCTCGATCCCGTTGGGGCTGGCGGTCATCCGAAGACTCCTGTCGTGAAGGCGAGGACCAGCGCGACGGCGACCGCCACGGCGAGAGCGCCGGTGGTGATGATGAGACCGATGACGAGCTTGCTGCCCTTCTCGGGTGCCGGAGGGCGGATGATCTCACCGGGTTGCTTGACGGTGCTGATGGCGGCGCTGGCCGCGATGGGGGTCGGCGACGAGGCGGGCGGGAGCTCGCCGTCGAGAAGAACCATGTCGACGTCGCGACCGTCGGTCGTTCCCGGGGCGTGACCGGCCGAACCGAGCCCTTCGGGGAGTTCGAACGTGCCGGTGATGAGCACCTCTCCGGTCGAGGTGACGGGGCCGACGAGCGGAACACCCGCCGGCGTCTGCGACAGGATCAGCGCGTTCGGGGTCGAGACCGAGCCGGTCGCGGCAGCGCTGCGCGAGATGAGCTGGTCGAAGGAGGGCGGCAACGAGACCTCGGGGGTCTGACCCGCCAGCAGGTCGGAACCCAGGGCCGGGTTCACCGTGGACACGGCCTCCTGCGACGCGTGTGCCTCGTCGACCGCGGCGGGGCGGAAGATCGCGGGGCTGACGCCCTCGCTCGTGTCCGAGATGTCGTCGGCGGCGTCGGCCGCCGCGGCGGCACTGGTTTCCGACGTCACCGCATCCGCGCTCTCCGCTTCGGACGCCGAGGTGTCGAGTTGGGTATCCGCGGGAGCGGCGGTGACGTCACCGGTCTGCGCCGCGTGCGGTTGCCCGAGGTCGGGCGCGATGACGGGAACCGAGGCGGTGCGGATGCGCTCCTGCTCGCGGACCTGACGACGCGTGAGGCGGGTCACGCCGAGGTCGCCACCGTCGTGCGCGGGGAACGACGCGGAGACAGGCGGCTGCACGGGGGCCTGGTCCGGCCGGTCAGCGACGGGTGCGGAGGCGTCGGGCGCCTCCTCCACGGGCGCTTCGGGCGCGGGCGCCTCCGCCTCGGGCGCCTCGGGCGCGGTCGGCTCGACCTTCTCCGCCCTGCCCCGGCCGAACAGGCTGCCGAGCACGCCGGGCTTCTTCGCGGGCGTCTCCTCTGTCGCGGCAGGTTCGTCTGTGGGCTGCGGCTTCGCGGCTCGTTCCGGCTCGGCGGACTCGGTCTCGACGGGCGTGACCTCGGCGGGCGTCGACTCGACGGACCGCGGTTCGAGGGCGGAGTCGGCGGGGGGTGTGGCATCCCCGCTCGTCGACGGCGATGCGGCCGCGGCTTCGTCGTCGACCGGGGCGTCCTGCGGCGGGGCGATGATCGGCGTCGCTCCGGTGTTGCGGAGTTCGCGCAGCTGACGCCGCGTCAGCGGCGGGGTCTCGGGGGTCTCGGATGTGCTCATGCAGGGCTCCGGTAGAGGTGGTGCTTCGCGATGTACTGCACGACGCCATCGGGCACGAGGTACCACACGGGGTGTCCTCGGCGCACACGGGCACGGCAGTCTGTGGACGAGATGGCCAGCGCGGGGATCTCGAGCTGGCTGACGTCGTCGGTGGGGAGGCCCTCGGTCGTCAGCACGTGCCCGGGACGGGACACGGCGACGAAGTGGGCGAGGTCCCACAGCTCTTGATGATTGCGCCACCCGAGGATTTGCGCGACGGCATCGGCGCCGGTGATGAAGAACAGGTCGGCACCGGGGCGCTCGCGCTTCAGGTCGCGCAGGGTGTCGATCGTGTAGGTGGGTCCGGCCCGATCGATGTCGACGCGACTGACCGTGAACTGCGGGTTCGAGGCGGTCGCGATGACCGTCATGAGATAGCGATGCTCGCTCTCGGTGACGTCGGCCTTCTGCCACGGCTCACCGGTGGGGACGAAGACGACCTCATCGAGGTCGAACGACTGCGCGACCTCGCTGGCGGCGACCAGGTGACCGTGATGGATGGGATCGAACGTCCCACCCATGACCCCGATGCGAGGGGCGCGCGTCACCGACATACGGTGGGCCTCAGTGGCCGTGCGCCTCGGGGGTGGGCGTCCCGTGGGTGGCGGTGTAGGCCGCGGCCTTGTGCGCGTGGCGGTTCGACACGTTCCGGTACGACAGGGTGACCAGGCTCAGAGCGACGAACCCGATGAAGGCCACGGCGCCGATCCAGAAGGTCTCGGCCTGCGGGTTACCGCCGTGGTGTGCGCCCTCTTCAGCGGCGAGGGCGATCAGCGAGGCGAAAGTCATCAGTGCTCCGTTCGAGATTTCTGCGCGAGGCGCAAGGTCATTTTAGCGGTCAGGCCCGGACCTGGCCGTCGCCGCGCCCGAGCCACTTGGTGCTGGTGAGCTCAGCGAGTCCCATGGGGCCGCGCGCATGCAGTTTCTGGGTGGAGATCCCCACCTCGGCGCCGAACCCGAATTCGCCGCCGTCGGTGAACCGGGTGGACGCGTTCACGAGGACCACGGCCGAGTCCACCTCCGCCAGGAATCGGGAGGCGGATGCCTCGTCGTCGGTGATGATCGACTCGGTGTGATGCGTGGAGTATCGGCGGATGTGCTCGAGCGCCGTGTCGAGGTCGTCGACGACGCGCACGGCGAGGTCGAGACTCAGATACTCCGTCGCCCAGTCGTCCTCCGTCGCCGCGACCACTCGGTGGTCGTAACCGGCGGCGGTCTCGTCGCCGTGCACGCGGACACCGGCGGCGGCGAGCGACCCGAGGAGCTCGGGCAGCAGGCGGTCGGCGGCATCCCGATGCACGAGGACGGTCTCGACCGCGTTGCACACGCTCGGACGCTGGGTCTTCGCGTTCAGCACGATGTCGCGGGCCCACTCGGCGCGAGCCGTGGCATCCAGGTAGACGTGGACGACACCCGCCCCGGTCTCGATGACGGGGACGGTCGACTGCGTGACCACCGTGTCGATGAGTCCGGCGCTGCCTCGGGGAACGAGCACGTCGACGAGTCCGCGGGCGTTCATCAGCGCGCGAGCGCCGTCACGCCCGAAGTCGTCGACGGTCTGGATCGCCTCGGGCGACACGCCCTCGCGTCGCAACGCACCGCGCATGACCTCGACGAGCGCCGCGTTCGAGCTCTGCGCAGCCGACCCGCCGCGCAGGACGACGGCATTACCGGAGCGCAGGGCAAGGGCGGCGATGTCGACCGTCACGTTCGGACGCGCTTCGTAGATCGATCCGACGACGCCGAACGGCACCGCGACCTTCTCGAGCTGGAGTCCGTTCGGGAGGGTGCGACGGTCCAGCACGCGTCCGACCGGGTCGGGGAGCTCGGCCACGTCGCGCACCGCCGCCGCGAGGGCTGCCACACGAGTGGCGTCCAACCGGAGCCGGTCGAGCAGAGCGTCGCCGATGTCGGCATCACGTCCGCGGTCGAGATCGTCGGCGTTCGCCGCGATGATCGCCTCGCTCGCTGCGTCGATCGCGTCCGCTATCGCGCGAAGAAGGGCGGTCTTCGCCGCGGAATCGAGGAGTCCGACCTGGCGAGCTGCCTCTTTGGCCAGGCGCAGGCGTTCGTCGACCGAAACGGCGGTGAGGGTCATCGCGTCAGTCTACCGCCGCGCGGACCGCGCCCACGGGTCCGGTGGCGAGGGTGACGGGGTCGGGGTTCGGGGCGAACCAGGTGCCGACGGCGGCGCCCGCGAGCGCCTCCGCCACGAGATCCGCGCTCGTGACCAGGACGCCCACGCCGGCGGCGGACGCGAGCTTGGCGGCGGACGCCTTCGTCGCGGCTCCGCCGGTTCCGACGCCGTTCACCGTGACCGAGCCGAAGACGTACTCCGACAGGTCGTCGCCCCATTCGACGTCGGTGATCGGGCGTGCTCCCGACTCGCTGGGCGGCGCGGTGTACAGGCACTCGATGTCGCTGAGGAGGACGAGCGCGTCCGCGCCGATCAGTTGCGCGACGAGCGCGGCGAGCCGGTCGTTGTCGCCGAAGCGGATCTCGTGCGTCGCGACGGTGTCGTTCTCGTTGACGATGGGCAGGATGCCGAGCCCCAGAAGCCGCTCCATCGCTCGGCGCGCGTTCGAGCGGTGGGTGGCGTTCTCGAGATCGCCCGCTGTCAGCAAGACCTGTCCGGCGAGGAGGCCGAACCGGTCGAGCGAGGTCTGGTAGCGCCACATCAGCACGTTCTGCCCCACCGCGGCCGCAGCCTGCTGCGTCGCGAGGTCGTTCGGACGACCCTGGAGGTGCAGGAGCGGAAGGGCCGTCGCGATCGCGCCGGACGACACGAGCACCACCTCGACGCCGCGCTCACGCGCCCCGGCGAGAGCGGCGACGATGAGATCGATACGGAACGCGCCATCGCCGCTGATCGACGACGAGCCGACCTTCACCACCACGCGGGATGCCGCGGGCACATCGGCGCGGACGCGTGCGGTCATCGCTCGTCCTCGTCCTCGAAGCTCAGAGCGGACGAGTCGCCGTCGGGCGAGATCCCCGCCGCACGCGCCGCGCGGCGCTCGGCCTCGAGCTCTGCGCGGGCGTCGGCCTTGGCATCCATGCGCTCGTGATACCGCTCACGGCGCTCGTTGCTCGTGCGGCGTGTGCTCTGCAGCAGGCGCGGGTCGGTACCGCGGGGTGCCGTCATGAGCTCGGCCGCCGACGACAGGGTCGGCTCCCAGTCGAAGACGATGCCATCGCCCGGTCCGATGACGACGGTCGCGCCCGCCACGGCACCGGCGCGGAACAGCTCGTCCTCGACGCCCAACCGCGCCAGGCGGTCGGCGAGGTAGCCCACGGCTTCCTCGTTCTGGAAGTCGGCCTGCTGCACCCACTTGACCGGCTTGTCGCCGAGGATGCGGTAGACGGGTCCGTAGGTGCCGCCCTCGACCTTGATCGTGAAGTCCTTCTCGGAACCCTGCGGGCGGATGACGATGCGCTCGGCGGGGGCGTCGTCGATCGTGGCGACACGGTGCTGCTCGACGATCTCGCCCAGGGCGAATGTCAGTTCGCGCAGTCCCGCACGGCTCACCGTGGAGATGTCGAACACGCGGAATCCGCGGGCTTCCAGTTCGGGTCGAACGAGCTCGGCGAGATCGCGCGCCTCGGGGACGTCGAGCTTGTTCAAGGCGACGATCTGCGGGCGCTCCAGGAGGGGAACCTGCCCGTCGGGCACAGGGTAGGCGTCCAGCTCCGCGAGGATCACGTCGAGATCGGTGAGCGGGTCACGGCCCGGATCGAGCGTCGCGCAGTCGAGCACGTGCACGAGGGCGGTGCAGCGCTCGACGTGGCGGAGGAACTCCAGGCCGAGGCCGCGGCCCTCGCTCGCGCCCTCGATGAGGCCGGGGACGTCGGCGATCGTGAAGCGCACATCGCCGGCCTGCACGACGCCGAGGTTGGGGTGCAGCGTCGTGAACGGGTAGTCGGCGATCTTCGGCCGGGCGGCGGAGACGGCCGCGATGAGACTCGACTTGCCCGCCGAGGGGAAACCGACCAGCGCGACGTCGGCGACGGTCTTCAGCTCCAGGACGACGTCGCCCTCCCACCCGGGCGTCCCGAGGAGCGCGAAGCCGGGCGCCTTGCGCTTCGGGGACGCGAGGGCGGCGTTGCCGAGTCCTCCGAGACCGCCGGGCGCCACGACGAACCGCATCCCCGGGGTGAGCATGTCGACCAGCACGGTGCCGTCGGGATCCTTCACGACGGTGCCGAGCGGAACCGGGAGCTCCTGTTCTTCGCCGGCGGCGCCCGAGCGGTGGTCGCCCATGCCGAACCCGCCGTTGCCCGCGGAGCGGTGCGGCGAGTGGTGGTAGGACAGCAGCGTCGTCACCTGCGGATCGGCGACGAGCACGACGTCGCCGCCGTGTCCGCCGTTACCGCCGTCGGGGCCGGCCAGCGGCTTGAACTTCTCGCGGCGCACCGACACGCAGCCGTTGCCGCCCTTTCCCGCACGCAGGTGCAGGGTGACGCGGTCGACGAAGGTGACCATGAGAGATCCTTCCGGGTGGGGCCGGCGATGCCGGTGGGAAAAACGACGAGGGGGCGGGCAGTGCCCACCCCCTCGGGAACGCCGTGCTGCGGGATTACTCCGCGGCGGCGGCGACGATGTTGACGACCTTGCGGCCGCCCTTCTGACCGAACTCGACGGAGCCGGCGGCGAGGGCGAACAGCGTGTCGTCGCCACCGCGACCGACGTTGGCGCCGGGGTGGAAGTGCGTGCCGCGCTGGCGGACGAGGATCTCGCCGGCGTTGACGGCCTGGCCGCCGAAGCGCTTCACGCCGAGGCGCTGTGCGTTGGAGTCACGACCGTTACGGGTGGAGCTTGCGCCCTTTTTGTGTGCCATCTCTGCGTCTCCTGGCTCTTACTTGATGCCGGTGATCTTGACGCGCGTGAGGTCCTGGCGGTGGCCCTGGCGCTTCTTGTAGCCGGTCTTGTTCTTGAACTTCTGGATCACGATCTTCGGACCGCGCTCCTCACCGAGGACCTCGGCCGTGACCGAGACCTTCGCGAGCTTGTCGGCGTCGGTCGTGACGGTCTCGCCGTCGACGAACAGGACGGCGGGCAGCTGGATGCTCTCGCCGATCTTCGCCGCCTGGCGGTCGAGCACGACGATCGTGCCGACCTCGACCTTTTCCTGCCGGCCGCCGGCGCGCACAACTGCGTAAACCACTTCACACCTGTTTCGTTCGGGAGCGCACGGCTCCGGTTGTCTGATGACGTTCGGGAGGGCTTGACGCCCTGAGTCTCGGTGCGATCCGGCCGGCCGAAGCCTGCGGGGTCTCGCGCCAACTGCGCGGACACGACGCACCAAAGGACGAGTTTAGCTCACCCAGCGGCATCCGGCAAAAGCACCGGGACCGCGTGTCGGTCGTAGGATCACGGGGTGGCGATTCTCATCGACGACCCGCAGTGGCCGGCGCACGGTCGGCTGTGGGCACATCTCGTGAGCGATGCGAACCTCGCCGAGCTGCACGCCTTCGCGGCTGCGGCCGGAATCCCGCGCCGCGCGTTCGACCTCGACCACTACGACGTCCCCGACGACCGGCACGCCGACCTCGTGGCCGCCGGCGCCGAGCACGTGGGTGGCCGCGAACTCGTCCGCCGGTTGCGTGCGTCGGGCCTGCGCATCACCGCCCGAGAGCGCCGCGCCCGCTGAGGTGCTGCGAGCCCGCGTGAGGGGTCAATATCTGTCGCTTCG
>NZ_RBZY01000128.1 GCF_004022425.1 Microbacterium enclense | reverse complement strand
AGCAGGTCGGTGAGCATCTGCTCGTCGTCGATGACGAGCACGCGCGTCATTTCGCAACCACGACGGTGCCGGGGCTTTCTGCCAGATACGTCACAGACGAAGCATATGAGTGTCGGGCGGTCGTAATGCTGGCTTCAAGCGGCGCGAGGTCTGCACTGCTACCGCTTTGCGCCCCGGATTATTCGAAGCGGAACCGATCGGTTACGTGCCGTCGTGACGGTCAGATGATGTCGTAAGGCGACTCCTCATCGTCGAACACCTGCCCAGAATGGTTGCGCCACCCGTCGCCGCCGCCGTCGGCGAGGCCGCTATCAAGGCGCACTGTGGAGGAAGCGATGGTGATCGAACTTGCCGCCGCCGACACGAAGATGCTGAGACGTTCGCCCCCGTCCAGCGTGACCGTGATGAAGCCACCGCCGGCGCGCGTGGCGCCGAGAACCTGAGCCTCGATATCCCCGACGCTCTCCAACGGCGCGAGAGCATGGGTGGCACCATTCACGGTCAGCTGAACCCGTTCGATGCTCTGAGTCATGCGGTACAACGTAGATGTCGCTAGGTCTCACCGGCATCGGGGTTGCACCATCGGAAAGCGCGTTGCACACTGCGACTGTTGTCACGCCTCTACCGGGTGATTCCGTCGGTCGGCGTCGCGCGCGAGTTGGTCCGGAGTGCGCCCGGCCGGCTCATCAAGCACGTGAAGTCCCTGTGGCGAGTTGGCGGCGTCGGTCAGCATCCGCAGCCAGGACGGGTTGAGCTGCGGTGTGTGGCCACCCTCGTATCTAAACGCCAGCTTGACTCCGGGGTACAGGTAGACGCTTGTCCGGCCACCGCCGAGGCTGATGTCGATCTTCCATGTGAAGGTGAACCGCTCCCCGCGGCGGATCTTCGCCACGATGACCGCCTGCAGGTGAGCGAGCTCCCGGTCATCGAAGTCGGCACTGACACTCGAGTCGTACGTGAATCTCCCCATCGGAAACCTCCAACATCGGGACCCCCGGCGCGACCATCATGGCGAGAGGTCCCACACGCCGGAGGAACGACGTCCGTGTCAGCGTCTCAGACGACACGTTCACCCCTGGACCCTTGCGAAAACCTTCCCGGGCTGTTGTGCAAATGTGAGCAACATCGCGGGTGCGATAATTCGGAGCGGCCGGGCGATTTCGCGATGGCCCAGCCTCGAACGAGATGAAGGACACGCTCGCCCCGTGGGACGACTGATCTACACGCAAGACTCCAGCTACGACATCGACGACCGTATCCTCGCGCACCTCCGCGTCGTCATGATGAACAAGCTCCGCCGCCGTGAAGGCTTCATGCTCCAGATGCCCACCACCGGCGGCGGCCGCTCCTCCATCTGGATCAGCCCCACACGGGCCCTGCTCATGCAGTTCTACGGCGGCCGCGCACCGCAGCTCGACCGTGAGTTGATCGACAAGATGATGCACGACGCGAGTAGCGCCGACGGGCTCACCCTCTCGAACCGTCTGTAACGGCATCGCCACAGGTGATGTGGCGGGTGAATCTCGGACCGATCCGTTCTGTCTCCCCGGCGTCCGCGTTAGCGTGACGCCGTGACGAAGCCCCACCGCATCAGCCATCCTGCGGCAGCCCGCCTCGCCGGCGTCCCCCTCGAAAGCCTCGACGCATGGGCAGCCGTCGACCGGCAAGGACGCTACGACACCGCCGAGTTCAAACTCTGGACCGAAATACACGTGGCCGTCCGCTCAATCGATGGGCGCTAAGCCGGCGCCATCCCCGCGTCGAAATAGGAGACGGGTCCGAATGCACCCTCTCGATGATCTGTTGCGCCTTGTAGGTTTCCTCATTGGTGCGATTCCGATCGGTTTCGCACCACCCACGGGGCAAT
>NZ_RBZY01000127.1 GCF_004022425.1 Microbacterium enclense | reverse complement strand
CCCCCGTCACGCTCGGCCAGGAGTTCGGCGGCTACGCCCGCCAGATGCGACTGGGCATCGAGCGGGTGCAGGCGGTCCTCCCCCGCGTCGGCGAGGTCCCGCTCGGCGGCACGGCCGTCGGGACCGGCATCAACACCCCGCTGGGCTTCCCGCAGAAGGTCATCGCACTGCTCGCCGCCGAGACCGAGCTGCCGATCACCGAGGCGAAGGACCACTTCGAGGCCCAGGCGAACCGCGACGGTCTCGTCGAGGCATCCGGAGCCCTGCGGACCATCGCGGTGTCGCTGACGAAGATCAACAACGACATCCGCTGGATGGGTTCCGGCCCCAACACGGGTCTGGGCGAGCTCCACATCCCCGACCTGCAGCCGGGATCCTCGATCATGCCGGGCAAGGTCAACCCGGTCGTCCCCGAGGCGACCCTCATGGTCTGTGCGCGCGTCGTCGGCAACGATGCGACGGTCGCCTGGGCGGGCGCGTCGGGATCGTTCGAACTCAACGTCGCGATCCCCGTCATGGGCACGGCCCTGCTCGAGTCGATCCGTTTGCTCTCGAACGCCATGCGGGTGCTCGCCGACAAGACCGTCGACGGGCTCGAGGCCAACGTCGGCCGCGCCGAGGCGTTCGCCGGGATGTCGCCGTCGATCGTCACACCGCTGAACAAGGTCATCGGCTACGAGGCGGCCGCGAAGATCGCCAAGCACTCGGTCGCCAAGGGCATCACGGTGCGCGAGGCCGTCATCGACCTGGGCTACGTCGAGCGTGGCGAGATCACCGAAGAGGTCCTCGACGCCAAGCTCGACCTGCTCTCGATGACCCACCCGGGCTGACCCGCACCGCAGCGACGCCGAGGAACGTCATAATCAGAGGATGATCCGCCGCGCGAGACCCGTCTCCGCGCGCGTGCGACTCCTCGGGGCGTTCCTCGGCGTCGTGCTGCTCGGGCTCATCATCGCGGGCGGTGTGACATTCGTCGTGCAGAGCGAACGGGTCATCGCCAACGCCGAGCGACAGCTCGACGGATTCGTGGCAACGGTGTCGGCCAGCGGCGAGGACCCCGCCGACCTGGTGGACTCCGCCGTCCCCGGCCGCACCGACGGAACGCTGGCGGTCATCGGAACAACTGTCCTCGCCACCACTCCCGCCCCGCCCGGGCTGCCGCTCGCCGACGACGCCGTCTTCGTGCGCGACCTGCGCGCGGCACTCGATCGCGGGGATATGCGCGGGCGCCTCTCCGCCACCGTCGGCCCCGTCCTTTATGCGGCGGTGCGGACAGGCGATGCCGATGTCGTCCAGGCCATCTCCATCGATCAGCGCATGGAGCTGGTCACGCTCTCCACCACCACCTACGCGATCGCCGGCGCCGGGGTGCTCCTCGCCGTGGGAGTGGCCGGATGGTTCGTCACCGGCCGGTTGTTCTCGCCGCTGCGGCGGCTGCGCGACACGACCGACGCGATCACGATCGCCGACCTGGGCGTCCGTGTCTCGGCCGATGGCAACGACGAGATCGCCGACCTCACGGCATCCGTCAACTCGATGCTCGATCGGCTCTCGATGTCCGTCGCCGCGCAGCGACAGCTCCTCGACGACGTCCGACACGAGTTGAAGACGCCGATCACGATCGTGCGGGGCCACCTCGAGACCATGAACCCCGCCGACCCCGACGACGTGACCGAGACCCGCGATCTCGGTATCTCCGAACTCGACCGGCTGTCCCGTCTCGTCGACGACATCGACGCCCTCGCCGACGTCGAGGCCGGCGGGCTCTCGGCGGGTGTCGTCGACGTGGGGGCCCTGACCGACCGTGTCGGCGAACTCGTCGCCGCGATCCCGGAACACTCCTGGACCATCGAGGCGCGCGGCCGTGGTCCCATCGTGGGCGACCACGATCGTCTCGTGCAGGCGTGGCTCCAGCTCGCCGACAACGCCGCCAAATACACACCGGCCGGCAGCCCGATCGAGATCGGCAGCTCCGCCGACGGGACCACGGCGCACCTGTGGGTTCGCGACCACGGGCCCGGTATCCCGCCCGCCGCCCGGCACCGCGTGTTCCAGCGCTTCGACCGCGTCTCGGCCGGGCGCGGAGTCGACGGTTCGGGACTGGGCCTGTCGATCGTGGATGCCATCGTCAAGGCGCACGACGGGCGCTGCACCATCGCCGACACGGCGGGCGGGGGCG
>NZ_RBZY01000126.1 GCF_004022425.1 Microbacterium enclense | reverse complement strand
AGGCCCGGGATGCCATGGCATCCCGGGCCTTATCATCGGTGCTTACGCGCCGACCTTGAAGCGGGCGAAGTCGGTCAGCGTGAGACCGGCGTCGGAGGCGACCTTCGCGACGGACAGCTTGTTGTCCTTGGCGTAGTCCTGGTCGAGCAACGACACCTGCTTGAAGAACGCGTTCACGCGACCCTCGACGATCTTCGGCAGGGCGGCCTCGGGCTTGCCTTCGTTGCGGGAGATCTCGGTGACGATCTCGCGCTCCTTCTCGACGTCGGCCTCGGGCACGTCGTCGCGGGTGAGGAACGAGGGGTTGGCGAACGAGATGTGCTGCGCGATAGAGCGAGCCGTCTCCGCGTCGTCACCGGTGTAGGCGAGGACGACGCCGACCTGGGGCGGGAGGTCCTTGCTGGTCTTGTGCAGGTAGACCTCGAACTTGTCGCCGCGGATGGTGCGCACGCGGCGGAGCTCGACCTTCTCGCCGATGATGGCGGCCTCGTCCGAGATGAGCTGCTCGACGGTCTGGCCGTCGGCGTCGGCGGCGAGGGCGCCCTCGACCGAGTCGGCACCGGCGGCGGCAGCCGCGGCGACGACCTTGTCGGCCAGAGCGATGAAGCGGTCGTTCTTCGCGACGAAGTCGGTCTCGCAGGCGAGCTCGAGGAGCGTGACGGCACCCTCGGTCTCGCGGGCGGTGACGAGGCCCTCGCTCGTGGAGCGGTCGGCGCGCTTGGCGTTGCCCTTCGCGCCCTTCAGGCGCAGGATCTCGACGGCCTTCTCGACGTCGCCGTCGGCCTCTTCGAGCGCCTTCTTGGTGTCGACCATGCCCGTGCCGAGCTGCTCGCGCAGGGCCTTGATGTCGGCGATCGTGAAGTTTGCCATGGTGTGGCGTCTCCTAAGTCGTTGGTGGTGCTGGTGTGAGCTCGGCGGGGCCGTGTGCACCCCCGGGGTGCGCGTACGACCCCGCCGGATCGTAGCCTGTGCGGGTGACGCCGCGGTGTCGCGGCGGCGCGCTTACTTGCTGTCGGCGGCCTCGGCGTCGGTGACCTCGGCGGTCTCTTCACCGGACTCGGCGGCGACGGCCTCGTCGTGGGCCTCGGCGCCGGCGGCGTCGTCAGCGGACTCGGTCGCAGCCTCGGTCGCCTCGGCACCGGTCTCGGTCGCCTCGGGGGTCTCGAGCAACTCGCGCTCCCACTCGGCGAGGGGCTCGGCGGCCTCGTCTTCGCCCGCGGGCTGGTGACGCTGGATCAGGCCCTCGGCGGCGGCGTCGGCGATGATGCGCGTGAGCAGGCTCACCGAGCGGATCGCGTCGTCGTTGCCGGGGATCGGGTACTGGAACTCGTCCGGGTCGGCGTTCGTGTCGAGGATGCCGATGACGGGGATGCCGAGCTTCTTGGCCTCGTCGATGGCGAGGTGCTCGCGCTTGGCGTCGACGACCCAGATCGCCGAGGGGGTCTTCTGCAGGTTGCGGATACCACCGAGCGACTTGTGCAGCTTGTCGAGCTCGCGCTTCTTGAGCAGCAGCTCCTTCTTGGTGAAGCCGCTCTCGGCCGGGTTCTCGTAGTCGAGTTCCTCGAGCTCCTTCATGCGGGCGAGGCGCTTGGACACCGTCTGGAAGTTGGTGAGGAGGCCACCGAGCCAGCGCTGGTTGACGTAGGGCTGGCCCACGCGGGTCGCCTGCTCGGCGAGGACTTCCTGCGCCTGCTTCTTGGTGCCGACGAAGAGGATGGTGCCGCCGTGCGCGACGGTCTCCTTGACGAACTCGTACGCCTTGTCGATGTACGACAGCGACTGCTGGAGGTCGATGATGTGGATGCCGGAGCGCTCGGTCAGGATGAAGCGCTTGACCTTCGGGTTCCACCGACGGGTCTGGTGTCCGAAGTGAACGCCGCTGTCGAGCAGCTGGCGGATGGTGACGACGGCCATGGTCGTACTCCTGTTCTGGGGCGCTGGCGCGCCATGGTTGCGGTTGTTTCGCGCCGATCGAGGGAGCGGCGAGCCTGGTGCCCGGCGCACACCCGCCTTCCGCCGGAGCGGAGGACCGTGGGGTGTGGATGCCGCGCGGTGCGCTGACCCGGAGGTCAGTGCGGTGCGCTGTGGGCACGCGGAGTCATCCCGATACACGGGATGCGTCCTCCAGCATACAGGACCGCTCCTCCCCACGAGCTCGGTTCCGAGCTCCGTGCACCGAACCGGCCGTGCGGCGTGCGGCGCGCGG
>NZ_RBZY01000125.1 GCF_004022425.1 Microbacterium enclense | reverse complement strand
GCCGACATCATCGCCGTGAGCACGCGGGAAGCCACATCGGACAGCGCGATCGCCCGCGCCGTCCTCGACCGTGGCCGCGAGTTCACGTCGTTCGCCTGCGACTTCTCCGACCGAGCCGCCGTGCTCGCGCTGATCGACGACCTCCGCGGCCGCCGGATCGACATCCTCGTGAACAACGCCGGCACGATCGAGCGAGCCCCCGCTGTCGAGCATCCGACCGCGCTGTGGGAGCGTGTCGTCGAAGTCGACCTCACCAGCCCCTTCCTGCTGACGCAGGCGGTCGCGGCAGGCATGCTCGAGCGAGGGTCGGGAAAGATCGTCTTCACGGCATCCCTGCTGAGCTTCCAGGGCGGAATCAACGTGCCCGGCTACGCAGCCGCGAAGTCGGGGATCGCGGGGCTGACGAAGGCCCTCGCGAACGAATGGGCAGCGCACGGCGTCAACGTCAACGCGATCGCGCCGGGCTACATCGCCACCGACAACACCGCACCGCTCCGCGGCGACCCCGACCGCTCGCGCAGCATCCTCGAGCGGATCCCCGCCGGACGGTGGGGCGAGAGTTCGGATCTCGCGGGAGCAACCGTGTTCCTGGCCTCCCCCGCCTCGGACTACGTGAACGGCATCACGCTGCCGGTCGACGGCGGGTGGCTCGGACGGTGAGCGACTGGCTGCTCCCGTTCCCCGTCATCCCGGTGGTCGTCGCGGACCGTCCGGACGTGGCATCCGATCTGGCCTTCGCCCTCGACGACGGGGGCGTGAGCTGCGCGGAGATCACCCTGCGCACCCCGCGCGCCCTCGAGGTGCTCGCCACGATGACCGCGAAGGCCCCGCCGGGATTCGTGGTGGGCGCGGGGACGGTGCTCGATGTCGACCAGGTCGATCGGGCCGCTGACGCCGGCGCCTCGTTCATCGTCAGCCCGGGCTTCGATGACGAGGTGGTCGAGCGGGCACGCACGCGCGGGCTCGAGGTGCTGCCGGGGGTGGCCACGGCCACCGAAGTGCAGCGCGCACGACGAGCGGGCCTGAGCGCAGTGAAACTCTTTCCCGCCGACCTCCTCGGCGGCCGGTCGGCGATCGACGCGCTCGCGGCGGTGTTCGCCGGGATCGGCTTCGTCCCGAGCGGGGGCGTCGGTGCGCACAACGCCGCCGACTACCTGGCGCATCCCGCGGTTCCCTCCGTGAGCGGGAGCTGGCTCGCCCCGCGCGCCGAGATCGACGCGGGCGACCTGTCGCGGGTCGCCGAGCGCGGCCGCGCCGCGATGCAGGACCGGATCATGCCATGACCGCCGTCGTCACGCTCGGCGAGACCATGGCGCTGTTCCGGCCGATCGACGCCTCCGAGGGCGAGAGCACCGACGCCTACCGACTGTCGTTCGGCGGTGCGGAGAGCAACGTCGCCATCGGGGTCGCGCGTCTGGGCGGCCGCGCGGTGTGGATGGGGCGTCTCGGCGACGATGTGGCGGGACGCCGGATCCGGCGCGAACTCCGCGCCGAGGGCGTCGAGGTGGTGGCCGCCGTGGACGCGGAGGCATCGACCGGCGCCATGATGAAGACCGAGATCGCGCCGGAACGCGTGGGCGTTCAGTACTGGCGGGCGGGCAGCGCGGGAAGTCGTCTCTCCCCCGACGACCTCGATCTGTCGCTCCTCGGGGCCTCGTGGGTCCTGCACGTGACCGGGATCACCCCGGCACTCTCGGCATCCGCCGCTTCCGCCGTGGACGCCGCCGTGGCTGCCGCCCGCTCCGCCGGGGCCACCGTGTCGTTCGACGTCAACCACCGCCCCTCGCTGTGGCGCGGTCGCGACGCGCGCGCCGTCTATCGCCGCCTCGCCGCGCAAGCCAACATCGTCTTCGCCGGCCGGGAGGAAGCGGCGCTCATCGTCGGGGAGCGCTCCGACGATGAGCTCGTCACTGCGATCGCCGAGCTCGGGGCGTCGACGGTCGCGCTCAAGCTCGGCGCGGAAGGCGCCCTTGTGCGGGACGAGGGTCGTGTGCTGCACCGCCCCGCCTGGCCCATCCGCCCGGTCGACACGGTGGGCGCCGGCGACGCGTTCGTCGCGGGCTACCTGTCCGAGCTCCTCCGCGCGTCACCGACCGAGCGGCGCCTGGAGACCGCCGTGGCGGCGGGGGCGTTCGCGTGCCTCGGCCGCGGCGACTGGGAGAGCCTGCCGCACGCCCGGCAGCTGGACCTCCTCGCCGCGGGAGAGGGCGACCCCGTCGTGCGGTGACGCCGCCCCGCGCACACGGCTGTGCCCCCTCGCTCCGCGGAGCGAG
>NZ_RBZY01000124.1 GCF_004022425.1 Microbacterium enclense | reverse complement strand
AGTTCGCCGTCGACGGCGGGTACCTCGCGATTTAGACGAGGTGGCCACGACGGACGGGAGGCACGGTGTCAGCTGGCACCGTGCCTCCCGTCCGTCACCGGTCGCGCCGCGACCCGCGTGTCAACCGTTCTTCGCGGCCAGTCGGTCCGTCTCGCTGTCGTTCCGCCACCCGGCGGTCGCGCCGCCGTCGACGCTGTAGTTCTGTCCGGTCACCCAAGAGGACTCGTCGGAGGCCAGGTAGAGCGCCGTGTACGCGATGTCCTCGCCCGTGCCGGGGCGTTGAATGAGCGCGTTGCCGACCTGCCAGGCCTTGCCCTCCGCGTCCACCGCCTTGTCCGTCGCCGGGGTGCTGACGATCGGCGCTTCCGACCCGCCGTAGTGCAGTGTGCCCATGGTGGACGACATCCATTCTCGGAATGACAACTCGGTCACATCGGCGAGAGGCTCGCTATGCCTACGGTTGCCCTTCCAGGTTAGTGGGCGGGTACCAGACCCGCTGCCCGTCCACCGACGCGAACGACGTGAGTGTGTGGGGTTTGGTGGAGGTGGCGCTCATGATGTCCTTCACAGAAATGTGGCGAACGAGCAGCGCATCCGCGATGAGAGACCGGTGGCAGCGCCACGGGACCGCTTCCGCGCACATGATCGCCACAGTCTTCTCTTTTGCTCGATCGATTAGACGGTCTATTCCACGCGCGAAGGGCTCGGTTTGCATGTAGTCGGCGTAGCTTCGGAAGCTTTTGTTGCGCCAGGCACCGTTGATGCTCTCCACATTCACTGGGGTGTGGCGGAGACCGCCGAGTTCTTTCATCCGCGCATAGTGCAGGCCTGCGTCCGTCAGGTTTTCCTCAAGCGCCTGCGCGCCGAATTGCGGGTTATGTCGGGAGCCGGGAACCGTCCGCACATCGATGAGTTGTTGCACGCCGTTGTTTTCGAGCAGCGCTATGAACTCCTCGATCGGGTGTGTGGAGTGACCGATGGTGAACACTGTCGAGGGTTGCATCCTGCTCCTGAACGGTTGCGAGCGGTCGGTTGCGACCGGGGAACTCCTCGCACCCAAGGGGTCCCCCGGTCAGCCGATCAGCGGCTCGCTCCCTTGAGCAGGATGGTGCGGGTGCCGTCGTCGAGGTCGATCCACCAGACGAGGCGGTTGCTGTCGCGGTCGATGCCTGCCCGGTGGGCGGGCAGTCTGAATCGGCCTGACTTTCGTTCCTATCGGGAGCCTTGTCCGACAGGTGTCGGATTGGCTGATTCCTGATCAGCGTAATACGCCTGTTCGACCTCGGCGGGTGTGCGCATGTCNCTCGCAGTTCGCCGTCGACGGCGGGTACCTCGCGATGCCGGTGGGTGTGCCGTAGTCCGTGGCGTGCAGCGCCGCGGCCCGGTTGGTGATGAGGTCAAGGGCAACTAGTCGAACCCCCCTCAGCCACGACGCGCCTCCATCCGCTTCTGATGCCTGCCGGCCGCGCGGTAGACGCTGCTGCGCGACGTGTTGAATAGCGTGGCGATCTCTGCCGGAGTCATCTCGTTGTCCGCGAAGTGCCTGGCGATCGCCGCATCCTTCTCGGGCGACAAGCTCGGCTGCCGGCCTTTCAACTTCGCCCGGACCGCGGGGCGCGCCATCGCCTCCTGGGTCCGGAGACTGATCCATCCGCCCTCCGCCTCAGCCATGCCAGCGAGGAAAGTGAGAAACAGCTTCGACCACGGGTCGCGAGGGTCGTACGTGGTGCGCCCCATCTGAAAGATCACGCCACGTTCGGTGAGCTCACGAACCTGCCGGAGCGTCTCTTCCGCATTCCGCGCGAACCGGTCCAGCCGTGGGACGACGAGAGTATCCCCCTCCCGCACCGCGGCCATCGCTTCACGCAGCCCTGAACGTTCGAGGTTCTTACCCGTGAACCCCTCGTCGGTGTAGATCCGGTCGGGGGCGACACCCAGCTCGAGCAGGGCGAGGCGCTGCGTCTCGACGTCCTGGGCGATAGTGGACACCCGTGCGTAGCCAACGATCATCTGACCCTCCTCGTCGTCCCATATAGGGAACCGTCAGCGGGATTTCTTACGAACACGCTATATGGGACGGTCGACATCGTCGGTGAGGCACGTGATTCTGCCTGAGTCGTCAGCAAGCGCGCACGCTCGATGGCGTCCCACAAAGCGATCCCCTTGCGGTCACATATGGCAGCCCTTCCCGAACTTGTGAATGTTGACGCTCTTTGGCGGTGTTCTTGCGTTGTTGTTTGGCGGTGGCTATCCGATGACGAGGACGCTGGCGGCGGCTTCGACGACGTCGTCGGTGATGG
>NZ_RBZY01000123.1 GCF_004022425.1 Microbacterium enclense | reverse complement strand
CACCACCCACGGGGCAATCGACGAGGTGCCGTGTGAACTGCGGCGATAAATGTCGCCCTTATCGCGCCGCAGGTGGGCCAGCCACACGAAGGGAAGGGCGGTACCTCAAGCTTGCTCCGATCGGCGGTTGTTTCCGCTGTGTGCGGCATGTCGGCGCAGAGGCCCAGCCACGTCTCAGGCAGGACGGGAGTGGATCTCAGCTCGTCGCCGAGGCATTGGGATTATGAGCGTCATCGTGGTTCCCTCGTTGGTCGATGACGACACTCGCGCCAACCCGCCGTAGCGGCTCACCGTGTCCTGTACGAGCGACAATCCAATTCCAAACCCGGTTCTTGATGAGCCACCGCCATCAACGGCATCCGCGGACCGAGCGAATCTGTCGAAGACACGACTCGGTTCGATGCCTCGGATACCGGGACCCTGATCGGTCACACTGATATGAACCCGACGGCCCACCTGGCTCGCCCTTACGGTGACGACTGTTCCCACCGGGGAGTGTTTGATCGCATTGTCGAGAAGGGCGATGAGGCTTCGCCGCAGGCTTGTGTGAGGGATCGAGGCAGACAAGTCGGGTGCGATGTGGGCGCCCATCAAGCGCACGCGTCGTTCGCGCGCGAGGATGGACATGGCCGATATCGCTGATGCGACGCATGTTGCCACGGGGGTTGGTTCTGCCTCTGATTCTGTGGGGACTTCGGCCGCGTGCAGGAGGTCAGAGACGACTCCGATGACGGATAGGGTGTCGTGGCGGAGTTGTGTCACGAGTTCCTGGTGGGGATCTGATGCGCGCGAGCTGCGTTGCAGCAATTGGATACGTGCATCCAATACAGCCAGCGGCGTTCGAAGTTCATGTGAAGCGTCGGCAACGAATTGCCTCTGTCGTCTGAGGGCATCCACCAAAGGCCGGACTGCCCGGCGCGTGACGAGCCATCCCAAGAGGCCGGCGAGGGCGATCGCGATGAGACCGATGCTGACTCCACCCACGATGATGTCGAGACCCTGAATATCCACGACTGTTTCTTTCTGCTGCGGGTTGAGCAGGTCGGGCAGGGGGATCTGGGTGAAGACAACGGCGAATGCTGCGATTAGGACGGCAACGACGAGTGCGGAAACTGCCAGAGAGATGGTGAGGGCGACCCGTCGCGCGGCGGAGCGGATGAGCTGCGCGTCTGGGTCTTGCGCGGGGCGTCGTCTGATCATCACACCAGGCCCAGCCGGTAGCCGCGGCCGTGGATTGTTTGGACGATGCTTGGCTCGGTCTTCTTCCGCAGATAATGCACGTACGTGTCGACGGTCCCCGGAGTGTCGTCGGAAGAGAACACGGCTCGAAGGATTGCAGCGCGAGTGAAGGTTTGCTGCGGGTTTGTTGCTAATAATCGCAGGAGCGCACTTTCCCGTTCCGTAAGGATGGTGCGGCCGTCGTACGGCGAGTAGACCGCGCGTGAGTCCGGATAGAACTCCCATTCGCCGATGCGAACGAACGGGCCTTCTCCGTTGGTGACGCGCCTGATGGCGCGGAGCCGGGCGAACAATTCGTCGAACTCGAACGGCTTAACCAGGTAGTCAGCGGCTCCGGCGTCCAGTCCTCTGACTTTGTCCTGTACGGTTCCCATGGCCGTGAGGATGAGCATCGGCACCTGTGACCCTGCTCTGCGGAGGGACTCAACGAGGGTGAGCCCGTCGACAGTGGGCAGCCGGCGATCGACCACCATCGCATCGAATGACTGTTCCATGGCGATATCGAATGCTTCGCCGCCATCTGCACAGAGCGTCACGTCGTACACCTCGTCAAGGACCTGCGCCATCAAAGGGCCGAGTTGGGGATCATCTTCGATCAGCAGAAGGCGGGGTCGTGTCGGCGCTGCCGCTACCGTGTCGGCCATTCTGTCTCTCCCTCGTCGGCGCCCTCAATCGCGTCGCACTCTGGCTTTCCGTGAGCGTCGGACGTCAACGGAAGTACGGTCATTGACTCGGTCGAGCCTGCCTCGTGCGCTCTAAGAAATCACACAGAAGCGCCGCGTGTGGGGCAGTTCTGAGCCTTTGCGGTTTCTTAGAGGCCGCCAGGGACCATCTCTTCAGGACTCACCGAGAGTCGCAGAAAGGAACGACATGAGCACTGTCAAACGCAAGGGGCTGGGCGCCGGACTCGGCGTCGCAACGCTCGTCCTGTTCAGCGCAGGAGGGGTCGCCGCCATGGCCCTGCCCGCATCGGCCGCCACCACATCGGTGGTCTCGCCCGCACCCGCATCCTCCAATCCCGCCGTCGAGGACGGTACGAACGACGGCGAGACCGCCGACGATCAGG
>NZ_RBZY01000122.1 GCF_004022425.1 Microbacterium enclense | reverse complement strand
CACGCTGAGACGCGGCGTGTCTCGGGAGTATTAGCGTTTATCGCGCAGAGAGGGGCGCCGGATGCCACGCGCCCGGCGCTCCGCCCAGCCCCGCGTCAGCCGAGCAGCGCCACCGTGCGCGCGGTGAGCGCGCGCGGGTCGGCATCGTCCAGCCGGGCCGTGCCCAGCGTCCGGGCGGCGCGCAGCACGAGGCGCGCCGCGACGGCGCGCTCCGGCTCGGGCAGCGTCTGGATGTCGGCGACCTTCGAGAACCCGACGATGCGGCGGACGGCCTTCGCGGCGCCGTAGATCGCGGCATCCGATCGCACCACCGCGAGCGTGTGCTCGAGCACCTCGTCGCCGTACACGCGCGGGTCGACGCGGTCGGGCCAGCGGCGGCGGAACTCCGCCTCGAACGCATCGACCAGCTCCACCGGCAGCGTCAGCAGCGCCTCGGCGTCGGCCGAACGGCCCAGCACGTGCGCGCGCGCCGCGGCGATGACGAGGTTCGCCCACACGGCGCCGAGGTCGAAGCCCGTCGGACCGTACGTGCCGAACTCCGAGTCGAACGCCCGCACCGAGGCCCCCTCGGCGCGCACGAACACCGATCCGGTGTGCAGGTCGCCGTGCAGCAGGCTCTGGGTGCTCTCCTGGAACCGCTGCTTGGCCAGGCCGATCTCGCGCACGAACGCCCGGTCGGCGCGGAGCTCCCGCACGTCGTCGTCGTTGGCGTCCAACCAGCCGTTGTGCTCGTGGTCGACGTACGGCTCGGTGAACACCAGGTCTTCGGTGATCTCGCTCAGCTCGGGGTTGGTCGCGGCGGCGATCGCGCGGCGGCGCTCCGGCCCCGGCGTGCCGAACACGCTCGTCGCGAAGCCCACCGCGCCGACGTACTCGCCGAGCTGCGCCGCGGCGTACGTGTGCAGCCGCCCGGCGTTGAGCTCTCCGCGCCACACGGCGTGGTCGCTGAGGTCCTCGATGGACAGGGCGAGGTTCTCGGCGTCGAAGCCGTGGAATGCGGGCACGTGCGCGGGGTCGATCCGCTCGTGCGCGCCGAGCACGACGGCCTCGCGCGCCGCACGCTCACGCGTGAGCGGCCACGAGGGGTCCACGCGCACGTGCGGCAGCGACTGCTTGACGACGACGCCGTTGCCCGCGGCATCCTTCACGATGAAGACGAGGTTCAGGTTGCCGTCGCCGACCTCCTCGACGGACACGATGGATGCCGGATCCACGGGCCCCGCAAGGTGCGGTCGCTCCACCAGGTAGGCGGGGACGGACGCGACGGTCAGCTGATCGGTGAGGACGGTCATGATGCGGTGGTGCTCCCGGCGACGATGGTGGTCTTGCGACGGCGGAACGTGAAGCTGAACAGCAGGGCCACGAGCAGCACGAGGCCCTTCCCGAAGTCCTGGATGTAGTACGGCAGGCCCATCATCGAGAACCCGGTGACCATCACGGCCACCAGCACCGCACCGAGGGCCGTGCCCCACGCGTTGGGGCGCCCGATGCCCAGTACCGAGACGCCGACGAGCGCGACGGCCACGGCGTCCAGCAGCAGGCTGTTCCCGGCCGAGACGTCGCCCTGTCCGATGCGGGCGGCGAGGATGAGACCGGCGATGGATGCCAGGATGCCGCACCCGATGTACGCGGCGGCGCGGTAGGCGCGGACGCGGACGCCGGCGAGACGCGCGGCCTCGGGGTTCGAGCCGACGGCGGCGAGCGCGCGCCCCCACCGGGTGCGGTCGAGCACGAACCACAGCACGACCGTGAGTCCGAGGAACAGCACCACGGGCACCGAGATCGGGCCGATGAAGCCGCGGTCGAACCACACGAAGTCCGGGGTGAAGCGGCCAGGGGCGGTCGTGCCGTCGTCGAGGGTCATCTGCGACGAGATGGACTTGCCGTCCACGATGATGAGCTTGAGCCCGACGACCGTGAACATCGTCGCGAGCGTCGCCAGCAGGTCGGGGATGCGGGCGAGCACGATCAGCGCGGCGTTGATCGCGCCGATGAGGGCGCCGGAGAGCAGCACGACGCCGACGGCGATCCCGCCCACCTGATTCGCGATCACCATGGTCCACGCGGCGATGGATACGGCGAATCCGGCGTTCGCGCCGACGGACAGGTCGAGCCCGCCGACGGTCATCGCGAGGGTCACGCCGAGACCGGCGATGCCGATCGGGGCGATGTACCTCAGCATCCCGACGATGTTCTCGGGAGTGGCGAAGGCCGGCTGCGTCACGGCGAAGTAGGCGATGAGCAGCACCGTGACGGCCACGAATCCCCATTTCGCGACGGCGTCCACGATGACGGACCCGACGCGGGGTCGCGCGGGTGCGGCGACGGAGGTCATGCGATTTCCTTCCGATGGCCGGGGTCGTCGAGCAGAGCGGCGACGATGCGCGCGCGGTCGAGCACGCCGGCGGGGGTGTCCAGGACGATGCGCCCCGAGACGAGGACGACGATGCGGTCGGCGACGTCGAGGATCTCGTCCACGTCGCTGGAGAGCACGAGCACGGCGGCACCTTCGGCCGCGCGGTCGCGGGCGGCGCCGCCGATGCGGCGGCGTGCACCGATGTCGACGCCGCGGAACGGCTCGTCGAGCACGGCGAG
>NZ_RBZY01000121.1 GCF_004022425.1 Microbacterium enclense | reverse complement strand
GAGAGTTCGAACGACACCGTGCGGAATGGCGTGCCGGCCGTGCGACGGTTGTCGTCGAACGTGCCCTGGCGCAGGCGGTCCTGCCGTAGGCGGTCGAGGTCGACGTCGGCGACGCTCCGGCGCGGGCCGTCCGGGAAGCGCTCGGTGGTGGCGAGCAGCTGACCGCCCTCGTAGATCATCGTCTGGCCGTCCCACGACACGTCGTTGGTCGACTCGCCCTGCCCCGCGGCCGCGTAAGCGTACGCCGCGAGACACCGCATGGACTGCGACTGCGACAGCAGTGCGCGATCGTCGGCGCGACCGATCGTGATGGGGCTGCCCGAGAGGTTGGCGAGCACCGTCGCCCCGGCCAGCGCCGCGGACGACGACGGCGGGATCGGCACCCACACGTCCTCGCACACCTCGGCGTGCAGGGTGAGCCCCGGGACGTCGACCGCGTCGAACAGCAGATCCGGCCCGAACGGAACCGTCGCGCCCGCCACGGTGATGTGCTGCCCCGACTGGTCGTCGCCGCGGGCGTACCAGCGGTGCTCGTAGAACTCGCGATACGTGGGCAGGTACGACTTGGGGGCGACGCCGAGGATGCGTCCGCGATGGACGACGACGGCGCAGTTGTAGAGACGGTTGCGGTGGCGCAGCGGTGCGCCGACGAGCAGGACCGGCAGCAGATCGGTGGATGCCTCGACGATGCGGGCCACGGCCTCTTCGACAGCATCGAGGAGAGGGTCCTGCATGACCAGGTCGTCGATGGCGTAGCCCGAAAGGCAGAGCTCGGGGAAGACGGCCACCGCGACACCGTCCGCATCGCACTCGCGCGCGGACGCGAGCACCGCCTCGGCGTTGGTGGCCGGGTCGGCGACCGCGACGGGGATCGTGCACGCGGCCACGCGCGCGAACCCGTGCCGGTAGACGTTCTCGAACGGCAGCTCGGTGATCACACCTTCAGTCTGTCAGCTGCCATCGACATCGCGTCGTTCCGGGCGTGCCGGCTCACGGGCTGTGGACACGCGTCGGGCGATGTCGGCGGCCCCGGTTAGCGTTGACCATCATGCGGTACATCGAGCACGAAGCGCGGATCGTCTGGAGCGCGAGCGACCTCAAGGCGGCGGCCGAGTGCGAGTTCGCGTGGCTCCGGGCGATCGACGCGAAGATCGGTCGTATCGACGCGGTGCCCGACCCCGAAGACGCCACGCTCGAGCGGGCGGCCGCGCTGGGCACCGCTCACGAACTCCGCGTGCTCGACGAGTACCGCCACCGACTGGGCGGTGCCGTCCGCGAGATCCCCGCCGCCCGGTCCTCCGACGTCGCGGCGCTGGCCGAGGCCGTCCGTCTCACCGACGCGGCGCTCGCCGACCCGTCGGCCGAGGTGGTGTACCAGGCCGCCTTCGCCACGGAGGAGTTCGTCGGTTTCGCGGACTTCCTCGTCCGCGAGCCCGACGCGGGCGATGGCCGACCACGGCCGTGGGTCGTCCAGGACACCAAGCTCGCCCGCCGGGCCCGCGTCACTGCCCTCATGCAGCTCGCCGCCTACGTCGATCAGCTCGACCGGCTGGGGGTGCCCCGCTCCGACGAGGTGCAGCTGCTGCTCGGCGACGGCGGCATCAGCACGCACCGCGTCGACGATCTGATGCCCGTGTTCGCGCTGCGCCGCGCGCGGCTGCGCGCCCTCATCGCGGACCGCAGAGTCGATTCGGGTACGGCCGGTGCCGTGGTCCCGTGGGGCGACCCGCGTGGCGACCTCGCGGTTCTCGCCTGCGGACGCTGCCCCACGTGCGAGATCGAGGTCGTCGCCCACCGCGACCTGCTGCTCGTCGCCGGCATGCGGCCGGTGCAGCGCGACCGCCTGCGGGCCGGCGGCATCGACACGATCGATGCGCTCGCAGCCGCCCCGGCCGCCCCCGAGGGGATGAGCGCCGACACCTTCGTCTCCCTCCGCACCCAGGCGCGGCTGCAGCTCGAGAGCCCCGCCGGAGACGGGGCGGCGGGCGAACACGTCGTCCCGACCTACGAGGTCGTCGCCCCCGCGTCCCTCGGCGTGCTTCCGCGCCCCGATCACGGCGACCTGTTCTTCGACTTCGAGGGCGATCCGCTGTACACCGAGGGGAAGCGGGAGCACTGGGGGATCGACTACCTGTTCGGATGGGTCGACACGCGCGAGCGTTACGGGGCGTTGTGGGCGCACAGCTTCGACGAGGAGCGGGCGGCGCTCGAACGGTTCCTCGACATGGTGGCCGTGCGGCGCGAGCAGTTCCCCGCAATGCACATCTACCACTACGCGCCGTACGAGCCCACGCACCTTCTCACGATGGCCGCGCGCTACGGCGTCGGCGAAGCCGACGTCGATCGCCTGCTGCGCGACGGCGTCTTCGTCGACCTGTACCCGGTGGTTCGCCGCGCGTTGCGGGTCGGATCGCGGTCGTACTCCATCAAGAAGCTCGAACCGCTGTACATGGGCGACGAGGTGCGCACGAGCGACGTGCAGCGCGGCGACGACTCGATCGTGCAGTACGTCGAGGCACGTGCGCTCGCCGCCGACGGCGACGTCGAGGCGGCGCAACGGGTGCTCGACGATCTGGCCGACTACAACCGCTACGACTGCGTGTCGACCCGCCGGTTGCGCGACTGGCTC
>NZ_RBZY01000120.1 GCF_004022425.1 Microbacterium enclense | reverse complement strand
GAGGTCGAGGACGCTGTTTCGGGGGCGGGGGGCGATGGGGCTGGTGGTGTTGGCGAAGTAGTCGTCGGTGGTGACGCCGGTGATGCGGTCGGGGTCGTGCCCGGTGAGCTGGAAGACGTCGCGGGCGATGTCGTACCAGGTCTGCGGGCTGCCCGTAGAGGTGATGTTGTAGACGCCGTGGGGGGCGTGGGTGTCGAGGAGGGTGCGGATGGTGGTGGCGATGTCGGTGGTGAAGGTGAGTCGTCCGGTCTGGTCGTTCACGACGCGGGGGTTGATGCCGCGTTCGGCGAGGGTGGCCATGGTGCGGACGAAGTTGTTGCCGTCGCCGATGACCCAGCTGGTGCGGAGGATGTAGTGGCGGGGGACGGTGGAGACGATCGCGTCTCCGGCGGCTTTGGTTTGTCCGTAGACGCCGAGGGGGGAGAGCGGGTCGGTGGGGGTGTAGGCGCCTTGTTTGGTGCCGTCGAAGACGTAGTCGCTGGAGATGTGGACGAGGGTGATGCCGTTGTCGGTCGCGATGCGCGCCAGGGCGGCGACGGCGGTGACGTTCGCGGCCCACGCGTCGGTGCGGCCCTCAGGTGTCTCGGCGATATCGACCTTGGTGTAAGCGGCCGCGTTGATGATCGTTCCGTAGTCGCGCCAGCGGCGTGCGGCATCCAGATCGGGAGAGGTGAGGTCGAGGTCGGCCCGCGTGGCGTATTCGATCCAGGGGTGGTCACCGAATTCGGCGCGGAGGGCGCGGCCGAGTTGTCCGTTGGCGCCGGTGACGAGGGTCTTCTTCGGCGGCATGGGGATGACGTCGGCGAGGCGGGGGTGGTTTTTGTCCTTCTCGCTGATTTCGACGGTGGCCAGGGGGATGGGCCAGTCGATCGCGGCGGTGTCGTCGGCGAGGTTGAGGAAGGTGTACGTGGCGTCGGGGGACCAGTGGTCGTTGACGAGATAGGTGTACGCGGTGTCGGGTTCGAGGGTCTGGTAGGAGTTGCCGACGCCGCGGGGCACGAAGATCGCCTTGGACGGGTCGATCTCGGTGGTGTAGACGGTGCCGAAGGTGTCGCCTTCGCGCAGGTCGACCCAGGCGCCGAAGATGCGTCCGGTGGCGACGGAGACGTATTTGTCCCAGGGTTCGGCGTGGATGCCGCGGGTGGTGCCGACGGCGTCGTTGAAGGAGACGTTGTTCTGCACGGGACCGAAGTCGGGCAGGTCGATGCCGGCCGCGGTCATCTTCTGCCGTTGCCAGTTCTCTTTGAACCAGCCGCGGGTGTCGCCGTGCACGGGCAGGTCGAGCACGATCAGCCCGGGGATGGGGGTGGTGGTGACGGTGAGGGTCTTGCCGAACTCGGTCATGGCCGCCGTCACTGTCCTTTGCTGGCGTAGAACGCTTCGACGCCGTCTTTGGCCGGTGCCCACCAGGCTTCGTTCTGCCGGTACCACTCGATCGTCGCGGCCAGGCCGGAGTCGAAGTCGCCGTACGTGGGGGTCCAGCCGAGTTCGGTGCGGAGTTTGGTGGAATCGATCGCGTAGCGCAGGTCGTGGCCGGGGCGGTCGGTGACCAGGTCGTACGCGTCGGTGGGTTGTCCCATCAGTTCCAGGATCGATTCGACGACGGTCTTGTTGTCTTTCTCGCCGTCCGCGCCGATGAGGTAGGTCTGCCCGATCTCGCCCTTGTCGAGGATGGTGAGCACGGCGGAGGAGTGGTCGTCCGCGTGGATCCAGTCGCGCACGTTCTCGCCGGTGCCGTACAGCTTCGGGCGGATCCCGCGGATGACGTTCGTGATCTGGCGGGGGATGAATTTCTCCACGTGCTGGTAGGGCCCGTAGTTGTTCGAGCAGTTGCTGATCGTCGCGCGCACCCCGAACGAGCGCACCCACGCCCGCACCAGCAGATCCGACCCGGCCTTCGTCGAGGAATACGGCGAGGACGGGTTGTAGGGGGTGTGTTCGGTGAAGCGGGCCGGGTCATCCAGTTCCAGGTCGCCGTAGACCTCGTCGGTGGAGATGTGGTGGAACCGCACCTGGTGGCGGCGGGCGGCTTCGAGCAGCGTGTACGTGCCGATGATGTTGGTGTCCAGGAACGGGCGCGGATCGTGCAACGAGTTGTCGTTGTGGGACTCCGCCGCGTAATGCACCACCGCGTCCGCCTCCGCCACCAACGGATCCACCGCGCCCGCGTCGGCGATGTCACCCACGACCAGACGCACCCGGTCCTCGGGCAGTCCGGCCAGGGACGCCCGGTTGCCCGCGTACGTCAGCTTGTCCAGCACCGTCACCGTGTGATCCGTGTGCTTCACCACATGATNAATGCGCGGAATCATTCTGGCGGGCGGAACGGGGTCGCGACTGCACCCGATCACGCTCGGCGTCTCGAAGCAGCTCGTTCCGGTGTACGACAAGCCGATGATCTACTACCCGCTGTCGACGCTGATCCTGGCCGGTATCCGCGACATCCTCATCATCACGACCCCGCAAGACGCCGAACAGTTCCAGCGCCTGCTCGGCGACGGATCCCGTTTCGGTATCGACCTCACCTACAAGGTGCAACCCTCACCCGACGGACTCGCCCAGGCCTTCCTCCTCGGCGAGGACCACATCGGCTCCGACTCCGTCGCCCTCGTCCTCGGCGACAACATCTTCTACGGCCAGGGCATGGGCACCCGCCTACG
>NZ_RBZY01000119.1 GCF_004022425.1 Microbacterium enclense | reverse complement strand
ACCTCCAGAAGCGGCTGCGTCGCGTCGAGGGTCAGGTACGAGGGATCGCCCGAATGGTCGATGAAGACAAGTACTGCATCGACATCCTTACGCAGGTCTCCGCCGCGACGAAGGCTTTGGAGACGGTTGCTCTATCCCTGCTCGGGGATCACCTCCGCCACTGCGTCGCGGAGGCGAGCGCAGAGGGCGGCCAGGTTGCCGCAGAGAAGATTCGTGAGGCCAACGACGCGATTGCACGGCTCGTCCGTTCCTGATCCCGCACCGACCCCAGAGGAGCAAATCATGACCGACCGCATCGACCTCGGCCTGAAAGACACCAACGCCGGCTGCGCTTGCTGCGCCACGTCCGCAGCGACAGACGCACCCGCGTCCACCGCGGCGACGGTGACAGAAGACGTCCTGGTGACCGGAATGACATGCTCGCACTGCGTGTCGAGCGTCACGGAGGAGCTGACTGCGATCGACGGTGTCGAGAATGTCACGGTAGACCTCAACGCCGGCGGTACGTCGCGCGTCACCATCCACAGCTTGACCCCGATCGATGCCGCCGCAGTGCGGGCCGCGGTGGAGGAGGCCGGCTACACCCTGGCCGGCGCACCCGCATGAGCGCGGTCGACGTCGAACTCGATATTTCCGGGATGACATGCGCGTCGTGTGCGACCCGGATTGAACGCAAGCTGAACAAGCTTCCCGGTGTGGAAGCAACGGTGAACTACGCCACCGAAAAAGCACGTGTTCGCGGGAACGACGTCGACCCTGCCACCCTGATCGCCGCCGTCGAATCCGCGGGGTACCAGGCGGCTCTCCCCGCACCGCCACCGAGCGGTGATATCGATGAGAACACCCCAAACCGAGAGGACGGCGAGGTCGGGGCGCTACGGCGGCGTCTGCTGATTAGTGCCGCCCTGTCGCTGCCGGTGGCAGTGTTGTCGATGGTCCCGGCGTTGCAGTTCGAGTACTGGCAGTGGCTTGCCCTCACTCTCACCGCCCCGGTGGCGGTCTGGGGCGCGTGGCCGTTCCACCGGGCCGCGGCCGTCAACGCCCGACACGGCGCGGCGACCATGGACACCCTCATCAGCGTTGGCGTCATCGCCGCATTCGGGTGGTCCCTTTACGCGCTGTTCTTCGGTGGCGCAGGCGTGCCCGGCATGACGATGACGTTCACCCTCGTCGGTACCCCGCAGGCCGGGGGCCACGAAATCTATCTGGAAGTGGCCGCGCTGGTCACCGTCTTTATCCTGGCCGGGCGGTATGCCGAAGCGCGCGCGAGGAAATCATCGTCGGAGGCGTTACGGGCGCTGCTGGAGATGGGCGCGAAGCACGCCACGCAGCTCGTCGACGGCGCCGAACGGATGGTGCCGGTCGCGCAGCTGTCGGTCGGAGACACTGTGCTCGTTCGACCGGGGGAGAAGATTCCCTCCGACGGGCTGGTGATCGATGGTGCCTCCGCCGTCGATGCCAGCATGCTCACCGGAGAATCAGTCCCCGTCGAGGTGACGACTGGGTCGCGTGTCGTAGGAGCGACGGTGAATGTCGGCGGCCGCCTCACCGTAGAAATCACCCGGGTCGGCGCCGACACCGAGCTCGCGCGCATGCGCCGGCTGATGGAGGAAGCCCAAACCGGCAAGGCCAAGGTGCAACGCATCGCTGACCGGGTGTCGGCCGTGTTCGTCCCGATCGTCATCGGACTTGCCGCCGCCGCCTTCGTCGGCTGGATGATCGCTGGGGCATCGCTGGAACAAGCGTTCACCGCCGCGGTCGCGACACTAATCATCGCGTGCCCGTGCGCGCTTGGCCTCGCCACCCCCACCGCCCTCTTGGTGGGCACCGGCCGGGGCTCGCAGCTGGGAATCTTGATCCGTGGACCGCAGGTGCTGGAGCAGACCCGCACCGTCGACACCATCGTGCTCGACAAGACCGGCACCGTGACCACCGGCAAGATGACCGTCACCACCGTTCACCCCGCCCCTGGTGTCACCCGGGACGAGCTGCTGCGGGTCGCCGCTGCGGTCGAGGCGGGCTCCGAGCATCCCGTCGCCCGCGCGATCACCGCCACCGCGCCTGGTGCATATGCGGACAGCTTCGCCTCGCACGCCGGGTTCGGTGTGCAGGGGATCGTGGACGGCGCCGCGGTGGTCGCGGGCCGCGCCTCCTGGCTGGCCGAGCAGTGGGGCATCCACCCACCGTCGGAGGCCGCAGCGGAGCTGAACACGCTCGCTCGTACCAGTACCGCAATCGCGGTCGGCCGCGACGGGCGGTACCTGGGCGCGATCGGCGTGGCGGACACGGTGAAGCCGACCAGCTCGACCGCCATCGCACTGTTCCGCGCACTCGGGCTGCGCCCGGTGCTCCTCACCGGCGACAACGACACCACGGCCGCACGGATCGCCGCTGAGGTCGGCATCTCCGACGTGCACGCCGGCGTCACCCCCGCCGGGAAGCTCGAAGTGATCCGCCGGCTCCAAAACGATGGCCACGTGGTCGCAATGGTCGGTGACGGCGTCAACGACGCCGCGGCCCTCGCCGCAGCCGACCTCGGCCTTGCGATGGGGGGCGGCACGGACGCGGCGATCGCCGCCAGTGACATCACGATCGTCTCCGGCGACCTGACCGTCGTGGCCGACGCGATCCGACTCTCCCGCCGCACCCTCCGCACCATCAAGAGCAATCTGTTCTGGGCCTTCGCCTACAACGTCGCCG
>NZ_RBZY01000012.1 GCF_004022425.1 Microbacterium enclense | reverse complement strand
CCGCCGCCCGGACGCCGTCTCCCGCCGCGGCGCCTGCGGCTCCGACCGTCGCGGCGCCTGCCGTCGCGTCGCCTGCGGCTCCGACCGTCGCGGCTCCCGCCGTGGCCGCGCCGGGCGTAGCCGCCCCCGCGGTCGCGTCGCCGGGCGGCGCTCGGCCGACCGTCGCGAACCCGGGCGGGGGCGCGGCTCCGGCCGCCGCACCGGGACGCACGTCGCCCGTGGCGGCCGCGACCGCGCCGTCCGACGACGACGTGCCGCCCCCGTTCGACGACGACGCTCCGCCGCCGTTCGACGACGTCGAGCCCGGGTCCGCTGCCGGGCCACCCCCCGCGTCCGCACCGGTGGCGCCGGACACGGCGACGGGTCCGACCGGCGCCCCCGAAGCCACGGGCGACGCCCCCGCAGGCACGTCAGCCGCCGACCCGCACCCGTTCGACACTGCACCGACCGCCGACGGCGGGCCGACCGATGACGACGCCGCGACCGCCGACCGCCCCTCGGGCGACGACGCGTCGCCGCTCGAACACGCGGCGCCGACGCCGCCGGTGGTGCCCGTGGGGCCGCTCGAACTCTCGCACGTGCGCGACGCCTGGCCCGAGGTGCTCGGGCAGCTCGAGGCGCTCAGCCGTGGCTCGTGGCTGGTCGTGTCGACCTCGTCCGTCCTCGCGTTCGACGACGACGTGCTCACCCTGGGCTTCCGCACCTCCGCCGATCTCGCCGCGTTCAAGACCCGGTCGGCCGACGGCGGCCCCAGCGAGGACCTCCGTCAAGCGATCCAGTCGGTGCTCGGCATCCGCGTCAAGTACCTCGCGCGGCTCGACGGCGACGGCGGGTCGGGCGGCACGCCACCCCGCGCACCCGCGCCCGGTTCCGATGGTGGGACGCAGGCCACGCCGCAGGGGTCGGCCGCGCGGTCGTCGACCCCGTACGCCTCCGCGTCCGTCACCGACTGGGCGGTCGCGCCGATCCCCGGCGCCCCGGCCGGTGCGGGGTCGGCCCCGAGCCCCGCCGCCGCGCCCGTCGCCCCGCTCGCCGCAGCTCCCGCTCCGGCGGCCGCGGTCGCACCCCGCGGCCCCGCGCACGCCGCGCCGGCGCCTGGCTCCGCGGCCACCGCCCTCGCGGTCGACGACGAGCCCGACGACGTCGTCGTGCAACCCGCGCTCCGCGTCGCCCCGCCGCCCTTCGAGGGAACCGTGCTCCCGGCTGCCGACGTCAGCCGCTCGGTGACCGCCCCCGACGAGGTCGACGACGACGACGTCATCCCGCCCCCCGACGACGAAGCCGATCTCCCCGTGCCGCCGGTCGTCGCGCCGCGCCTGGCACCGCTGAGCGGGGGAGTGCAGCGCTACGGCGAGGCCGTGGTCCGCCAGATGCTCGGAGCGAACTACGTCCGCGACGAACCCTACGAGCCCCCGACGAGGTTCAGCTGATGTACGACGGCATCGTCCAAGACCTGATCGACGAGTTCGGCCGGCTTCCGGGCATCGGACCCAAGTCCGCACAACGCATCGCGTTCCACATCCTCCAGTCGCCCTCGTTCGATGTCTCGCGGCTGTCGCAGCTGCTCGGCGAGGTGCGCGAGAAGGTGCGTTTCTGCGAGATCTGCGGCAACGTCTCCGAACAGGACCGATGCTCGATCTGTCGCGACCCGCGGCGGAACACGACCCTGATCTGTGTCGTCGAAGATGCGAAGGACGTCGCGGCGATCGAACGCACGCGCGAGTTCCGCGGGCTGTACCACGTGCTGGGTGGGGCGATCAGTCCGATCGCGGGGATCGGCCCCGACGATCTGCGCATCGCCCCCCTCATGCAGCGGCTCGCGGACGGCACGGTCCAAGAAGTGATCCTCGCGACCAACCCGAACCTCGAGGGCGAGGCCACGGCCACCTACCTCAGCCGGCTGCTGCATACGCTCGAGATCCGCGTCACCCGCCTGGCATCCGGTCTCCCGGTCGGCGGTGACCTCGAGTACGCCGACGAGGTCACCCTGGGTCGCGCGTTCGAGGGTCGCCGCACGCTCTGATCGGCGTCGTGCGCACGTTTCCCCGGGGCCGTCGATGGCGCCTTCTCCCGGGCGTCGCGCCGCCGGTGCCGACCCGCCTCCGCCGGTGCCGAGAGGCGCAGCGAGGCGCGCGGACTGGGTGAACTGAGCGTTGAGGGGTGGTGAACCCCTCGTTCACCCGTTGCTCCTGAAACGGCAATCCGACGGGAGCACGTTCATCCCTGCGGAACAGCACCGAGGAGCCCGAAACCCGGTGCGCAGGTCCGTCAGACAGGGGCCTTTCCGTGAGCGACCAGCTCTCCGCACGACCGACGGCGACCGCGCGCGTGGTCTTCGATACGTTCCGGTCGCCCACCGACCCGATGCTCGTCGCGTGGCTCTCGTTCCGTGCGCGCGTGCTTCCGAATGTCGCGCCGCTGGCTCCGCCGACCCAGCGACCGGCGGACGGCCCGCTCAAGGACGGGGTGTTCGGCGTGTGGCGCCTTCTGGCGACGAACAACCGAGAGCTGGGGCGAGGAAGCGTGCTCCACCCGTCGCCCGATCGGGCGTGGGCGGATGCCGAGGCCCTGAGCGGGCGGGCGGGCGAGCTGACCGCGATGGTGATGCGGGGGACGCTCTCGATGCGCCACGGCTGGGCGCTGCGGCTCGCGGACGAGCCGGTGCTCATCTGCTCGCGCTGGTACGAGTCACCGGGGGAGGCGGCCGCAGCGGCGCGCGCCGCGCGCGACAACCTCGCACGCGCGAGCATCGTGCGATCCGTGAACATCGGCACGCGCTCCGGTCGTCGCCATCGGCAGGCGCGCGAGTCCATCGACGTCCATGAGTGAGGGCGGCGACGCGACACACCCCGCGCCCTCGACGGTGGCGGAACGGTTCCAGATCCGCGGACTGCTCGGTGCCGGTGCGACCGCCTCGGTGTACGAGGCCCGTGACCTGTTCACGGGCGAGGACGTCGCGCTGAAGGTGCTTCACCCGCACCTCGCGTCCGAGGTCGCGCTCGCCCACGCGTTCCTGCGCGAGGCGGAGGTCGTGGCCGGGGTCACGCATCCCGGCCTCTGCGCGCTGCGTGCTTTCGGCGACGGGCGGACCCCGGACCGGACCTGGACCGCGTGGGAGCTGGTGCGCGGCGCCTCGCTCTCCGAGACCGTCCGCACCTCGGGACGTCTCGACGTTCTCGCCGCCGCCACCGCGGTCGGGCAGTTGCTCGACGCGCTTGCCGCCCTCCACGCGGTGGGGGTCGTCCACCGGGACATCTCGCCCGCCAACGTCCTGATGACCCCTGGCCCCGAAGGGGTCGTTCGGGACGTCCGCCTCGTCGATTTCGGACTCGCGGCCCCGATCGGCGAGTCCGCACGCGGCGCCGACGTCTTGCGCAGCGCCGAGGGGGACGGTGTCGTGGGCAACGCCTCCTATGCGTCCCCCGAGCAACTCCGTGGCGAGCCCGTCGGCGTCGCCGGAGACATCTACCAGGTTGCCGGCGTTCTGTACTTCGCGCTCGTGGGGACCCCGCCGTTCCCGCGAGCTCGCACCGCCGACGTCGTCGAGGCGCACCTCACGGCACTGCCCCCTACCGCGTCCGTGACCGTCCCCGGCATCCCGGTGGCTCTCGACCGGGTGATCGTGCGGGGTCTGTTGAAGGATCCGTCCGAGCGCTTCCCGGATGCGGCTGCGATGCGCGCGGCGGTCGACGAGGTGGCCCGCGCCCGCGAACCGCGCGCGGCCGCGGCCGTGGCGCCGGCGGTCGCGCCGACACCCCGTCCGGTCGTCGCGCCCACCCGCGTTCTCGCCCCGGCGGCCGCGGCGACCGCCATCGACGACGTCGAGGAGCGGCGCACGTCGCCGTGGCTGTGGGTGCTCGCGGCCGCCGCCGTGGCGATGATCCTGGCCGTCGTCGCGGTCGCCGCACGGCCCGCGGTGTCGGAACCCGGGTCGTCGTCGACCGACGCGCCGGTGGCCGAGGCGACGACGCCCGCGAGCGATCCGCCGTCCGCGACCCCGACACCCACCGCGACCAGCGCCGTGCCATCGCCCACCGCGCCCGCTCTCGTGCGGACGCCGGACGTTCAGGGCCTGAGCCTCCCGGACGCCGCCGACGCCCTCCGCCGCGCGGGTCTCGAGGTGGGCGAGCGCACGAACCAGGACGGAACCGCCGTCGCTCAGACGGTCGTGGCCGGGTCTCCGGCGGCGGGGACCGAGGTCTCCGTCGGCAGCCGTGTCGATCTCGTGATCGCCACGGGGTGGAACGCCGTCCCGGACCTCGCCGGTTTCGCCGAGGAGGATGCCATCGGCCGAATCACCGGGTCGGGGCTCATTCCCATCGTGGTGAGGGAGCAGCGTCCTGGGATCTCCGGCGCCGTTGCGGCCGTCGAGCCCGCCGCCTCGACACGCCTCCCGCTGGGCTCGACCGTCACGCTCATCGTTGCGACGGCCCCGACCCCGACCCCATCCGCCCCGGCGTCGGCGACACCGTCCCCGAACCCGAGCGCATGACGTCCCTCCCTCACGACCCGGAAAGGTCTTCTTCGCCCTTGTGTCTTCCGTCGTTCACCAGCACACCCGACGATGATCGTCGTCCGGTCGGAACCCGCCGCCGGCCTCTCCGCTCAGGAAGCTCCATGAGTAGAACTCTGCGCATCGCAGCGCCTTCCCGTCGGCGCGCTCGCGGATGAACGCTGCTTCTTCCGGCGACATCACCGAGGTCTTGTTCGCCGACGCCCCCGACGACGACGAGACGCCGCCCCGTGACGATGATCGTCCCCGCGCCCGCTCGCTCGCGTCGCGCCCGTCGACGGCCGATTCCATCTTCCGAACGACCGCCTTCGCCGCCGGTGGCATCACGGTCGCGATCATGCTCGCGGTGGGCTTCTTCCTCACGCTCCGCGGCGGCGATGCGCTCAGCGTCGCCGGGTTCTCCTTCCTGACGACACAGGAGTGGTCGCCCGAAACCCGGACCTTCGGTATCGCCGCGGTGCTCTCCGGTACGGTGACGATCGCCCTCGTCGCGATGTTCTTCTCGGTGCCGCTGGCCATGGGCACGGCCCTGCTGATCTCCGAGATCATCCCGCCGCGGATGCGCTCCCTGCTCATCTCGCTCGTCGACCTGATGGCAGCGGTCCCGAGTGTCGTCTACGGGCTCTGGGGTCTGTTCTTCCTTCAGCAGAACGTCATCCCCGTCGCCCAGTGGATCTCGTACTACTTCGGATGGATCCCCGTCTTCGCCGTCACCGATGCCGACGGCGCGCGGCTGACGGATGCCAGCCAGTTCACGTCCTCCGCGTTCATCGCCGGCATCGTGGTGGCCCTGATGGTCGCCCCCACCCAGACCTCGGTCATGCGCGAGGCGTTCTCGCAGGCCCCCGTCGGCGAGCGCGAGGGTGCCCTGGCTCTCGGTTCCACCCGCTGGGGGATGATCCGTACCGTCGTTCTGCCGTTCGGCCGCGGCGGCATCATCGGCGGCACGATGCTCGGTCTCGGCCGTGCGCTCGGTGAGACGATCGCCGTCTACCTGATCATCTCGCCGATCTTCACGATCAACTGGCAGGTGCTCAAGACCGGCAGCAACTCGGTGTCGGCGCTCATCGCGCTCCGCTACGGCGAGGCCAGCGAGTTCGGTCTGTCCGCCCTCATGGCGGCCGGCCTCGCCCTGTTCCTGATCACCCTGGTGATCAACTTCACCGCTTCCTCGATCGTGGCGCGTTCGCGGTCGGGCGCGCAGAGCGAGGGCTGACCCGCCATGGACGAAACCATCACGACCGTCATCGCCGCGGGAGGCCCGGGGGGCCGCGGCGGCGACCCTTCCGACACCGGACCGAAGCGCACCTTCCGCCCCGCCCCCGGCAACGAACCCGTCGGTCCCCGTCGTCGCATGAGCGGCGCGACCGCCGAGGACACCTTCAATCTGACCGGAGCCCTGGGTGCCGCGCTGGCGGTCGCGACCCTGCTCTTCGGGTGGTTCACCCCGATGACGGGGGCGGTCGGGTGGGCGATCGTCACCTACCTGCTGTTCGTGCTCATCTACGCGCTCCTGGTGGCGTTGCGGGCGACCGGTCAGGAGGTGGCGGATCGCGTGATGACGGCGCTTCTCTACAGTGCCGCCTCGATCCTCATCGCCGCGCTCGTGTTCGTGGTGTGCTTCGCCGTGTTCCGCGGGCTCCCGGCCCTGGTCAATCTCAACTCGTTCGTCCAGACGATGGAGTCCGCGGGCCCGCTCGAGCCGCTCAGCGTCGGTGGCATCGCGCACGCGATCGTCGGCACGCTCATCCAGATCTCCATCGCCCTGTCCATCACCGTTCCCCTCGGGATCGCGACCGCCGTCTTCATGAACGAGATCGGTGGCCGGTTCGCGCGGTTCGTCCGGACGATCTCGGATGCCATGACGGCTCTGCCCTCGATCGTCGCGGGCCTGTTCGTGTACTCGGCGGTCATCCAGCTCATCACCCACGAGCGCTCGGGCTTCGCGGCGTCGCTCGCGATCACCGTGATGATGCTGCCGATCGTGATCCGCGCTTCGGACGTCGTCCTTCGTCTGGTTCCCGGAAATCTGCGCGAGGCCTCGTACGCGCTCGGGTCCTCCCGGTGGCGCACCGTCTGGCACGTCGTCCTTCCGACGGCGCGTTCGGGTCTCGTCACCGCGGTGATCCTGGGCACCGCCCGCGGCATCGGCGAGACCTCGCCGGTTCTGCTCACCTCCGGGGTGACAGCCGTGATGAACGTCAACCCGTTCTCGGGCCCGATGATCTCCCTGCCCCTGCAGGTGTTCGACTTCGTCAAGTCGCCCGAGCCGAACATGATCGCCCGCGGATTCGGCGCGGCCGCAACCCTCCTCCTGCTCGTGCTCCTGCTCTTCGCGATCGCGCGCATCATCGGCGGCCGCGGTCCCGGACAGCTCAGCGCCCGCCAGCGTCGTGCCCGCACCGCGCAGTCGGCCGCAGACCTCCAGCGCATCGAGAACCGACACCGTGTCGCCGCCGAGGCGCTTCCGAACGACCCGACCCCTTCGAAGGACCAGCCGTGATCCGCCGCATCCGTTCTCTTCTGGCGGCTTCCGCCGTCGCCGTGCTCGTGGTCACGGGCTTCGTCTCGTCTTCTCCTCCGGCGGCGCACGCCGATTCCTGGGCGCCGATCTCCGGTACCGGGTCCACGTGGTCGCAGAACGCACTGGACCAGTGGCGCCGCAACGTCGGTGAGAACTACGGCATGACCGTGAACTACTCGGGCGTGGGTTCCTCCGCCGGTCGCCGCGACTTCATCAACGGCACCGTCGACTTCGCGATCAGCGAGATCCCGTTCCAGTCCAACCCGGAGGACGGCTCGCAGCCCGAGGTGCCACGCAGCGGTTACGCGTACATGCCCATCGTGGCCGGTGGTACCGCCTTCATGTACAACCTCAAGATCGGCGGCAAGCGCGTCACCAACCTGCGTCTGTCCGGCGCCGTGGTGACGAAGATCTTCTCCGGCGCCATCACGAAGTGGAACGACCCCGCGATCCAGGCCGACAACCCCGGCCTGGCGATGCCGGACCGGTCGATCGTCCCCGTCGTGCGCTCGGACGGATCCGGTTCATCCGCGCAGTTCACCCTCTGGATGTCGAAGCAGCACGGTGACATCTGGACGCGCGGAATGACGTCGCAGTTCCCCACGCCCGGTAACGGCAAGGCGCAGAACGGCTCGCTCGGCGTCGCCGGCTACGTCAGCCAGGATTACGGCGAGGGCGCCATCACCTACGTGGAGTACTCGTACGCGGTGAAGTCCGGCTTCCCCGTCGCGAAGGTCCTGAACTCCGCCGGTTACTACATCGAGCCGACCGCGCCGTCCGTGGCTGTCGCCCTGCTGCAGGCGCAGATCAACAACGACCCGAACTCGGCCGACTACCTGACCCAGATCCTGGACGGCGTCTACAACAACGGCGATCCGCGCACGTACCCGCTGTCGAGCTACTCGTACCTGATCGTGCCGACGCAGACGGCGGGGATCTTCACGGCGGAGAAGGGCCGCACCCTGGGCGGCTTCGCCGAGTACGTGCTCTGCGAGGGGCAGCAGTCGGCGACCGCTCTGGGATACTCGCCGCTCCCGATGAACCTGGTCCTGGCCGGTTCGGAGCAGCTCAAGCGCATCCCGGGAGCCAACGCGAACGGCGTCGACATCAATCGATGCAACAACCCGACCTTCAAGCCCGGCGACTCGCCGTCGAACAACCAGCTCGCGGTCTCCGCGCCGGCGCCGGCGGAGTGCGACAAGCAGGGCCCGAACCAGTGCACTTCCGGAACCGCGGGTTCCGCCGGTACCGACACGCCCGTGACGGGGACCGGCTCGGGCGGCTCCTCCGCCGAGGCCGGGGGAGCGGGCGGTTCCGCCGCGGGCGCGGCGACGGCAGACGCGGGGACCGCGGCCGCGGGGCCGGCGGACGCCGCGGCGGGTGTGGGTGACGCCGTCTACGACGCGAACGGCAACCTCGTTTCCGGGTCGGCAGCGAGCGGGGGTGGCGGTGTCGCTGCCGCTGCCGTTTCGTCTCCGTTCACCCTCGCCGAAGACGGATGGAAGGCACCGCAGTGGCTCATGCTGGCCGCCGCGTTGCTGTTGATCGCGGCGATCGTCCTCCCGCCCGTGGGGTTCCGTCGCATGCGTTCCAACACCGCCGGCAAACGCTGACCGCGATACACGCCGCCTCCCGTCCGGAGGCGGCATCCGGCGTGCCAAAAAGCCTCTTGACCTGGGCTTATATCTGAACCACCGGCTTCCATCAAGATACGACCCCTCGTTGGTCGATCGTTCATGCGGAAGTCACAACCCGCCCCTAATTTCATCGCTGTCGGCACCCGTTCAGGGTGTCGCCCTCACCTGGAGAATCTCGTGCGTAGTGCTCTACCCGAAGGGCGCGCCGCGCGACGTGTGCTGTCCGGCTTGTCCGGCGCGCTCGTCGGCGGCCTCGTCTTCGCCGCTCTGACCGCCGGCGGCGTGCTGCCGACCGGCGCAGCCGCGGCGGCCGATGCGACGTCGGCGACGGTCACCGCCAAGGCCTACGACTCGGATTGGGAGAACTCCCCGTTCCCGGATCTCTCCGTGACGGTGTCGCAGACGAAGGGCCTCGTCGCGCAGGGCCTGGAGATCAGCTGGACCGGCGGCAAGGAATCGACGCCGCCGACGCAGCAGTCCGGCGGCCAGAACTTCCTGCAGATCGCGCAGTGCTGGGGCGACGACCCGCAGAACCCGGGGCAGCCCGACCGCACGACGTGCCAGTACGGCGCGTTCGGAACACCCGGAGCGACACGAGACGGATACCGCTCCGAGGGCAGCACGGCCGAGGCCGACGAGTCGTTCTCCGTGCCGGGATCCGGCTCCCTCGACCCCGCCTACACCTCGGTTCCCTTCCGATCGGCGACCGGCGAAACGATCGCCTCCGTCGTCGATGGCACGCGCGTGCCCGACGTCGACGTGAACACGAACGCCTTCTTCACCCAGTACACCTCGAACGAGATCCCGTGGGCCGGCACCGGCGCGGACGGTACGGGCAGCACGAAGTTCGAGGTCCAGACGGTCACGCAGTCCCGCGGACTCGGATGCGGCACCCGCACCTCCGACGACGCCAACGCCGCGAGCGGCCAGCCCTGCTGGCTCGTGATCATCCCGCGCGGTACCGCCGACACGGGTGAGGCCGCCGTGGTGAGCTCCGGCCTCTTCTGGGACAACTGGAAGCACCACGTCGCGGTCAAGCTCGACTTCCGCCCGGTGGGCCTGCGGTGCGCGATCGGTGCGGCCGAGCGTCAGCTGGCGGGCAGCGAGGTCGTCGCGCGAGCGGTGTCGTCCTGGCAGCCGTCGCTGTGCTCGGGGACGGGAGGCAGCGTGTTCACGCTCCTCACCGGAACCGAGAGCGACGCGGTGGCCACGGCCAACGCGGCCGGCGACGACGCGCCCCTCGCCCTGACGTCGCTGCCCTACCGCGGGGAGGGGGAGGACAAGCTCGTCTACGCGCCGATCGCGCTGAGCTCGGTCACGGTGGGCTTCGCGATCGACCGATTCCCGCGCCAGGACGGAACCGTCCCCGATGATGCCCTCGCTCGGGCGCGTCTGCCGCTGACGGACATGAAGCTGACTCCGCGGCTCATCGCCAAGCTGCTGACCTCGTCGTATCTCGATTCGCTGCCGTATCAGGCCGACCGGTCGCACCTCGGCGAGAACCCCCGAAACCTCCTCTTCGATCCCGACTTCCTCGAGATCAACGACCCCGAGTGGGCACAGCAGGCGATCGCCAGCGTGGCCGTGGCCGACATGCTCGTGCCGCAGGGCCGCACCGATGTCGCCACCGCGCTGTGGGGCTACGTGATGGCCGACGCGGACGCTCGCGACTTCCTCGCGGGGAATGCCGACGCCTGGGGGATGGTGGTGAACCCCTACGCGTCGACCGACGCGGCGAAGAATCCCACCGGGAACGCCTTCGCCCTGCCGCGCGACAACTTCCCCCGCCCCGACCCCGTCGAGGTTCCGGCCGTCGAGGACGGCCCCGCGGCGATCAACTCCGTCACCTGGCGTCCCTACACGAACGACCTCGACAACGCGGCGTACTACACGTTGCGCGGCGACGGCCTGGCGTTGAGCGCCTGGGACCCTCTGGGGAACCCGCCCCGCTACACCCGGAGCCCGCGCAACCTGCCCGGCACGCAGGCGGTCGTCTCCCTCACCGACGGCGCCGCCGCGGACAAGTATCAACTGGTCACCGCTTCTCTGCGCAACCCGGCGGGGGAGTTCGTGAGCCCCACGAACGAGGCGCTGGTTGCGGCCGCTGCCGCGATGACGACGGTCGGCTCTCAGACCCAGGTCCGCAGCTTCGATCCCGCAAGCCCGGAGGCGGCTCGAGCGGCGGGCGCCTACCCGCTCGCGCTTCCCGTCTACGCCGCCGCGAGCCCGTTCGTGAAGGATGCCGACGTCCGCCGCGTCTACGCGGACTTTATCCGCTATGCGGCGGAGCCCGGTCAGGCCCCCGGGGTTCAGACGGGGCAGCTCCCCAACGGTTACGCTCCACTGCCCGACGGGTGGCGCGTCCAGGCGCGCGCGGCAGCCACCGCTCTGGAGAACGGCGTCACCCCGGGCAGTCCGACGACGCCGCCGCAGCCGTCCACGCCCCCGCGGCCCGGTGGATCCTCCGGATCGATCGGCGGCAGCTCCACGGGTGCCGGGGCGGCGTCCGGCGGCTCCACCGGAGCGGCCGCAGCACCCGCCGGATCGACCCCGGCGGGGGATTCCAACCCCGCCGCATCCGGGGCCGTCGCCGGCGCGCTCGCCGGAGCGAAGACCGCGGCCGACCCCGATTCGGGCGCCCTTCCGGCCGCCCTGCCGATCAGCCTCCTCGCCGGTCTCATCGCCGCGTTGGTCGTGCTGCTCATCCCGCGTCTGCCCCGCAGAACGTGACCTCCGACTTTTCCTTCCCGCAGTTCCCTCTCATCACAACAACCCACAGATAGGTCATCAGTGAAGATCAAGAAGATCGCCGCACTCGGTGCGGCTGTCGGCCTCGTCCTCTCGGGCGTCGCCTTCGCATCGTCGGCCTCCGCGGAGCCGGTCGCGAACAGCTACGCGGTCGTCGGTTCGGACACGCTCCAGGACTCGATGAACGCCCTCACCAACGGCACCAGCGTCTCGGGTGCCTCCGTCCGCATCCTCGCCGGTGGCAAGTCGATCGGAAACTTCGACGCGTTCGGTTCCGCCGCGATCCAGACCAAGCCGGGCGGCGTGTACTTCGCGCGTCCCAACGGCTCGGGCTCGGGCCGCGACGCGCTGCGCGCCTCGGTCAGCGGCACGAACTGGTCGGTCAACAACAACGCCACCCCCGCTCGCGCGATCACCGGTCAGGTCGACATCGCCCGCAGCTCCAGCGGTCCCGGCACCAACGCCAACGCCAACGGCCGCCTGCTCTACGTCCCCTTCGGTCGTGACGCTGTGGCCTACGCCTACAAGGGTGGCACCGCCGCCTGGGCGAACCTCACCCCTGCGCAGCTGAAGTCGATCTACGACGGCACGCTGACCTCGATCGACGGCGTCCCCGTCACGCCGCGCCTGCCCCAGGCCGGTTCGGGTACCCGCACGTTCTTCCTGAACGCTCTCGGCTACTCGGGCAGCGCTCCGACGGCCCCCGCGGTCAACGACACGGGCAACGTCACCCCCGAGAACGACGCCACGGTCCTCGGCGACAACCAGATCATCCCGTTCTCGGTGGCGAACTGGGTCGCCCAGGCCAACAACGTCTCGGGTGTCAACACCGTCGCCGCGGCTCCCACGGTGGCCCTCGGTTCGCCCGTCGCCGGCCAGGTCCCGTTCACGGGCACCGCGCCCAACCTGGTGCCGAGCACCGGTTTCTACGCCGACACCACGTTCGGCCGTGACACCTACCTGATCGTCGAGCGCGCCAAGGTGCAGTCGTCGTTCACCTACAGCGGCTCGCCCGCCTACGACGCGGTCCTCGCCGGTCTCGTCGACTCGTCCAAGGTCACCAGCCTGACCAACTTCACCACCTCTCCCTTCGCGCCCGGTGCCGTCAAGCGCAAGTTCGGCTTCCTCGCTCCCAGCTCCACGACCGCCATCGCCGCGTACGCGGCCGGCTGATCACACACTCGATTGGATCACTCATGAAGAACATCCGTATCAAGGCCGCCCTCGCCGGCGTCCTCGCCCTCACCCTCTCCGCCGGCGGTGCCCTCGCCGCGTCGGCTGCCCCCACCCCGGCCCCCTCGCTCGACCAGATGTGGCTGTGGAACCCCGAAGAGACGATCGTCCAGAGCACCGACGTCAAGGCGTGGGACGACCCGGTCTACGGTTACCCGCTCGACGCCGGATTCACGGACTACGACGACATGTTCACCGGTCCGGCCGACGCCGCCAACGTGTTCACCTTCTTCTCCAACCCCGGCGATGAGCTGGACTCGACCAAGTGGCTCGGTAGCGGCTTCAGCGGCTTCAACGACCCGGCCCTGAAGACCGTGCTCACGCCGGCCCTCCGCCCGATCGACATCGACGGCCTCGGCATGGCGGCCGCCAAGGCCAACGGCGGCATCTACTCGGTGGGTATCGCGTTTACCGACCAGGCCGGTGTCCTGGTCAAGGGCGTCAGCTTCGTGCGCCTGAACGTCGCTCCCGGTGGTAACTACACCTACACGCCGACCGTCGAGGGCACGGTCGACCCGGACCCGACGGGTGACTCGAAGGACATCGACATCTCGGCCGACGTGCAGGAGGCGCCCGGCGACCTCACCTTCACCGTGCCGACGACGTCCGTCGCCCTGACCACGTCGATCAACGCGCAGAAGCTGTCGGAGTCCACCGGCTCGATCACCGGCATCGCCGTCGCCGACACGCGCCGTACCGCCGATCGCAAGGGCTGGGACCTCACGCAGTCCGTCGCCAACTTCGTGTCGGGTGCGAACACCATCGACAAGGCCAACTTCGGTGTCAAGGTCACCAAGACCGCTGGTAACGCGGCCACGGCCGGCACCGAGCAGGTCGCCGGTAGCGCCGTGTACCCCTCGCCGTTCGCCACGGCCGGCGCGGGTGTCTCGACCGAGCCCAACACGACGCTCAACGCGGACCTGAAGCTCGTCGCTCCCGCCGGCACGCCCGCCGGCACCTACACCTCGAAGATGACGCTCACGCTCGTCTCGAAGTGACCCGTGGGAGGGGCGGCGCCGCAGGCGTCGCCCCTCCTCTCGGACCTTCCTCGTTCAGCCCCCGTTTCCGTTGCCGCAGTGCGGCCGTAAGCCTTCCCTGGGGAGATATACCGTGCAGATCTTCCGAACCGCGGTGCGCCCGAACGCCCGCTTCTCCGCCGCGATCGCGACCGTGGTCGCCGGTGCCGTGGCCCTCGGCGCGATGCTCGCGTCCGCTCCCGCACGCGCCGAAGACGCGGCTCCCGTCGACGAGATCGGCATCTCGGCTCAGCCCGTCAACGACGACGGACCGATCCGCACCCGGTTCGACTATCAGGTCGGTCCCGGCCAGACGCTCGAGGACGGCTACATCGTCAGCAACCGCGGAACCGCGGCTCAGACCTTCACCGTCTTCGCCACGGACGCCTTCAACACCGACGAGGGGGCGTTCAGTCTCCTCGACACGGGCGTCGCCCCCACCGACGCGGGCGCCTGGGTGAACTTCAGCGGCGAGTCCTCGGTGCAGGTGACACTGCAGCCGGGTGAATCCACGACGATCCCGTTCACCATGCGCGTGCCCGACGACGCGACGCCCGGCGACCACGCCGGCGGTCTCGTGGCATCCGTCCAGTCGCCCGACGGCCAGGTGATCGTCGACCGCCGCCTCGGAACGCGCCTGTACGTCCGCGTCCCCGGCGACCTCCAGCCGAACCTCTCCATCGCCGGGATCTCGGCGTCGTACACGCCGAGTTTCAACCCGTTCGCAGGCGAGACCACGATCACCTACACCGTCCGCAACGCGGGCAACGTCGCCCTGTCGGGGGACCTCAAGTCCGAGGTCCGCGGTCTGTTCGGCATCGGGCTCGCGACTCCCGTCGAGGAGGAGCTTTCCGAAATGCTCCCCGGCAGTACCCGCACGATCACGACGACGGTGTCCGGCGTGGGGCAGTGGCTGTACCTCAACCCCGCGGTGACGGTGTACCCCCAGGTCGATGAGACGGCCCCGAACCCGGGCCCCCTGCTGAGTGTCACGCGCGACACGGTGGTGTTCGCGGTGCCGTGGCTGCTCCTCGGGCTCATCGTCCTCGGACTGCTCATCTGGGGCGGCATCCGATTCAGCCGTCGTCGCAACGACGCCCGCGCCAAGGAGTGGATGGAATACGCCGAGGCGGAAGCACGGCGTAAGGCCGAGACCGAGCGCGAAGCCGTCTCCGCCGGTTCGGACGCGTGAGCGTGGTGCGGCTTCTTCTCCCGTCGAGTCGGTCGGCGCGTCGTCTCGCGGGCGCGGCGGTCCTGGCACTCGCGCTCCTCACCGCACCGGTGGCCGTGACCTCCGCGGCCGCGGCGGACGGACCCGTGCAGTGTCCGACGCCATCGCCGGCGGCCTCCGCCATCCCGACGAGCGGGGGAGTGGGGATCACCGCGCTGGTGTGCGGTCCGACGTCGGCCCCCTCCGGTGGCGGTACCGGCGGTTCCTCCCCGTCCGGTGGCCTGCCCACGTCGACCGGCTCCGGCTCGACGAGCGGCATCCGTGGGGGTTCGGGTTCCGCAGGCGGTGCGGGCACGCCCTCGGCGGTGGCGCCGTCCTCGCCCGCGGGTATCACCCTCGTCGACAGCGTCGATCTCGGTGGCATCCTCTCCGTCGGCGGGCTGTCCACCGGGAGCGCGCCCTCACTGAATCCGTTCGGTGGTGAGGTCCAGGTGTGGTTCACCGTGCGCAACACGTCGAAGTCGTCGATCGATCTGACCGCGGATTTCTGGATGGAGAACGTTCTCGGTCTGCGCCTGTCGAATGTCGACGGCGTGGCCGTTCCCGCCCTGAAACCGGGCGAGACCCGCACGATCAGCGCCGACCTTCCCGGGGCCGGCCAGTGGACGATCCTGACCGCGCACGCACGGGTCAACCCGCCTGCGCAGGTCGATGGGACCGAGCTCAGCCCGCTGACGCGTGATGCGACCGTGTTCGTCCTTCCTTGGCTCGCCGTGCTGTTCCTCGGGCTCGGGGCGGCGGCCGTCGTCATCGTGTCCCTCATCCGTCGCGCCGGCGCCGCGGTCGTCCCGGTGGCGGTGACCGCATGACCGTCACCGAGGAACCTCCCGCCGCGCGCCCGCTGCGGTCGCGTCGCGCGCCGTCCGTTCCGCGCCCGCCGCGCCGCCCGCCTCGCGAGAAGAAGCCCGCCCCGCCGCTCACCGCGACCGAGGCGATCGTCCGGGCCGTGGTCGCCCTCGCCGCCGTGTTCACGCTCATGTTCGTCCTGAACGTCACGGTGTTCAGCCACGTCCAGCACCTCGTCTCGCAGCAGCGCGTGGGGGACCAGTTCCGCGAGCAGTTGTTGGCGGGCACCGCTCCGGTGAGCGAGTACACGTTCGACGAGAACCTCCTGCCTGACGGCGCACCCGTCGGCATCCTCGAGATCCCGAGTCTCGGGCTGCACGAGGTGATCGTCGAGGGGACCTCCTCGGCCGAGACGGCGCAGGGCGTCGGCCATCAGCGGGACAGCATCCTGCCGGGCCAGGCGGGCGTCAGCTTCCTCCAGGGGCGCAGCGGCGCTTTCGGCGGTCCGTTCTCCGGCATCCAGTCGCTCAGCCCCGGGGATGCCATCACCGTGCGCACCGGCCAGGGTCTCCAGGAGTTCTCCGTCGTCGGTGTGCGCTACGCGGGCGATCCGACCCTGCCCAATCTCCGCGCCGGCGAGAGCCGACTCGTGCTCATGACGGCGCGCGGCGCGCCGTACGTCCCGACCGGCGTGGCCTACGTCGACGCCCGACTCGTCGGGACCGCTCAGCCGCGCGGGGCGCGCGTGACCACCGTCGCCGCGCTGCCGCAGGAGCAGCGTCCGATGGCGACGGACACGACGACCGTGTGGGCGCTCGTGTTCGCCATCCAGTTCCTCATCGCGGCCGAGCTCGCCGCCGTCTGGGCTTTCCGGCGGTTCGGTGCCCAGCGCACCTGGATCGTCTTCGTGCCGGTGCTCCTGCTGGCCGGTTTCCTCGCGGCCTACCAGGTCACGCTTCTTCTCCCGAACCTCCTCTGACCTTGCGAGAGGCATCCATGTCCGACGACATCACCCGCGTCATCGGGGCGACCCCCGATCCGACACCGCCCGGGCCCGTGCTGCCCGCCCCCGCCGCGCCGCACGATGACATCACCACCGTTGTCGCCCCCGTGGCCGCCGAGTCGCTGCGCCGCAACCGCGCCGGGAGCTACCCTCCACCGACCGGGGTCCCGGCGGTGGCGATCGAGCCGGCCCCGCAGGAGGTGTTCTCGTCGCAGGCGCCGCTCGCGACGCTCGAGGCCCGTGGCGTCACCGCCTGGTTCGGTGATCACCAAGTGCTCGACCGAGTGTCGCTCACGATGCCCGCCGGCCAGGTCACCGCGCTGATCGGACCGTCCGGATGCGGGAAGTCGACGTTCCTGCGCATCCTCAACCGCATGCACGAGCTCGTGCCCTCGGCATCCCTCGCCGGTGAGGTGCTCCTGGACGGCGACGACATCTACGATGCCGGTCGTCGCCTCACGGATGCCCGCAAGGACATCGGCATGGTGTTCCAGAAGCCCAACCCGTTCCCGGCCATGTCGATCTACGACAACGTCCTCGCCGGACTCAAGCTCACGGGCGTGCGGGCCAGCCGCGACGAGAAGGACTACCTGGTCGAGCGCTCGCTCACCTCGGCAGGGCTGTGGAAGGAGGTCAAGGACCGTCTCCGCGCCCCCGGCGGTGGTCTCTCCGGCGGGCAGCAGCAACGCTTGTGCATCGCGCGGTCGCTCGCGATCAAGCCGAAGGTCCTCCTCATGGACGAGCCCTGCTCGGCCCTGGACCCGACCTCCACGCGCGTCATCGAAGAGACGATGGGCGAGCTGCAGCACGAGGTGACGATCGTCATCGTCACGCACAACATGCAGCAGGCGCAGCGCGTGTCGCAGCAGTGCGCCTTCTTCCTGGCATCCCAGGGTCAGCCCGGTCATATCGTCGAGCACGGCGACACCGAGGCGATGTTCGACGCACCGGTCGACCCGCGCACGTTCGATTACGTCAACGGTCGCTTCGGATAAGGGCACGGGGATGACTCTCCTCGAGGATTCGACCGCGGTCGTGTCGCACCCGGCGCCGGCCCCCGCGGTCGATGAGCCCCCCACGTCGTCGTTCCCGACGGCACGGGTCATCCTGCTCATCGTCGCCCTGCTGGGCCTCACCGTCGCCGCGGTGCTGATCGGAGAAGCCATTGCGCGCGCCGACGTCGAGCGTTCGGTCGAGGCGAAGATGCGCACCGTGATGTCGCTGCCCGAGAGCCAGCACGTCGGGGTCGCCGTGGAGGGACCGGTGCTGCTGCAGGGCATCGTGAACCGGTACGAGAACATCCACGTGTCCCTGCCGAATGCGCCGTTCGTCGGGGCGGCCGCCGACCTCACGGCGACTCTCATGGGCACTCACCTCGACAATGCCGGGCAGTGGGTCCCCGAACGCACGACCCTGGTGGCCAGCCTCAACGCGGCGCAGGCGACGGCGTTCTACATCCCTGAGGACGCCCGCGGGAGCATGCAGGTCGGCTTCCGAGGAGCGGACATGACCATCGAGATGACGATGTCCTCCACCGGGACTCGCGTGCCGATGAGCGTGGCGGTGACTCCGTCCTTCGAGAGCGGCTGGCTGAGCACCACTCTGTCGTCGGTCACGGTCGGCGGCACGACGATCTCGCGAGACGACGTGCGGGCGAGATTCGGCGACGAGGGTCTCGCGACCACGCAGACGCTGCCCGTGTGCGTCGCCGAAGGCATGCCGCGAGCCATGACCGTGCGCGAGGTCGCGGTCCGCGACCAGCGCCTGCGGATGGACGTCTTGATCGACCTGGATCTCTGGGACACCCCGGAGGGCGAGCAGCCCGGCTCCTGCCTCTAAGCGGTGCTCGAGGACGCCCTGCCCTGACCGGACGCTAGCGCCGCGCCCGCGCCCGTGCGCGCACCACGCCCGACAGCGTCGCCCGAACGGGCTGGCCGAGGTAGATGCCCAGCGAGGCGCCGACGGCGAGGGCGATGCCGATCGTCGCCGCGCCCGCGAGGGTCGTGACGCCCGTCATCAGCACGGCGGGGTCGTCTCCGGACTCCACGATCCCGAGGAGCCCGCGGAAGACGGCCGCTCCGGGCACGAGGGGGAGGATCGCGGCGGTCGTGATCGCCACCGACGGCACGTGGAGGCGATAGGCCACGACGACGCCGATGAAGCTGGCCACGAAGGCTCCGACACCGCTGGCCGCCGCGACCTCGAAGCCAACGGCCGACGCGCCCGTGTAGCCGACCCAGGCCACCACGCTCAGGCCCGCACTGACGAGCACGATCCGTGCCCCCGCGCCGTTGTAGATCGCCACCGCGATCGCGATGACCGCGGCCCCGACGAACTGGACCGGAAGCGGTCCGAGCGGGAGCGCCATGGACGGCGGCGACATCCCGAGCCCGAGCACCCGCACGGTCTCCAGCCCCGCGAGGATCCCGAGCACCACGCCGAGCGTCTGCGTCGTGAGCTCGAGGATCCGCCCGGTGGCGGTGAGCGCGAAGCCGTCGATGGCATCCTGGGCCGCCCCGACCACCGTGAGGCCCGCGAGCATGAGCACGATCCCGGATGCCACGATCACCGACGGGCGGATCTCGGTGGCCGCGTCGAGCCCCGTGGAGCGCAGCAGCGGAGACAGCGCGGCGACCACCGTGATGACGAAGCCCCCCGCGATCTGCGCGAAGAAGTACGGCACGCGCGCCCGCGCGAGCAGGGACTGCGTCGTGGCGGCGAGAGCGGCGGCGACGAAGGAGAGGATGAGGGCGAGCCAGTTCGCACCGAACATGATCGCCACGCCGAGTGCCAGCGTCGCCTGCGCGGTGACGACGGCGGACGGGCGGTAGCGGAAGGGGAGCCGGCGGATGGCGCGGCACCGGGCGATCGCGGCCTCGAGATCGAGGCCGTCGGTGATCTCGCTCACCAGCGCCTGCAGCCGCTGCAGCTTCGCGTGATCGGGCACCGACCCACGGACGACCCGCAGCAGCGTCGTCGGGTGCACCGCGCCGGGGAGGCTGTGCGCGATGGTGATCGAGTTGTAGGTGACGTCGACGTGGACGGGGTCCAAACCGTAGGCCCCGCAGACACGGACGATCGTTAGGGTCACTTCGTTGGCCGGAGCGCCCACGACGAGCATCGTCTCGCCGATGCGGATGGCGAGGTCGAGGATGCGCGTGGCCAGGCCCTCGTCGATGACGGTGAGGAGCTGGGTCTCGGGGGCGAGGGTCTCTTCACTGTGGACGAGACGGCGCAGCGACGACAGCCATCGAGCGGGGGTGGGGGACATCCGGATCGCTCTCGGGAGACAGGGGGATGGAACGCCACGATCCTATCCGCGGGCAGCTGCCCGCTCCCCGCATGGCGGCGGCGGCATGCGGTCGCCTCTAAGATGAACCCTCGGGCGCGGCATCCGAGCGCCCCGTCGTGGCATCCCGACGCCCGACCCTCCCGGGAGTTCCTCTTATGGCGCTGATCGTCCAGAAGTACGGCGGTTCCTCCGTCGCCGACGCCGAGAGCATCAAGCGCGTCGCCAAGCGCATCGTCGACACGCGGCGCGCGGGCAACGAGGTCGTCGTGGCGGTGAGCGCGATGGGCGACACTACGGACGAGCTTCTCGACCTCGCCGGTCAGGTGGCGCCGATCCCCGCACCGCGCGAGCTCGACATGCTGCTCTCCAGCGGCGAACGCATCTCGATGGCGCTGCTGGCCATGGCGATCCACTCGATGGGCTTCGAGGCGCGCTCGTTCACCGGCAGCCAGGCCGGCATGATCACGGATGCCACGCACGGCGCGGCCCGCATCGTCGATGTGACGCCCGTACGCCTGCGCGAAGCGCTCGACGAGGGCGCGATCGTCATCGTCGCCGGCTTCCAGGGCTTCAACCGCGACACCCGCGACATCACCACGCTCGGTCGCGGGGGATCCGACACCACCGCCGTGGCGCTCGCCGCGGCCCTGAACGCCGATGTGTGCGAGATCTACAGCGACGTCGACGGCATCTTCACCGCCGACCCGCGCGTGGTGCCGATGGCCCGCAAGCTCGACCGCGTCGGCAGCGAAGAGATGCTCGAGCTCGCCGCCAACGGTGCGAAGGTGCTGTACATCCGCGCGGTCGAGTACGCCCGTCGCCACGGCGTGCTCATCCACGCCCGGTCCACGTTCAGCTCGGGCGAGGGCACGTGGGTGCTCGACGCCTCGAAGAAGTCCCCGCTCGTCCCCGAGGGAGCCACCATGGAAGAGCCCATCGTCGCCGGCGTCGCCACCGACCTCAGCCAGGCGAAGATCACCGTCATCGGCGTGCCCGACGTTCCGGGCAAGGCCGCCGACATCTTCAAGATCGTCGCGAAGTCCGGCGCCAACGTCGACATGATCGTGCAGAACGTCTCCGCCGCCGCGACCGGCCGCACCGACATCTCGTTCACGCTCCCCAAGACCGACGCCGCGACGGCGCTGAAGGCCCTCGCGGCCGAGCAGTCCGAGGTCGGGTTCGAGAGCCTCGTGCACGACGACCAGATCGGCAAGCTCTCGGTCGTCGGTGCGGGCATGCGCACGCACTCCGGCGTCTCGGCGACGCTGTTCGAGGCGCTGAGCCTGGCGGGCGTCAACATCGAGATGATCTCGACCTCCGAGATCCGGATCTCGGTGGTCGTACGCGGCGTCGATCTCGCCGAGGCCGCGCGCCTGGTACACACGGCGTACGGTCTCGACGGTGACGCTGAAGCGACCGTCCACGCCGGCACCGGTCGCTGACGGATTCCGCGGTTCTCTTCTCAGCGCTCTCGAAGGGGCGCCCGCTACTCTTCGCCCAGGGCGGAGGAGAGGACGCGGGATGCCACGCTCGGGAAGCGGTCGACACCGGCGGTGGTGGTGGATCGGCGGGGGAGCGCTCCTCGTCGCCGCCGTGATCGCGGGACTCGTGTTCCAGCCCTGGTTGCTGTTCGTCGACGTGCGCGTGGAGGACGAGATCCCCGCGGCAGCGACCCCCGTAGCCTCGGCCCCCGTCGCGTCGGAGCCGGCGGCCGAACCCGTCGACGTCGTCACCCCCGAACCGCCCGCCGGTCCCGTCGATCTGCTCACGGGGTCGCTCATCAGCCACGAGCACGAGACCAGCGGCCAGGTGCGTGTGATCGAGAACCCCGACGGCTCGCGTCAGCTCGCGCTCGTCGGACTCCAGACGACGAACGGGCCCGACGTGCACGTGTGGTTGAGCGCCGGCCCCGTGGTCGAGGGCCGCGACGGCTGGTTCACCGCGGCCGGATACGACCACATCGATCTCGGCCCGATCAAGGGCAACCTCGGCGACCAGCTCTACGACATCCCCGCGGACGCCGACCTGTCGGTGTTCCGTTCGGTCGACCTCTGGTGCGTGCAGTTCGGCGTCTCGTTCGGCGCGGCCGCGCTGGCGTGAGTCCGGACCGGCGTGTCGCGGGCCGCTAGAATCTGGATCTCACCCACGAATCCCGAGGACCTCGCATGACCCGCATCTCCGATTCCGGAATCTCGCTCGCCGTCGTCGGCGCCACCGGCCAGGTCGGCTCCGTCATGCTGGAGATTCTGGGTGAGCGGTCGTTCCCGATCCGTGAGCTGCGCCTGTTCGCCACGGCGCGCTCGGCGGGCACGTCGCTCGACTTCGGCGGCCACTCGATCGTCGTCGAAGACGTCGCCACGGCCGATCCCGCCGGGATCGACGTCGCGCTGTTCTCGGCCGGTGCCACGGGCTCGCGCGCACACGCCCCCCGATTCGCCGACGCGGGCGCGCTCGTCATCGACAACTCGAGCGCCTGGCGCATGGACCCCGAAGTGCCGCTCGTGGTGAGCGAGGTCAACCCGCACGCGATCGCCGAGGCCAAGAAGGGCATCGTCGCCAACCCGAACTGCACCACGATGGCCGCGATGCCGGTCCTCAAGGTCCTCGACGCCGAGGCGGGGCTCGAGCGGCTCATCGTCAGCACCTATCAGGCGGTTTCGGGGTCCGGGCTCGCCGGTGCGCAGGAGCTGCTCGGCCAGGTCGAGGGTGTCCTCGCGCAGGGCGGTGTCGAGCGGCTCGTCCGCGACGGCTCGGCGCTCGACTTCCCCGAACCCGAGAAGTACGTCGCGCCCATCGCTTTCGACGTCATCCCGTTCGCGGGCAACCTCGTCGACGACGGCCTCAACGAGACCGACGAAGAGAAGAAGCTGCGCAACGAGAGCCGCAAGATCCTCGAGCTCCCCGACCTCCGCGTCGCGGGCACGTGCGTTCGCGTCCCCGTCTTCACCGGGCATTCGCTGAGCATCAACGCCGAGTTCGCTCGCGACATCACGCCCGAGCGCGCGCGCGAGCTGCTCGCGGAGGCCCCCGGGGTCCGCCTCGAAGAGGTGCCGACGCCGCTGCAGGCCGCCGGCACCGACCCGAGCTACGTCGGCCGCATCCGCGCCGACCAGTCGGCTCCCGAGGGCAGGGGACTCGTGCTGTTCATCAGCAACGACAACCTCCGTAAGGGTGCCGCGCTGAACGCCGTGCAGATCGCCGAGCTGGTCGCGCAGGAGCTTTCCGCGCGCGCCTAGGCACCTGGCATCCGGATGCCGGCGGCCCGGGGTTGTCTCGATATCGAACCGACGAATCTCTCGATGTCGAGACACCTCGTACCCCGCACCTAGAATCGACGGGTGACTGAAAACGTCGACGTTCTCCTCATCGGGGGCGGCATCATGTCCGCCACCCTCGGCACGATGCTGAAGGATCTGCAGCCCGACCTGAAGATCGCCGTGCTGGAGCGTCTGAGCGACGTGGCGCAGGAGAGCTCGAACGCCTGGAACAACGCCGGCACGGGCCACGCGGCGCTGTGCGAGCTCAACTACATGCCCGACACGGCGAACGGCGAGCTCGATCCCTCGAAGGCCGTCACCATCAACGAGCAGTTCCAGCAGAGCCGGCAGTTCTGGGCGTCGCTCGTATCCGAGGGCGTCCTCGGCGAGCCGTCGACCTTCATCAACCCCACGCCGCACATGACGTTCGTCCGGGGCGAGAAGGACGTGGCGTACCTGCGCCGCCGTTACGAAGTGCTGAAGCAGCAGCCGCTGTTCGCCGGTATCGAGTACAGCGAGGACTCCCGCGTCATCAACCAGTGGGCGCCGTTGCTCATGCAGAAGCGCCGCAAGGGGGAGCCGTTCGCGGCCACGCGCGTCCCGGCGGGCACCGACGTGGATTTCGGGTCGTTGACGCGCCAGCTCTTCGACGGGCTCCGCGAGAAGGGCGTCGAGGTCGTCACGAACCACGAGGTCAAGAAACTCAAGAAGCGCAAGGACGGCCGGTGGGACGTCTCCTACCGTCACACCATCGGTCACACCCCGGGTTCGATCACCGCGAAGTTCGTCTTCGTCGGCGCCGGCGGCTGGGCACTGAAGCTCCTGCAGCGCTCGGGCATCGACGAGATCAAGGGCTACGGTGTGTTCCCCATCGGCGGGCAGTGGCTGAAGACCTCCAACCCCGCGATCGTGGCCCAGCACAAGGCGAAGGTGTACTCGCAGGCATCGGTGGGTGCGCCCCCGATGTCGGTGCCGCACCTCGACACGCGCGTCGTCGACGGCGAGACCTCGCTGCTGTTCGGTCCGTTCGCGACGTTCAGCCCGAAGTTCCTCAAGAACGGGTCGATGCTCGACATCGTCACTCAGGTGCGCCCCCACAACATCCTTCCGATGCTGAAGGTCGCCATCGACAACCCGAGCCTGCTGAAGTACCTCATCAGCGAGCTGCTCAAGAGCCACGCGAAGAAGGTCGAGAGCCTCCGCGAGTTCATGCCGACCGCCCGGGCCGAGGACTGGGAGTTGCTCGATGCCGGCCAGCGCGCGCAGGTCATGAAGCGCGACAAGGACAAGGGCGGCGTACTGCAGTTCGGCACCGAGGTCGTTACCTCCGCCGATCACTCGATCGCGGGTCTCCTCGGCGCCTCGCCGGGGGCCTCCACCGCCGTGTCGATCATGCTGGGCCTGATCAAGACGTGCTTCCCCGAGCGCATGCCCGAGTGGGAGCCGCGCCTGCGTCAGCTCATCCCGAGCTACGGCGAGACGCTGAACACGCGTCCCGACGCGGCGCGCGCCGAACTGGATGCCACGGCCCAGGCGCTCGGGATCAACGCCTGAGCCGTCCATGGCGAAGCTGTACTTCCGCTACGGAGCGATGAACTCCGGCAAGTCGACGGCGCTGCTGCAGGCAGCGTACAACTACGAGGAGCGCGGGCAGCGGGTCCTCCTCGCCAAGCCCGAGATCGACACGAAGGGTGCCGATCAGATCGACAGCCGTCTGGGGGTCTCGCGCACGGTCGACTTCCTCGTCGCACCCGACGACGACCTCCGTGCCGTGTTCCACGAGGCGGCCGGGAAGGCGCCGGTGGCGTGTCTGCTCGTCGATGAGGCGCAATTCCTCACCGCCGAGCAGGTCGACGACCTCCTGCGCATCGCGGTGCTCGACGGCATCCCGGTCCTCGCCTACGGCATCCGCACCGACTTCCGCACGGACGCCTTCCCGGGTTCCGCGCGCCTGCTCGAGATCGCCCACAGCCTGGAAGAGCTCAAGACCATCTGCCGGTGCGGTCGCAAGGCCGTGTTCAACGCCCGGCTCGTCGGCGGCCGCTTCGTCTTCGACGGCGATCAGGTCGCGATCGACGAAGGTCGGATCGCGGGCGAAGTGACCTACGAGTCGATGTGCGCGGCGTGCTACTTGCGGGAGTCCGGCGGGCGGCTCGACGGACGCTGAGCCGCCCGCCGGCGTCGGCGGCGGCCGATAGCCTGAGAGCATGCGCGTACTTCTGGCCGGCGGTGCCGGTTACATCGGAACCCATACCGCCGTCGCCCTCCTCGAGGCCGGTCACGACGTGGTCCTGCTCGACGACCTGTCGGGCACCCACCCCGTCGCCGCGGAGCGGGTCGAGCAGATCACGGGTAAGCCCGCTCCGCTCGTCGTGGGCGACGCGGCCGATGATGCTGTCGTCGCGAGCGTGTTCGACGAGCACGGGCCCATCGACGCGATCGTCCATCTCGCTGCTTTCAAAGCCGTCGGGGAGTCGACGCAGAAGCCGCTGGAGTACTACGCCAACAACCTCGACTCGACGTTCGCGTTGCTGCGTGTGGGCATCGCCCGTGGCATCCGCTCGTTCGTGTTCTCGAGCACCGGCACCGTCTACTCCGACCCGGCCGATCTGCCGTTCACCGAGGAGTCGACGACGAGCGTCGACCTCTCCAACGCCTACAGCAAATCCAAGCGCATGAACGAGGTCGTTCTCGCCGACGTCGCCCGAGTGAACCCCGACCTGAACGTGACCGTGCTGCGCTACTTCAACCCCGTCGGCGCGCACCCGTCCGGGCTGATCGGCGAAGACCCCGCCGGCATCCCGAACAACCTCATGCCGTTCGTCTCGCGCGTGGCGATCGGCACGCTCGACGAGATCGGCGTGTTCGGCGACGACTACGACACCCCCGACGGCACGGGGCTGCGCGACTACATCCACGTCGTCGACCTCGCCGAGGGACACGTCGTGGCGCTCGAGCAGGCGCAGCCGGGGCATCAGGTCTTCAATCTCGGCACCGGTCGCCCCGTGAGCGTTCTCGAGCTGGTCGCCTCGTTCGAGAAGGCGGTCGGCCGCGAGCTTCCGAAGAAGTTCCTCGCCCGCCGTCCCGGCGATGTCGCGGCGACCTACTGCGACCCCACCAAGGCGGCCGAGGTGCTCGGATGGCGCACGCGCCTCGAGATTGACGACGCCTGCCGCGACTACTGGAACTGGCAGACCCGCAATCCCGCCGGGTACGCAACCCCCGCAGACGCCTGATCGGTCGTGCCTAAGGTGGTGTGGTCAGGCCACACGACGTCGCCTGTCGTCCGTGGAGGGGGCACCGTGCCGGATTCCGAACTGCGTGCGTGGCAGGTCGTGCTGGAGCGCATCGAGAGCGACCTGCGGGAGGGGCGTCTCGCGCCCGGCGCCCGGCTGACGCCCGAGCGCGAACTCGCCGCCCAGCTCGGCGTCGGGCGCTCCAGCGTTCGCGAGGCGATTCGCGTGCTCGAAGTCCTCGGTGTCGTGCGCACCGCAACGGGGTCGGGCCCGTCATCGGGGGCCATGATCGTGACGACGCCGCGCGGCGGGCTCGCCGCGTTCCTGCGCCTCCAGGTCGCGGCCAACGGCTTCCCCCTCGCCGACGTCGTGCGCACGCGCATCGTGCTGGAGTGCGACATCGCCGAAACGCTCGCACACACCTCGGCCGACCTCGCCGAGGTCGACGGCATCCTGGATGCCATGGACGCCGACGCTCTGCGGCGCGAGGAGTTCCTCGCGCTCGACGCCCGCTTTCACCAGGCCCTTGCGGAGGCGTCGGGGAACGCCGTGGTCGCGGCGATGATGGCCGGACTCCGCAGCTCGATCGAGTCGTACACGCAGGCCGGGGCGGCCGTGCTCGACGACTGGGAGGGGACGTCCGCGCGGTTGCGGTCCGAGCATCGCTCCATCGTCGATGCCGTCGCCTCGGGGGACGCCGCGGCGGCGCGCGACCGGGTCCGTGCGCACATCTCGGGATACTCCACGCAGGTCGCCGAGGCGCTGCGCGCGAGCGATTCGGTGGGAGTGGGTGCCGCGTGAACGACCGTCCCGCGCGCCCGCCGCGTCCGCAGCACGTTCTCGAGGTCGTCTCGACCGAGCGACTGACGCCGCACCTGGTGCGTGTCCACGCCCGGGGAGCCGATCTCACCGCGTTCCGCGAGAGCCCGCACACCGACCGCTACGTCAAGATCACCTTCGCCAAGCCCGAGCTCGGGCTCGAGCCGCCCTACGACCTGGCGGCTCTGCGCGAAACCTTGGCACCGGGCGACCTCCCCGTCACCCGCACGTACACGGTCCGCCGCGTGGCGGGCGATGAGCTGGCGATCGACTTCGTCGTGCATGGCGACGAGGGCCTCGCGGGTCCGTGGGCGGCCCGGGCGCAGCCCGGGGATCGGCTCGTCGTGTCGTCGCCGGGGGGAGGGTACGCGCCCGACCCCGCGGCATCCTGGCATCTGTTCGCCGGTGACGAGTCGGCCCTTCCCGCGATCGCGGCGTCGCTGGAGGCGCTCGGCGCGGACGCGCGCGGGACCGCGTTCCTCGAGGTCGCCGGCGTCGCGGACGAGGTGTCGCTCGCGGCTCCCGCCGGGGTCGAGATCGTGTGGCTGCACCGGGGCGATGCAGCGGCCGGCACCTCTCGCGTGCTGGTGGAGGCCGTCGCGGCCTGGCCGGTACCCGAGGGGCGCGGACAGGTGTTCGCGCACGGGGAGCGCGAGGCCATGAAAGCCCTGCGCGAGCTGTTCTTCATCGACTGGTCGCTCGACCGGTCGCAGGTGTCGCTGTCGGGTTACTGGGCCTACGGCCGCACCGAGGACAGGTTCCAGGCCGAGAAGCGCGAGCCGATCGGCAAGATCCTCTGAGCCTCAGCTCCGGGCGGGGAGCGTGGGGATGAGCGCCTCGAGATAGTCGGCGGTGTCTTCCCACCCGTGCACCGCGTGGCACTCGACGCCCATTGCCAGGACCGGGTAGTCGTTGCCATCCGGGTCGAGTCGGTCGCCGACGAAGAGCATGTCGTCGAGGGGGATGCCCGTGGCGTCGGCCAGCTGACGCATGCCGTAGGCCTTGTCGATGCCGCGGTGGGTGATGTCGACGGACGTCGAACCGCCCGAGCGCACCTCGAGGTCGGGGATGCGGGCGGCGACGGCCTCGCGCAGAGTGTTCTTCTTCTCGCCCGTGGGATCCCACGCCATCTTCGCCTCGAGGGGTGCGGTCTGTCCGAGGGCCGAGAACGTGATCTGCGACCCGCGGTCCTCGAGGATCTCGCCCCACGGTTCGGCTTCCCACAACCCGAGCCTCTCGGCCTCTTCGCGAACGGCGCTCAGGGCGCGCTGCTTCTCGTCGTCGGTCAGCGAGTGGGCGTACACCGTCTGGATGCCATCACCGCTCAGCCGGTAGTACTGGGTGCCGCACGTCGGCATGAGGTGCAGGTGAGAGAGCAGGGCCGAGTCGGTCTCGGGGAGACGCTCGACGACCTGGGCCTTGAACTGCTGGAGCTGGCCGCCCGAGATGATGGCGACCTCGACGCGCTCGGCGAGGGTGAGCAGCAAGTCGCCCATGCGCGGGTCGATCGCGGTCTTCGACGGGGCGAGAGTGTCGTCGAGGTCGAAGGCGACGAGACGGGGCGAGGTATCGGGCACGGTGCTCCTGAGGGCGGTGAGGTCGGTATCTCGACACAACAGAGGCTCCCGACGGGGGAGCCTCGCTGCTGTCGGTCTCGACGCCGAGCGCGTAGCGCCGTGCGGGCCGGGACTGGAAGCAATCGTAGCGGAGGGGGCGATGCCGCCGAGCGCCTCGCTTCAGCCGGAGGCCGGCGCCGCGGAACCACGAACGGCGGCGACAGCACGATCGTAGAGATCGGCGAGGTCCATCCGCCCTCCGCTACGTGCCCACGCCTCGCCGGCGGTATCGAGGCAGGCGATGGCGGCGGCGATGATCGCGGTGGCGCCGAGGTCGTCGGCATCCTGGCCCAGGCGCTCGCGGATATCGGGCAGCAGGAGCGCGTGCCAGTGGAGATGCTTCTCCGCACTGCGGCTGCGGAGGGAGGGGGTGTCGTACATCATCCGCGCGATCTTCAAGAGATCATCCGAGCTCTGCGCGCGCGCGTGCACCGAGGCGAGTGCGCGCCGCAGCGCGTCCCACGGGCCGACCTCGGAGGGGATGTCGTGGAGTGCGTCGCGCACCCGCTCGCCGTCACGGGCGAGATCGCCGAGAAGGACGTCCTCTTTCGTGCCGAAGTAGCGGAAGAAGGAGCGGCGTGAGATGCCGGCCGCGGCGGCGATCTGATCGATCGTCGTCTGCTCGAAACCCTGATCCAGGAAGAGCCGCATCGCGACGCGGGTGATCTCACCGTAGACGGCCTGCCGTGAGCGTTCCCAAAGGGACGGTTCGGTCTCCATGCACCGACCCTACCCTAAATGCCTGATTGACACTGAGTGCCAAGTAGGCATACGGTTCCCTTACGTTCGCTCTCAACCGAAGGACAGCCGTGCCTCGAATCGATTTCGCCACTCAGACCGTTCTGATCACCGGGGCATCCTCGGGGATCGGTGCCGCGTTCGCGCACGCGCTGGCCGCACGCGGGTCGGATGTCATCCTCGTCGCGCGTCGCCGCGACCGCCTGGAGCGTCTGGCGGCAGAACTCCGACAGGTGCACGGCATCTCGGCGACACCGATCGCCCAGGATCTCGGAACGTCCACGGCGGGCGAAGACCTGCGGTCCGAGGTGGAGCGCGCGGGCCTGCGCGTCACGGCAGTCATCAACAACGCGGGGTTCGGCTCCTTCGGGCACTTCGTCGACGAGGATCCGGAACGACTGGCGCAAGAACTCGCCGTGGACGTCACGGGACCCGTGCAGCTCAGTCGCGCCTTCCTCCCCGGCCTCATCGCGGCGGGGTCGGGATTCCTCATCAATGTCGCCAGCATGTCGGCGTACGCCCCGACGCCCCGCATGGCGGTCTACGGGGCGGCCAAGGCCTTCGTGCTGAGTTTCACGGAGTCTCTGTGGGCCGAATCGCGCGCAGCGGGCGTGACGGTCTTCGCCCTCTCCCCGGGCGCAACGAGCACCGAGTTCAACGCCGTCGTCGGGACCGACGATGCGACCGCCGGAGCGCGGATGCGTGCTCCCGAGCAGGTCGTGGACACGGCCCTCACGCATCTCCAGCGGCGTCGTCCTGGGCCGAGCGTCGTCGACGGGTCGGGCAACGCTCTCGGGGCCTGGCTCGTGACCGTCCTCCCACGCCGTCTGGTCGCCGGAACGATGTACTGGGTGACCGATCCCGCCCGTCGTCGGGCTGCGACCGAAGGCGCGGGGATGCCCTGACGGCACGGTGTCCACCGCTGAAACCGAAGAGGGCTCCGCGTAATCGCGGAGCCCTCTTCGTCGCCGGAATGCCGGTCATCACTGGTCGGGGTGACAGGATTTGAACCTGCGGCCTCGTCGTCCCGAACGACGCGCGCTACCAAGCTGCGCCACACCCCGTGAGCAACCATGTAAGTCTACCCCGTTCGCGGGCGTGGTCCGAACCGGGGCGCCGGGCGGGCGCGTCGTGAGTCGCCCCGCGCCCGCCCGACGCGTCACGCTCCCGTCTCAGGCGCGCGCCCGCGGACGACGCCGGGCGAGCACGATGGCGGCGACGCCGGCCGCCATCGTGACGGCGGCGATGCCACCGCCGGTGGCCAGGCCCGCGGTCGATGCGCCCGTCGTCGCGAGCGCCGCGGTCGCGGGCTTCTCGGCGGGCGGCGGCGCGACCGTCGGCGTCACGGTCGGAGTCGCGGCGGGAGCGGACGTGGGTGGCGGCGCCACGAGTTGTTCCGTCTGGGCGGGCGAGGCGAACCGCTCGACCCAGGAGAATCGTCCGGGCAGGTGGGGGACCGTGGCGGCATCCTGGTCGGCGCGTTCGATGCGCCACACGGCGGTGTAGACGCCCGGTCCGGGGAGAGGGTCCGTGGCGGCGGTGTACGTTCCGGCCCCCGTGACGGGGTCGGTCGTCAGCTCGAGGCGGGCGATGGGCTCGAGGCCGTCCGGGATGGTCGCCGACTCGGCGGGGAACGTCCCGGTCCGGTACACGTCGGCCCGTGCGCGCAGGCGCACGAATGTGCCGTCCGCGGAGCGCGGCCACACACCTTCCCCTGAAGAAAACGTCACGGCGTCGACGAAACGCCCGTCCTCGAGGCGGGCGTCCGTCCGGATGCGCGGGGAGAAGCGGACGGGTCGCGCGGCGGCATCTTCCGCGGTGAGGTCGAAGCGTGTGGGTTCGGCGGGACCGGCGGATTCCTGCTGGCCGGGCGTGCTGAAGTACCGGATCGCGGCGGAGCGCACCGTGAAAGCGCCACGAGCACGCACGGTGTACGGGCGCCCGTCGGTGTTCGCCGGGGGCGACGCGAGGATCGGGTACGCCACTCCGGGTGCGACCGCAGCGCGGTCGGCGGAACCGGAATCGGCGAAGACGGCCCCGTCGAGGTGGAGTCCGCCGGTGGCATCCGGGTCGACGTCCGCCGTGATGGTGCCGCGTGTCGGGTCGCTCGGATCCGTTGTGAGCGTGATCGCTCCGCCGACCCGCGGGACGCGGATCTCCGCGGCCTCGGCGAGGTAGCGCTCGGTGCGGTCCTGGACGGCCACGCTGTTCTCGGGACTCGCGCGCCGCAGGATGTAATCGATCCCCTCCCGCACGGAGTCGCCTTCGTATCCCCACGCGTGCAGCGACGTGTCGCGGTCGACGATGATCTTCACCGCCCAGCCGACGGCGGCGGCCTGCACCGGGTCGTCGGTCTGCCCGTAGGTCGTCACGAGGTGGTTGATCGAGACGAGTTGCTGCGGGGACAGCCCGTTCACGTCGGTGCGCACCCCGAGGTCGGTCGTGGGGCCGGTCGCCACCGGCAAGCCGGGGTGGATGCAGTACGTGTGCACGTCGCCGACGCGCATCGAGCCATGCCACCCGGTGAGTGACAGCGGTGCCCAGGTGCCGAACCCGCTCCCACGATCGGCGGCCTCAGCGGGGGAGGCCACGAGTGTCGGACCGACTACGAGCCCGGCGGCGGCGAGGGTGAAGGCGAAAGCGGCCAGCGCGAGGCGGCGTCGGCGCGGAGGAGGGTGGTGCATCGAGTGTCCCTTCGGTCGAGGAGACTCGATCATGCGGTTTCGCGGGCTGCCCGTAACGGCCGAAAGGGTCGATCCGTGAATGGATCGACCCTTTCGCGAGCGGGGGAGGAGGGGTCAGCGCGGCAGCAGCGTGAGCAGGGTCGCCTCCGGCCGGCACGCGAAGCGCACGGGCGCGTAGATCGAGTGTCCGAGGCCGGCGCTGACGTTCAGCGGGACGGCGCGGCCGTCACGCGTCCACGCGCTGAGTCCGCGCGCCTGGTCGAGGGGAAGGTCGCAGTTCGACACGAGCGCCTTGCGGCTGAACGGAACACGTACCTGCCCGCCGTGCGTGTGGCCGGCCAGCAGAAGGTCGGCACCCAGATCGACGAAGCGGTCGAGCGTGCGCCGGTACGGGGCGTGCATCACGCCGAGCGTGAGGTCGGCGGCATCCAGGCCCGACAGGACGGGAGGGATGAGTTCGGGCTTGTCCCAGTTGCGGTGGGCGTCGTTGACACCGAACGCCGTGATCCGAAGCCCCTTGACCTCGAGCGAGACCGCCGTGTCGTCGAGGATGCTCCAGCCGAGGTCGTCGGTGAAGAATCGGTCGAGCGCGTCGACGTCGAGGTGCTTGTATTCGGGCAGGGTGCCCGAGGGGCCGAGGAAGTAGCGGAGCGGATTGCGCGGCGACGGCTCCTGATAGTCGTTCGAGCCGTGCACGACGAGCCCCGGCACTCCGCGCAGGGGGGCGAACGCGGTCCGGATGCCGGTGAGCCCGTCACGGTGACCGAGGTTGTCGCCCGTGTTGACGACGAGGTCGGGCGACAGCTCGACGAGCCGCTCCATCCAGTCCTGCTTGCGGTGCTGCCACGGTGCCATGTGCGCGTCGGAGACGTGGAGCACGCGCACCGCGTCGGATCCCTTCGGGAGGACGCGCAACGCGTGGTAACGGACGGTGAACAGGTAGCGCTCGACGCCCATGCCCCACACCGCCGCGCCGACAGCGGCCGCCCCCGCAACCCCGAGGGGCGCGAGGGCGGCTTTCGCGACGGGATGCGTCACTGCTGGCACTGTTTCTTCACGACCTCGAGAACGATCGCGGTGCCCTTGTTGGCGGCGGTCCCGCCGCTGGGGTTCGTTCCCGTGACCCGGGCTTCGTCGGGTGCTGCCGCGTCCGTTGTGCAGTTGACGGAGAGGTTGGTGAACCCGGCCGACCTCAGCGCGGCTTGCGCAGCGTTGTAGTCTCGGCCCGTGACGTCGGGAACCGTTCCACCCTGGCCGTTTCCGGGGCTGATCGTGATGGACGCCCCGGCGGGAGCGGATCCGCTCGGGTCCTGAGCGGCCACGCGGTCGCCCCCGAACTCCGCGTCCACGGGGGAGCCCACCGTCACGCTGAAGCCTGCGCCCTGCAACGCCGACCGCGCATCGTCGATGCTGCGACCCACGACGTTCGGAACATCGCGCAACTGCACCCGCAGAAGGTTCTGCGCGGGATTGGGGAAGCGGTCGCCGCCGTAGAACTCGTCAGCCGCGCTCTGCAGCTGACGGGCCACCGCGTAGCGCATGTCGCTGAGCTGGTATCCGTTGGCGTACTTGCGGAACAGCGTCTCCTGGCCGCCGTCCCAGTTGCCCACCCAGACCGCGGTCGTGACGTTGGACGACGACTCGATCATCCACGTCTCGTGGGCCTCGTGGGTACCGGTCTTGCCGAGCACGGGTGTGCCGTCCCGCGGGTTCGCCGTGGCACCCGTTCCGCCGCTGTCCATGACGCCCTGGAGCGCGAAGGCGGCGGTCGCCGCGACCTCGGGCGTGAGGACCGTCTCGCACGTGCGCTCCGGGATCGGGCGCTCCGCGCCGTCGGCATCCGTCACCTTGTCGATCAGCTTGGGCTGGCAGTGCGAGCCGCCGTTCGCGACCGTGGCGAACGCGCCCGCCATCGCCAGGGGCGAGACGTTGTCGCTACCGATGATCTGGTTGGCCACCGACATCGTGATCTCTTTGCCGTTACCGGTCGTGCCGACGCCCATCTTGTCGGCGACCTTGGCGATGTCGCAGAGATCGAGCTGGGCGGCCATGGCCAAGTAGCCCGTGTTGAGCGATTCGCGGGTGAATCGCAGCGGCGTACCGTAGTAGCCCGGGTTCTCGTCGAAGTTGTTGATCTGGTAGCGGGTGGTGTTGATCCAGTCGCCTTGACACGAGTTCTTCATGTTCGGAACCGGCTGCAGGCGTCCGTTCAACTGCTCGTTGAGCGAGCGACCCTTCTCGAGCCAGTCGACCAGAGTGAAGAGCTTGAACGTCGATCCTGCGCTGAAGCCGATCGAGCCACCGATGTCGCTGTCGCCGGCGAACACGATCGAGCTGTACGACGGATCGCTCTCGGCCTGCGTGGGGTCCTGCGTGAATCGGGTGTTCTGCGCCACGGCGAGCAGGCGGCCGGTCTTGGCTTCCAGACTGAGAGCCGTCGAGCCGAGCCTCAGGCGGTCATCGCTCGCCGGGACGACATCGTTCATGGCGTTCTGGGCCGCCTCCTGCATCCGCAGGTCGAGCGTCGTCTGAACGGTGAGTCCGTCCTGACGCAGGGCCCGAAGGCGATCGTCGGGCTCCGCGCCGAACGCGGGGTCGCTGAGGATCGTGGCGACCACGAGCTGACAGAAGTACGGAGCCTGTGAGACACCGCATCCCTGCTCGGTGGACGTCAGGCTGGGGGAGATCGGCTCGAGCGCGTACTGCACGTACTGCTCGTGCGTGATCTTGCCGTCCTCCTCCATGCGGCTGAGGACGTAGAGCTGACGCCCCTTCGTCTCGCTGTACGCGTCGGCCGCCGCGACGAGCTGATCCTGCGTGATCTCGCCGTTGTCGCGCAGCGTGTAGAGGGCCTGGATGGTGCCCTGGGCGACATCGTCGATCGAGCCGTCGGCCTGCTTGTTGTAGGCGACACCGTCGGCGTCGTAGATCGAGCCCTCGGGGAGGTCGAGCCGGAATCGGTTCGGGTTCTGCACCATGCCGGCGAGGATCGCCGCCTGCCCGATGTTCAGGTCGGCGGCCGAGACGTTGAAGTACCGCTTGGCCGCGGCGTCGATGCCGTAGGTCACACCGCCGAAGTTCGCGATGTTGAGGTAGCCGAGGAGGATCTCGTCCTTCGTGTACTGCTTCTCGAGCTGCACGGCGTAGCGCATCTCCTGCAGCTTGCGCTGGTACCCCTCGACGCCCGAGGCCGTGATCGCTTCCTCGGCACACGCCTGCAGCGCTTCGTCGCGCGTCATTGCGGGCATCGCGGGGGAGGTGTCGGTGGCTTCCGTGGCCTCGGTGGCGCGTGCATCGCGCTCGCAGCGCTGCACCAGCACGTTCTTGACGTACTGCTGGCTGATCGAGGATCCACCCTGGGTGTCGTTACCGGCCGCGTTGCTGAGCAGAGCGCGGGTGGTTCCGATCAGGTCGACGCCGCCGTGCTGGTAGTAGCGGGGGTCTTCGGAGGACAGCACCGCGTCGTACATCACCGTGTTGACCTGGGTGAAGGTCACGGGCGAGCGGTTCTGGTCGTAGAACTTCGCCAGCACCTGGTCGCCCGCCATGAGAGTCGTGGGGAGCATGAGCCGGTCGGGCTCCAGGTAGCTCGGCATGTTGTCGAAGATCGTGATCGCGCTCGACGCCGCCAGGCCCGAAACGGCGATCGCCGGGGTCACTGCCGCGGTCACGAGGACGCCGGCGGCCGCGCTCAGGCCGACGAGGCCGACGATGCCGCCGAGGGCGCCGCTGGCCGTACGTTTGTTCTCAGGCATAGGCTTGATGCTAAGCGACGTTGCTGGGCGATGCCTCGAAGGCGTGCGCTCGCGCGTTCGCGTCCACCCTCTCGCTCGAGAGCCGAGCCGACCCGCCGGGAGCCCCGATGACCACGTGGGAATACCTCACCACGCCGCTGCTGATCCACAACACCGCCGCGATCCTCAACAACTGGGGCAAGCAGGGGTGGGAACTCGTCCAGGTCGTGACCGGACCCGAGGGGGGTCTCGTCGCCTACTTCAAGCGTCCCACCGGTGGTGGCGAGGCCAACGCCGGTCTCGGTGCCGCCGCGACCGCCGCGCGCCAGTTCGAGGGTCAGCAGTGAGCGTCTCGGAGCGCCTGGCCGAGCTCGGGGTCGAGCTGCCCGGCGTCGTTCCCCCGGTCGCCGCGTACATCCCCGCGAAGCGCCACGGTGACCTCGTCTACACGTCCGGTCAGCTGCCCATGGTGCAGGGGTCGCTCCCCGCGACCGGCAAGGTCGGCGAGGCAGAGGGACTGGTCTCGCCGGCGGATGCCAAGACCTATGCCCGTCAGTGCGCCCTCAACGCCCTCGCGGCCGCCGCGTCGCTCGTCGGCGGCGTCGACAACCTCACCGGTGTCCTGAAGATCACCGGGTTCGTGGCATCCGTTCCCGAGTTCACCGGCCAGCCCGGCGTCATCAACGGCGCCAGTGAGTTCCTCGGCGAGGTCTTCGGCGAGGCCGGGGCGCACGCGCGGTCGGCGGTCGGTGTGCCGGTGCTGCCGCTGGACAGCCCCGTCGAGGTCGAGGTCGTCTTCACCGTCGCCTGATCCGGGCTAACGCGCTTCGGCGTCGCGTTCCGCGGCCTCCCGGTCCGCCGCGGTGGCGACGTAGCCGTCGATGTGCCGCTCATCCGGACCGTTGTAGGTCGAGAGCGGGCGGATGAGGGCATTGGACGCCGCCTGCTCGATGATGTGCGCCGTCCACCCGGTCACGCGGGCGGCGACGAACAGCGGCGTGAAGGTGGGGGTGTCGAAGCCGATGAGGTGGTAGGCCGGCCCGGACGGGTAGTCGAGGTTGGGGTAGATGCCCTTGCGGCCGACGAACTCCGCCTCGAGCGCGTCGTACAGCGCGGCCAGGTCGTCTGCGCCGTAGTGCTCGACGAGGGTATCGAGGGCGGCCTTCATCGTCGGGACGCGCGAGTCGCCCTTCTTGTAGACGCGGTGCCCGAAGCCCATGATCTTGCGCTTCTCGGCAAGGGCGGTATCCAGCCACGGCCCGACGTTCTCGGCCGAGCCGATCTCGTCGAGGATGTGCATCACGGCCTCGTTGGCACCGCCGTGCAGGGCGCCCTTCAGTGCGCCGATGGCCCCCACGACCGCGGAGTACAGGTCGGCGGTGGTCGAGGTGATCACGCGCGCCGTGAAGGTGGACGCGTTGAAGGAGTGCTCGGCGTACAGCACCAGAGACACCGCGAAGGCGCGCACGACGACCTCGTCGGCCTCGTCACCGAACGTCATCCAGAGGAAGTTGCGCGCGTACTCGAGGTCGGCCCGCGGTTCGACGGGGTCCTCGCCGCGTCGGCGGCGCTGGTCGTACGCGACCATCGCGGGGATCTTCGCGAAGAGCAGCTTCGCCTTCGCGAGGTCGGCAGCGGGAGAGTTGTCCTCGACATCGGCGGCGGATGCGCCGACGATGGACACCGCGGTGCGAAGCACGTCCATCGGGTGCGCGTCGAGGGGAAGCAGGTCGATCGTGGTGCGGACGGCCGGGTCGAGCTCTCGGTGCGACCGCTCGTACTCCTCGAACTCCCGCAGCTCCTCGGCTGTCGGGAGCTCACCGTTCCACAGCAGCAGCGCGACGGCTTCGAACGACTGCGTCGCGGCGAGCTCCTGCACGGGGTATCCGCGGTAGAGCAGGCTGTTGGTCTCGGGGTTGACCTTGCTGACGGCGGTGTAGTCCACCGTCACCCCGGCCAGGCCCTTCTTGATCTCGACGTCGGTCATGCTCACTCCCTCGTGGCTCGGTCATCGGTGACGGTGAAGTCGAACACGTTCGCGTCGAAGCGCGTGTAGTGCTCGTAGTCGATGAGGTCGTACAGGTCGGCGCGGTGCTGCATCTCGCCGAGATGCTCGCGTAGGTGCCCTTCGGATGCCAGGGCGTCCAGGCCCCGTCCGGCGGCACCCATCGCCAGGCGCATGAGCGACACGGGCCAGATGACCATGTTCACGCCGACGCCGCGCAGCTGGTCGGTGGAGAAGAGGTCGGACTTCCCGAACTCCGTCATGTTCGCCAGGATCGGCACGTCCAGCGCCGTGCGCATGGCCTCGAACTCGCCGAGGTCGCCCATTGCCTCGGGGAACACCGCGTCGGCGCCGGCGTCGACCAGGGCCTTCGCGCGGTCGATCGCGGCATCCAGGCCCTCCACGGCCCGCACGTCGGTACGGGCGATGACGAGGAAGTCCGGGTCGCGACGGGCGTCGACGGCCGCGCGGATGCGCTTGATCGCGGTGTCGGCATCCACGACGCTCTTGCCGTCGAGGTGGCCGCACCGCTTCGGGTTGACCTGGTCCTCGATGTGAGTGCCGGCGAGCCCCGCGTCCTCCAGCGTCTGGATGGTGCGCGNAGCGCGCGACGCTTCTCGGCCGGGGTGGTCTGGGCGTACAGCATCAGAACAACCCCTTCGGGGCGGGGGCGAGGGCCAGGACGCCGGGCTTGGCCACGATCGTGAGCTGCAGCACCTCGTCGGCGGTGAGCTCGGGCAGGCGCTGGGCCAGGTCGAGGAAGCGCTCGATCTCCTCGGGCAGCAGCACCGGTTCGGCGAGCAGCCGGAACTTGCGCACGTAGTCCTCGCGGACGAAGGGGCGGGCGCCGAGCGGGTGGGCGTCGGCGACGGCGATCTCGTCCTCGACCACGGATCCGTCGGCGAGGGTGATCACGACGCGACCGCCGAACGCCTTCTCGTGCGGATCCTCGGAGTGGTAGCGGCGCGTCCACTCGGCATCCTCGTCGGTCGTGACCTTGTGCCACAGCGCGACGGTGTCGTCGCGGCCCGCGCGCTCGGGCGTGTACGAGTCGACGTGGTGCCACGCGCCGTCCTGGAGGGCGACGGCGAAGATGTACGGGATCGAGTGGTCGAGCGTCTCGCGCGACGCGGTCGGGTCGTACTTCTGCGGATCTCCGGAGCCCGAGCCGATCACGTAGTGCGTGTGGTGGCTGGTGTGCAGGACGATGGATGCCACGTTCGCCGGGTCGCGCAGCTCGGGACGCTGCGTGCCGAGGCGTCGCGCGAGGTCGATCCACGCCTGCGCCTGGTACTCGGCCGAGTGCTCCTTCGTGTACGAATCGAGGATGGCGCGCTTGGACTCGCCCTCGGCGGGGAGCGGCACGTCGTAGGTGGCATCCGGTCCGCCGAGCATCCAGGCGATGACGCCGTCCTCGCCCTCGTAGATGGGGGACGGGCTGGTCTCGCCGCGCATCGCGCGGTCGACGGCCTCGACCGCCATCTTCCCGGCGAAGGCGGGGGCGTGCGCCTTCCACGTCGAGATCTCGCCCTTGCGCGACTGGCGGGTGGCGGTGGTGGTGTGGAGGGCCTGGCCGATGGCCTGGTAGATGGTCTCCTGGTCGAGGTCGAGCAGCGTGCCGATGCCGGCGGCGGCCGAGGGGCCGAGGTGCGCGACGTGGTCGATCTTGTGCTTGTGCAGCGAGATCGCGCGGACGAGATCGATCTGCACCTCGTAGGCGGTCGCGAGAGCGCGGACGACGGCCGCGCCGTCGCGTCCGGTGTGCTGGGCGACCGCGAGCAGGGGCGGGATGTTGTCGCCGGGGTGCGAGTAGTCGGCGGCGAGGAAGGTGTCGTGGTAATCGAGCTCACGGACCGCGACACCGTTGGCCCACGCGGCCCACTCGGGGCTCGATCGACGCTCGAGCGCGCACCCGAAGACGGTGCCGCCGACGCCGCCGATCGACACGGCGTGGTCGAGGGCCTGCTGGCGCGCGGCGCTGACGGGTCGGCGGGTGAGAGACGCGGCCGCGACCGCGGCGTTGTCGATGACGCGGTTGATGATCATGTCGACGACGTCGTCGTCGACGGCGACCGGGTCGACGGCGATGCGCGCGAGGGCCCACGCCAGCTGCCCCTCGCGCGCGAGGTTCTCGTCGCTGCGGTGGACGCGGAGGTGGTGGGTGATCGTCATGCGAGGGCCTTTCGGTGGGGCGAGGGGGCGTCGTCGAGGGACTCGAGGATGCTCGTCAGGGCGTTGTGCAGATGTACGTGGGTCGCGTGCGCGGCGAGGTCGGCGTCGCCCGCGGCGATCGCGGCGGCGATGAGCCGGTGCTCGGCGACCGAAGCGGCCAGCCGCTCGGGCTGGTAGCGGGCGAGACGGCGCACCCGCACGAGGTGGGTGCGGACGGTGCGCAGCGCCGAGCTCAGGTAGTCGTTGGCAGCGGCGTCATCGAGCGCCGCGTCGAACTCCGCGATGAGGCGGTAGTAGTCGTCGCGGGCGGCTTCGCCGTCCAGGCGGGCGGCGTCGAACGCGGCGGTGAGCTCGGCGAAGTCGGGGGCGCGCGGTGAGGCGGCGGCCAGACGTGCAGCGGCCTCCTCGAGGGCTCGGCGGACGACGAACAGCGCACGGATGTCGTCGCCGTCGATGTGAGTGACGACGGTGACGCGGGGCGAGATCTGGGCGACCAGTCCGTCCGCGGTCAGACGCGCCAGCGCGGTGCGCAACGGCGTCCGGCTCACTCCGAGGCGGGCCGACTGCTCCACCTCGCCGAGGACTGTGCCCGGCGCGAGTGCGCCGGTCTGGATCTCCTCGAGGAGCGCCGCGTACGCGCGATCGCTGGCGCGCATGGCATCCACCCCCTCGCTATCGATGTGCCCAGTGTATACACAGAGCCATCATCGCGGCAGGTATCGGCCGATGCTTGCGTCTTCGGTATACATCGACGCGAAGAGTGCACAGGATCGTGGATGCCGAGACCCCCGGCATCCACGATCCTTCCGGGTCACTTCACCTGGGCGCTGATGACGCTCATGACCGCCGTGTCGGCGAGGGTGGTCGTGTCGCCGACCTCGCGGCCCTCGGCGACATCGCGGAGCAGGCGCCGCATGATCTTGCCGGAGCGGGTCTTGGGCAGCTCGCCCACGATGTAGACGTCGCGCGGGCGGGCGATCGGGCCGATCTGCTCGCCGACCCACCGGCGGAGCACGTCGCCGAGCCCGTCGACGCCGTTCTTCTTCATGTAGCGGCTCTTCATGATGACGAAGGCGACCACCGCCTGGCCGGTGGTCTCGTCGGAGGCTCCGACGACGGCGGCCTCGGCGACACCCTCGTGTCCGACGAGCGCCGACTCGATCTCGGCGGTGGAGAGGCGGTGGCCCGAGACGTTCATGACGTCGTCGACGCGGCCCAGCAGCCACACGTCGCCGTCGTCGTCGAGACGCGCGCCGTCGCCGGCGAAGTAGTAGCCCTTGTCGGCGAACTTCTGCCAGTACGTCTCGACGTAGCGGTCGGGGTCGCCCCAGATGCCGCGCAGCATCGACGGCCAGGGCTCGGTGATGACGAGGAGTCCGCCGTTGCCGTGGCCCACGGGCTCACCGGCGTCGTCGACGACGTCGATCGAGATGCCGGGAAGCGGCACCTGCGCCGATCCGGGCTTGGTCTCGGTCACACCGGGGAGGGCCGAGATCATGATCGCGCCGGTCTCGGTCTGCCACCATGTGTCGACGATCGGGGCGCGGTCGCCGCCGATGATGTCGCGGTACCAGATCCACGCCTCGGGGTTGATGGGTTCGCCGACCGATCCGAGCAGGCGCAGCGACGACAGGTCGAAGCTCTGCGGCACGTCGCGGCCGATCTTCATGAACGAGCGGATCGCGGTGGGAGCGGTGTAGAAGACCGTGACGCCGTGGTTCTGGATGAGTTCCCACCACCGGCCCGGGTGCGGGGTGTCGGGGGTGCCTTCATAGAGGAGTTGCGTCGCGCCGTTGGCGAGCGGGCCGTACGTCACGTAGGTGTGACCGGTGATCCAGCCGATGTCGGCGGTGCACCAGTAGACGTCGGTTTCGGGGTGCACGTCGTGCACGACCCGGTTGGTGAAGGCCGCCTGCGTGAGGTAGCCGCCCGAGGTGTGGAGGATCCCCTTCGGCTTTCCGGTCGTGCCCGAGGTGTAGAGGATGAACAGCGGGTTCTCGGCAGGGAAGGCCTCGGCCTCGTGCTCGCCGGAGGCCTGCGGCACGACGTCGTGCCACCAGATGTCGCGGTCGTCGGTCCACTCGACGTCGTTCTCGCCGCGCTTGACCACGAGCACGTGCTCGACGGTCTCTTGGATGCCGGACCCGTTGCGGTCCGCCAGGGCTTGGTCGACCGCGGGCTTGAGGGGGGAGACCTTCCCCTTGCGCCACCCGCCGTCGGCGGTGATGACGAGCTTGGCGCCGGCGTCGTCGATGCGGGAGCGGAGGCTGTCGGCCGAGAAGCCGCCGAAGACGACCGAGTGGACGGCGCCGATGCGGGCGACGGCGAGCATGGATGCGATCGCCTCGGGGATCATCGGCAGGTAGATCGCGACGCGGTCGCCGCGCTCGATCCCGAGGTCCTGCAGCACGTTGGCGAGGCGCTTCACCTCGTCGGTGAGCTCGGCGTACGTCACGTTGCGCTGATCGCCGGGCTCGCCCTCCCAGCGCAGAGCGATGCGGTCGCCGTTTCCGGCTTCGACGTGGCGGTCGAGGCAGTTGTAGGCGACGTTCAGTTCGCCGTCGGCGAACCACTCGGCGAACGGAGGGTTCGACCAGTCGAGCACGGTCGTGAACGGCGTGTGCCAGTACAGTGCGCGCGCCTGATCGGCCCAGAAGCCCTCGCGGTCGACCGCGGCGCGCTCGTACAGACTCGCGTCGGCGACGGCGTGGGCGGCGAATTCCGCCGACGGGGCGAAACGGCGGGTCTCGGTGAGGAGATGATCGATCTGGCTGCTCATCTGGCGCTCCTTCGCGGTCGAGGCACGGCGCGTCCTTGCGCCACGGTCACGCTATCCTTCCGGCGCTCGCGGCGGTTACCTCCGATAGTTGGCATCCGCCCGAGCGCGACGCACCTGATATATCGCTTGCTTTTCGAGGCATTCCGTTCCTCCTCCCTCGAGGGGCGGTTAGTCTGGTATCTGCCCGAACATCGTTTCCGGCAGCGCGTCGGGGGGAGCCCCCCAATTTTTCCCCGGCGCGTGGCGGCATCCCTCGCCCCCCATTGACGGGATGCCGCCCCCTCTTTCTCCGGGCCCGTTCGGCGGGCCGTCGGTTCCTCCCCAGGCCGCGAAGTCGCGGACTGTTCCACGGATGGGGCGTTCGGCCCGGCGCGGCCGCCAGCGACTTTCGTACCGTCGTCGGCGTGACCTCGCCTCTCCTTCTCCCCGTCACGGGTTCCCCCGTTCGGACGCATCCCTCGCCTGCGGGAATGCCGTCGGCTTGGGCCGACCCGGCCCTCGCGTTCCTCCGTCCTTTCCTCGATGATCCGACCGTCAGCGACGTGTTCGTCAACGGAGAGCACGGTCTGTTCATCGACCGTGGTGAGGGGGCCGAACGCGTGCCGTCGTGGAGGGCGACCGAGGCCGAAGTGCGCGGCCTCGCGGTGCGGCTGATCGCGCTCGGCGGTCGTCACCTCGACGACGCGACGCCGTGCGTCGACGTGCGTCTCGAGCGCGGAGTGCGGGTGCACGCGGTCCTGGCACCGTTGGCGACTCGCGGCACGGCGATCTCGATCCGCGTTCCCCGCTGGGATTCTCCCGACCTCGACGAGCTGGCGGCGACGGGGATGTTCGGCGGAGCGATCCGCCACCACCTCGAAGTCCTCGTCGACGAACGGTCGAATGTCCTCATCACCGGGGCGACCGGCGCGGGGAAGACCACTCTGCTCTCGGCGCTGCTCTCGCGAGTGCCCGCCACGGAACGCATCCTCACGGTCGAAGAGGTCGCGGAACTGCGTCCTCGCCACCCTCACCACGTCGCACTGGAAGCGCGTCAGGCCAACCTCGAGGGCGTGGGCGGCATAGAGCTGTCTCGTCTCGTGCGCGAGGCTCTCCGCATGCGCCCGGACCGCCTCGTGGTCGGGGAGTGCCGAGGCGCCGAGATCCGTGAGCTGCTCCTCGCGCTGAACACCGGACACGACGGCGGGGCGGGCACCCTGCACGCCCGAGGACTCGCTGAGGTCCCGGCGCGCCTCGAGGCGCTGGGAGCGCTGGCCGGAATGGATGCCACGGCACTCGCGCGCCAGGCGGTCAGCGCCGTGCATGCCGTCGTCCACGTTCAGCGCGTCGGCGGTCGACGTCGGGTCGTCGGCATCGGACGGCCCGTGCTGCGGGACGAGCGGCTCGTGATCGACGAGGAGCGGCGCGCGTGACGGCGACCACGCGAGACACCGCCGATGCGACGGCCATCGAAACGGTGATGCGCCTCGCCGTGCTGCTGTCCGCGGGGGTGGCGGCGCCGGCGGCGTGGCGTCATCTCGCTCACGGCGGCGACCCTCTTCTGCGTGAGGCGGCGCGCGCCGCCGAGAACGGGGGCGACGTCGCCGCCGCACTCCGCTCCGGGAGAGGCGCGTGGTCCGACATCGCGGCCGCGTGGGCGGTCGCCGTCGCGGTCGGGGCACCCCTCGCGGACACTCTGCGCTCTGCCATCGCCGCCCTCCGCGACGCGCTCGAGGTCCGTGCCGAGATCACCGTGGCGCTCGCCGAACCCGTGGCCACCGCGCGGCTGCTGACCTGGTTGCCCCTCGTCGGCGTGCCCCTGGGCGTCGTTCTCGGCGTCGATCCGATCCGGGCCGCGGGAGAGCCCATCGGTGCCGGGGCGCTCGCGGCCGGAATCCTGCTCGTCGGCGTCTCCCGGGCATGGACCCGCCGTCTCGCTCGTCGCGCTCGACCCGCTGATGATCTCCCCGGATGGTATGCCGAACTCGTCGCGGTCGCCCTGTCGTCCGGTGCGTCCGTGGAGCGAGCGCGGACACTGGCGGTCGAACATCACTCGCGAACCACGACCGCCCGAATTCCCGCGGGGGTGGACGCGGCCCTCGAGCTCTCGATGCGCACCGGAGCGCCTGCGGTCGAACTGCTGAGGGGAGAGGCGTGGCTCGAACGTCAGCGCGCCCGGACGGACGGGCGGCATCGCGCGGCGCGGTTGTCGACGCGTCTGCTCGTTCCCCTGGGCGTCTGCACGCTGCCGGCGTTTCTTCTCCTCGCGGTCGTTCCCGCCGTCCTCGGCGTCGTTCGATCCACCGTTCTTCCCCTCTGAATCCGTCACCAAGAAATAGGAGTCCCATGTCCGTCTTCTCCCGAGGGTCCGCCCTCACTCTCTCCCCGCTGCCGCCGCTCACCTCGCGTGGCGCAGCCCGCTTGTTCATCGACGACCGCGGGGCCGCTACCGCCGAGTACGCCATCGCCACGATGGCTGCCGTGGCGTTCGCCGGCCTTCTCGTCGTCATCATGCGGTCCGACGAGGTGCGCGGTATCCTCACCGACCTCGTCCGGCGCGCGCTGACGGTGCAGTGAGGCGCATCGTCCTCAACGATCGCGGAGCGGTCACGGCGGAGTTCGCCGTGGCCCTGCCCGCGATCCTGCTGGTCCTGACGCTCGGTGTCGGCGCGCTGTCCGCGGGCGCGGCGGCGGTTCGGCTGCAGCACGTCGCGGCGGAGTCCGCACGGCTGTTCGGCCGCGGCGACGATGATCGCGCGCGCCGAGTGGTTTCGGAGGTCGGTGCGACGGTCGCCCTCGATCGAGTCGACTCCCTCGTCTGCGTCGATGTCTCCGCTCCCGCGCCGATTCCGCTGCCCGTCGGCCCGCTCACCGCGCGGGCGTGCGCGCTCGACGGGGGCGCCTGATGGCGGGCGCCGCCGCAGCGGTCGGTGTCGTGGTCGCGGTCTCGGTGGCCGCGCTGGGGCTGGCCGTCGCGGCAGGTGCGGCGGTCCAGGCGCAGCGCATCGCCGGGATCGCGGATGCCGCGGCCCTCGCGGCCGCCGACACCGTCAGCGGCGCGGTCACCGGTGTGCCGTGCGAGGCGGCCGCCGCCGTGGCGGAGGCAGGCGGCGTGAACCTGCGCGAATGCGATGTCGACGGCCTCATCGCCACGGTCACGGTCGGCAGCGCGTACGGTGGGATTCCGTTCGTTGCACGCTCCCGCGCGGGGCCACCCGATGTCTCGACGGCGCACGACCTCCCGGAACCCGGACAGGGAGGCGTGTGTATGGTGTGCAACGAAGAAAGGACCCCAGTGGCAAACGGCAAGAAGCTCGTCATCGTCGAGTCCCCGACGAAGATGAAGTCGATCCAGGGATACCTCGGCGATGGTTACGAGGTGCTCAGCTCGGTCGGGCATATTCGCGACCTCGCCTCCAAGAAGGAGATCCCGGCCGACAAGAAGGCGGCGTACGGCAAGTACTCCATCGACGTCGAGAACGACTTCGACCCCTACTACGTCGTCAACGACCGCAAGACCAAGACGGTCGCCGAGCTCAAGCGCGCCCTGAAGTCCGCCGACGAAGTCCTGCTTGCAACTGATGGTGACCGCGAAGGCGAAGCCATCGCGTGGCACCTGCGCGAGGTCCTCAAGCCCAAGGTCCCCGTCCGCCGCATGGTGTTCCACGAGATCACCAAGGACGCCATCCAGGACGCCGTCCACCACACCCGCGACCTCGACGAGTCGCTCGTCGACGCGCAGGAGACCCGCCGCGTCCTCGACCGCCTCTACGGCTGGGACGTGTCGCCGGTGCTCTGGCGCAAGGTCGGCTCGGGCCGCGAGGGCACCGCGCTCAGCGCGGGCCGCGTGCAGTCCGCCGCCACCCGCATGGTCGTCGAGCGCGAACGCGAGCGCATGGCGTTCGTCTCCGCCACGTACTGGGACGTCGAGGCGCTGGCATCCAAGTCGGGCTCGTCCTTCACGACGCGTCTGAACCGCCTCGACGGCGCGCCGCTCGCCCGCGGTGGCGACTATGACGACAACGGAAAGCTCAAGAAGGCCGTCGTCGTCCTCGACGAGGCCGAGGCTCGCGCGCTCGCCGCCGACATCGTCGCCGCGGCCAAGGCCACCGTCGCCAAGGTCGAGGCCAAGCCCGGCACCCGCAGCCCCCGCGCCCCCTTCACCACCTCCACCCTGCAGCAGGAGGCCGGACGCAAGCTCTCGATGAGCGCCAAGCACGCCATGGGCGTCGCGCAGCGTCTGTACGAAAAGGGCTTCATCACCTATATGCGTACCGACTCCACCGCGCTCTCGGGGCAGGCCATCAAGGCCGCGCGCGAGCAGGCGGTGGCGCTGTACGGCGACAAGGCCGTGCCGGCCAACCCGCGCGTGTACAAGAGCAAGTCGAAGAACGCGCAGGAGGCGCACGAGGCCATCCGCCCCTCGGGGGAGCACTTCCGCACGCCCGCGTCGCTGGCGTCCTCGCTCGACCGCGACGAGCAGAAGCTGTACGACCTCATCTGGAAGCGCACCGTCGCCAGCCAGATGTCGGATGCCAAGTACGAGACCACCACGGTCACCCTTGCCGTCCAGGCGGGGGAGAAGCAGGCCGAGTTCACCGCCTCGGGCACCGTCTACACCTTCAAGGGATTCCTTGAGGCCTACGAAGAGGGCAACGACGAGAAGCGCAACGACGACGACGCCGATCAGTCGCTGCCGGTCGTCGCCGTCGGTGACGAACTCGCGATCAGCGACGTCGAGCCCAAGGGGCACAGCACCTCGCCGAAGCCGCGCTACACCGAAGCCAGCCTCGTCAAGGCGCTCGAAGAGAAGGGCATCGGCCGCCCGTCGACCTTCGCCAGCATCATCGGCGTGATCCTCGACCGCGGCTACGTCACCAAGCGCGGCCAGGCGCTCGTTCCGAGCTGGCTCGCGTTCAGCGTCGTGCGACTGCTCGAACAGCACTTCGCCGACCTCGTCGACTACGACTTCACCGCCGCCCTCGAAGACGACCTGGATGCCATCGCCCGCGGCGAGCAGCGTCGCACCGAATGGCTCAAGGCCTTCTACTTCGGCTCGGAGAAGCAGGTGGGCCTCCGCCACATCGTCGAGAACCTCGGCGAGATCGACGCGCGCGAACTGAACTCGACGCGCATCACCGACACCGCCACCCTCCGCTTCGGCAAGTACGGCCCCTACCTCGAGGTCACCGAGCCCGGTGCCCCCGAGGACGCGAAGCCCCGCATCGTCAACATCCCCGAGGACCTCGCGCCCGACGAACTGACGCCCGAGAAGGCACAGGAGCTGATCGACGCGCCCGTCGCCGGCGACCGTGTGCTCGGCGAGAACCCCGAGAACGGCAAGCTCGTGGTCGTCAAGGACGGTCGTTTCGGTCCGTACGTGCAGGAAGTCGAGGCCGAGGAGCCCGAGGAGGTCGACCAGGCCACCGGTGAGGTCGTGGAAGCGCCGAAGAAGCGCGGCGCCAAGAAGGAGGCCGCGCCCAAGCCCCGCACGGCCTCGCTCTTCCGCTCGATGTCGGTCGACACCATCGACCTCGACACCGCGCTGCAGCTGCTGTCGCTGCCCCGCGTCGTCGGCGCCGACCCCGCGACGGGCGAGGAGATCACGGCGCAGAACGGGCGCTTCGGTCCCTACCTGAAGAAGGGCACCGACTCGCGGTCGCTCGACTCCGAGACGGAGATCTTCGACATCACCCTCGAAGACGCCCTCGCCAAGTACGCCGAGCCGAAGTACGGCGCCCGCCGTGCGTCGAGCGCCCTGAAGGAGTTCGAGGCCGACCCCGTCAGCGGCAAGCCGATCAAGCTCAAGGACGGCCGTTTCGGGCCGTACGTCACCGACGGCGAGACCAACGCCACGGTGCCGCGCGGCGAAGACGCGATGGCCATCACCTTCGAGCGTGCCGTCGAACTCATCGCCGACAAGCGCGCCAAGGGCCCCGCCCCCAAGCGCACCGCGGCGAAGAAGACGACGACCACGCGCAAGGCCCCGGCGAAGAAGTCGTGACCGCCGACGCCCCCCGTCCGCCGCACGCCCCCCGCGCGGCGACGGCCGGGGGCCCCGGCCTCTTCCTCACGTTCGAGGGAGGCGACGGCGCCGGCAAGACCACCCAGGCGGCGCTCCTCGAAGAATGGCTGCAGGCGCAGGGCCGCGAGATCGTCCGGACACGCGAACCCGGCGGCACCGACGTCGGCATCCGCATCCGCGACATCGTCCTGCACCACCGCGGACACATCGCCCCCCGCGCGGAAGCTCTGCTCTATGCCGCCGACCGCGCCCACCACGTCGACACCGTGGTGCAGCCCGCGATCGCCCGCGGCGACATCGTCATCCAGGACAGGTACCTCGACTCGTCCGTCGCGTACCAGGGTGCCGGCCGCGTCCTCGACGCCGACGACGTCCGCGAGCTATCGCTCTGGGCCACCGGCGGGCTCCTGCCCGACCTCACCGTCCTTCTCGACCTCGACCCGGCGTCCGCACGCGCGCGCCTCGACGCCGACGACAAGCCGTTCGATCGGCTCGAAGCAGAGAAGGCCGAGTTCCACGAACGCGTGCGGGCCGCGTTCCTGGCCCTCGCCGACGCCGAACCCGACCGTTTCCTCGTCCTGGATGCCACCGAACCCGCCGCGGCCCTGGCCGAACGCGTGCGGGAGGCCGTGGCATCCCGCCTCTCCTGAACCATCCGCCGGGCCCGTCGACACGGCCGACGCCCAGCCGATCGACAGCGGCCGTGTCGGCGGCCGCGATTAGGGTGGAACCCATGTCGGCCGCCGTGGACTCCCTCGCGCAGACCGCCGCCGCGCCCTTCCCGTGGGACGCCGTGTGGGGGCAGACCGAGGCCGTCGAGACGCTCCGCGCCGCCGCTGCCGACCCCGCGGCCCTCGCGCACGCCTGGCTCATCACCGGGCCGCCCGGCTCCGGGCGCTCGACCCTCGCCTACGCGTTCGCCGCTGCGCTCATCGCCGACCCGGGCGACGAAGCCGCCCAGCGCCAGGTGCTCGCCCGCACCCATCCCGACCTCACCGCGCTGCGGACCGAGCAGGTCGTGATCCGCATCGACGAGGCCCGTCGCCTCGTCGAGCGCGCGTCGTTCGCCCCGTCCCTCGGGCGGCACCGTGTCATCGTCGTCGAAGACGCCGACCGCATGGCCGAGCGCACCTCGAACGTCCTGCTGAAAGCGCTCGAAGAACCGCCCGAGCAGACCGTGTGGGTGCTGTGCGCACCGAGCGACGCCGACCTACTGCCCACGATCCGTTCGCGCGTACGGGTCCTGCGGCTGCGCGAACCGTCGGTCGCCGACGTGGCCTCGCTCATCGTCGAACGCACCGGCGTCCCCGCCGACGTCGCCGAAGAGTCCGCCCGCCATGCCCAACGCCACATCGGCATGGCGCAGCGCCTCGCCACCGACGACGACGCCCGCGCCCGCCGCGCCGAGACGCTGTCCGCCGTGCTCGCCGTCCGCGGCATCAGCGACGCCGTCGAGGTCGCGGGGCGGATCGTGCGTCTCGCCACCGACGACGCGAAAGCGCTCACCGCCACCCGCGACGAAGAGGAGCGGCGCAGTCTGCTGCGCACCCTGGGCGTGGCCGAGGGGGCCGCGGTCCCGCCGAGCGTCCGCGGGCAGCTCAATGCCCTGGAAGACGACCAGAAGCGCCGGGCCACCCGCAGCCTCCGAGACGGCATCGATCGCGTCCTCACCGACCTCCAGTCGCTCTTCCGCGACGTCGTCATGCTGCAGTACGGGCGCGACGGCGACCTCGTCAACGCCGAAAGGATCGACGACCTGCGCTCCCTGGCCGCCGAATGGACCCCGGCCCGCACCCTGGGCGTCCTCGATCGGATCACCGACACCCGCCGCAATCTCGAGCAGAACGCCGCACCGCTGCTCGCCCTCGAGAGCCTGCTCATCACCGTGGCGAACGGATCCGCACCGTGAGCCTGCGTCGGCGGATCGTCACCGCCGTGGCCGGAGTCGCGGCACTCGCCGTCGCCCTATCCGGATGCCTCTACGCCCAGATCCCGCCAATGGCACCCGGGGGCGGAGCGTCGCTCGCACCCCAGACCGACGGGGTCTCGGCCGAGTTGCTGCCCTACTACGGCCAGAGCCTCGACTGGGAGGAGTGCGGCACGGGCCTCGACTGCACCACCGTCACGGTTCCCCGCGACTACGCCGACCCGAGCGCGGGCGATCTCGAGCTCGCGGTCGCCCGGCACCGCGCGACCTCCGGTGCGCCGATCGGTTCGCTCCTGACCAACCCCGGCGGTCCGGGAGCAGCGGGCGTTTCGTTGATGAAGCAGGCGCTGTCGATCCTCGTCGACGACGAGCTCACCGAGGCGTACGACGTCATCGGCTTCGACCCGCGCGGGGTGGGGGAGTCCACCGCGGTCACCTGCTACGACCCTCCCGAGCTCGACGCCTACCTCTACGACATCCCGCCGGGTGCGCGCGGCAGCGACGAACGGCAGGCCGCCCTCGACCGGCGCGCCGCCGACTTCGCGAACGCCTGCCAAGCGCGCAGCGATGGCATTCTGCCCTACATCACGACAGACAACTCCGCGCGCGACATGGACGTGCTGCGTGCGGTGCTCGGAGACCCGAAGCTGAATTACCTGGGCTTTTCGTACGGCACGTTCCTCGGAGCCACGTACGCGGGGCTGTTCCCCGAGCGCGTCGGTCGCATGGTGCTCGACGGCGGCATCGACCCGACCGTCTCGGGCTCGGACACGTCGCTCCGGCAGGCCGTCGGATTCGAGGATTCGATGCGCGCCTTCATGGCCGACTGCCTGAGCACCGACGAGTGCCCCTTCGCAGGCAGCGTCGACAACGCCATGTCCGACCTGTCCGCACTCCTGGCGCGAGTCGACGCCCGCCCGATCACCGCCTCGGATGGCCGTCAGCTCGGCGGCGACACCCTCATGACGGCCATCACCGCGGCGCTCTACAGCGAAGAAAGCTGGCCCTACCTGCGATCCGCCCTCACGGACGCCGTCAACGGCCGCGCCGACGTCGCGTTCCAGCTCGCCGACTTCTACACCGGCCGCATGGGCGACACCTACGACGGCAACACGATGGAAGCGTTCGTCGCCTACAACTGCATGGACTACCCCGACGAGGGGACGGATGCCGACCTCGCCGCGTTGCAAGAGCAGCTGAATGCCGCGGCCCCCGTCGTCGCGCCCTACTGGACCGGTGGGGGCGACCCGTGCGCCGCGTGGCCCGTGCCGCCCACCGGTGTGCGCCAGGCGATCACCGCACCCGGTTCCCCGCCGATCGTCGTGATCGGGACCACCGGCGACCCGGCGACTCCCTACGAGGGCGCACAGGCTCTCGCGTCGCAGCTCTCGCAGGGTGTCCTCGTCACGAACGTCGGAGAGGGCCACCTGGGGTACAACAAGGGCAACACGTGCGTCACCGACGCGGTCGACGCCTACCTCGTCGACGGAACCGTGCCCGAGGACGGGCTCCGCTGCGGCTGAGGCCCCCGTGCGTCGCGGTCGGAACGTAGGCTTGTCGTCGTCCCCGCCCGAAGGAGCACCATGACCACGCCCGACCTGGCCGCCTACATCGACCACACTCTGCTCAAGCCCGAGGCGACCCGCGCCGACGTCGAGCGCACGATCGCCGACGCCGCCGAACTCGGCACGTACAGCGTGTGCCTGTCGCCGTCGTTCCTCCCGGTGCAGGTGCCCGAGGGGCTCAAGGTCGCGGTCGTCTGCGGGTTCCCGAGCGGCAAGCACCACGCGGAGGTCAAGGCTGCGGAAGCGGCGCTGTCGGTCGCCCAGGGTGCCGACGAGATCGACATGGTCATCGACATCGGCGCGGCGATCGAGGGCCGTTACGAGGTCGTCGAGGCCGAGATCCGTGCCGTGCGCACGGCCGTTCCCGCCCCGACCGTGCTCAAGGTCATCATCGAGTCCGCGGCGCTCTCCGACGAGGCGATCGTAGCCGTGTGCACCGCCGCCGTGGCGGCCGGGGCCGACTTCGTCAAGACCTCGACGGGATTCCACCCCGCCGGCGGCGCGAGCGTCCACGCGGTCGAGCTCATGAAGCGCACGGTCGGTGACCGCGCCGAGGTCAAGGCGTCCGGCGGCATCCGCACGCGCGCGGCGGCCGAGGAAATGATCGCCGCCGGCGCGACCCGTCTGGGGCTGTCGTCGAGCCGTGACATCCTCGCCGACCGGTCCGCCAGCGGCGACTACTGAGCCGACGCCGATTCGTCGGGTGGCCCGCGGAGCATGTAAGATCGATGATCGTGCACGCGTCAGCGGCGCGCGCCGCCTTAGCTCAGACGGCAGAGCGATTCACTCGTAATGAATAGGTCAAGGGTTCGATTCCCTTAGGCGGCTCCAGCACGACGAAAGGCCCGGGTTCTCCCGGGCCTTTCGTGTTCCTCGCCCCGGCGTCACGGCGCGGCGGGAGGATGCTCGCCCGCCCGATAGGCTGAAGCCTCCCGTCGCGCTGCGGCGCGGAGATCGCCGCCCCGCCCGCAGGAGCCACCGTGTCGAACGTCCTCGATGTCGTCATCGAGCTCTTCACGTGGGTGGGCTTGGGGGTCGGCATCCTCCTGGCCGTGGCCGCCCTCATCCTCTATGTCGCCGACGGTACCTGGGTGCCCGTGCGGGCGGTCGTGGAAGACGTCGACGGTCATCGGGTGGTCCGCTGGTTCGACGAGCACGGGGGAGTCAACGAGGCTCCGCTGTCGTCGCACGACGACGCGCGGATCGGCTCGGCCGACATGGCGGACATCTTCGCCCGGCGGGGCTCGTCGCATCGCATGCGGTTGACGCAGACGTCGCCGGTGGTGCGGTTCGTCGCCCTCCTGGCTGCGGGAGTCCTCGGCCTCGGCGTGGTCGCGTTCGCCGTTTCGATCGTTCTGCTGTTCACGCAGGGGTGACGGGCCCGGTGTCCGCGGCCGCGCGTAGGCTCGAAGCATGAGCCGGGCCCTGTTCATCGTCGACGTTCAGAACGATTTCACCGAGCGTGGCGCTCTCGGGGTCGTCGGGGGCGATGAGGTCGCCGCGCGCATCTCGCGGTACCTCGACGCGCACGCCGACGACTACGCGATCGTCGTCGCGTCGCGCGACTGGCACCACGGTGACGACGACAACGGCGGGCACTTCTCCGCTGAGCCGGATTTCGTCGACACCTGGCCCGTGCACTGCGTGGGCGGTACGTTCGGCGCCGAGTACGACGAGGTGTTCGACACCCGCCGGGTCACTCACCATCTCAAGAAGGGCCAGGGCAAGCCCGCCTACTCGCTGTTCGAAGGGGTGACCGACGACGGTCGTACCGCCGCCGGCATCCTCGACGAGCACGGCATCCGCGACATCGACGTGGTCGGGATCGCGACCGACTACTGCGTCCGTGCGTCGGCACTCGACGCACTCCGGGCCGGGCGGACGGTGCGCGTGCTGACGGATCTCATCGCCGGGGTGCACCCCGACTCGAGCGCGGCGGCTCTGGCCGAGATCGAAACGGCCGGGGCACGCCTCACTCGCTCGGCGTGAGCTCGTCGTCCGCACGGGGGATCGTGAGGGTCACGGTCGTCCCCACGCCGAGGTCGCTCGCAATCCGCAACCGTCCCCCGTGCGCGCCCACGACGTGCCGCACGCTGGCGAGTCCGATGCCGCTGCCGCCGTCGCGCGGGTCGGCCAAGCGCCCCCGCTCGCCCTCCTCCAGCACCGCCCGCAGGTCGTCGGGATGGATGCCACGACCCCGGTCGCGCACGGAGAGCGTCGCTCCTTCGTCGGTCTCGTAGACCTGGACGTCGATGACATCGTCGGAGTACTTGGCGGCGTTCTCGAGCACGTTGGCGACGGCGCGGCGGAGGCCCAGCACGTCGCCCTCGACCGGGATGGCATCCATCCGACCGAACGCCACCCGGTCGGGGGTGTCGCCGGGCAGGACGAGGGCGACGGCTCCCCGCGCGATGAGGTCCATGGTGACGCGTCGGCGTCCGCGTTCGGGGCGTGCGTTCGCGTCCGCCATGAGAGCTTGCGCCATCGCGACGAGGTGGTCGCTCGCCTCGCCGGCCAGCTGAAGGAGGCGGTGGTCGGGCGACAGCTCATCGGCGAGGAGATCGAGGTAGCCGCGCAGCGCGGTGACGGGGGAGAGCAGGTCGTGCGCGAAGGTCCGCTGGAGCGCCGCCTGCTCGTCGGCCGTCTGCTTCTCGCTGGTGAGGTCGCGCACGATCTTCACGAACCCCAGCACCGTCCCGGATTCGCTGCGGATCGCCGAGATGGTCACGCGGGCCCAGAACTCGGCGCCGTCCTTGCGCACGCGCCAACCGATGTCTTCGACGTGCCCGTCGCGCTGGGCGTCGGCGAGAAGGCGGTTCGGGAGACCGCGGCGTCGATCCTCCTCGCGGTAGAACCGCGAGAAATGCTCGCCCACGATCTCCTCCGCGGCGTAGCCCTTGATCAGTTCGGCGCCGATGTTCCACCCGCGGACGAAGCCGCCGCCGTCGAGCTTGACGATCGCGAACTGATCGACCTGTCCGTCCCAGTCCGTCGGAAGAGTGCGGCGCATGCTAACGATGGGGCGTCCCGCGTCGGTCGGCGGTCGTGCGGACGAGAACGGCGACGCGTTGTCTTCGGTCACGCTCACGCGCGCCGGCCGATGACGGGAGAAATGCTTGCTGAAGGCATGGTCCGATCATGCCCGCCGCGCCTCCGGCAAGACGGCCGCTTGACATCGGCGCATCCTGGGACGGTTCGCGCAACGTCAGCTGACGGTGACGAGCGTGCGCTGCCAGCCGCTCGACCCGTTCGGCGCGATCGCGGCCGGCTCCTGGATCTGCACGTTGCCCTGCTTGTCGGTCGCGCGGACCGTGATGTAGTGCGCCCCCGGCTGGGCGTCCCACTCCAGCACCCACTGCACCCAGGACTGGTCATTGATCGGCGTCGACAGCGTCGCCTGCTGCCATTCGCCGTCGTCGATGCTGACCTCGACGGTCTGCACACCGATCGGCTGCGCCCACGCCATCCCGGCGATGGGCACTCGTCCGGCCGGCACCGGGGTGCCGATCTTCGGTGTGTCCACGCGCGACGACATCTTGATCGGCGCCTCCGCCGAGTAACCGCGGGGCGTCCAATAGGCCTCGTCCTGGTCGAAGCGCGTGACCGTGAGCTTGGTGACCCACTTCGTCGCCGACACGTAGCCGTACAGACCGGGCACGACCATGCGCACCGGGAACCCGTGTTCGAACGGCAGCGGTTCGCCGTTCATCGCCACGGCGAAGATGGCATCCAGTCCGTCGTCCGTCAGCGACGACAGGGGAGTGGATGCCGTGTAGCCGTCGACGCTCTCGGAGAGCACCATGTCGGCGTCGGACTGCGGCCCCGCCATGCGCAGGACGTCGCGGATGGGGATGCCGGTCCAGATGGCGTTGCCCACGAGTCCGCCGCCCACCTCGTTCGAGACGCAGGTCAGGGTCACGCCGTACTCGTCGAGACCCATGTTGACGAGATCGTCGAAGCTCAGCTCGATCGGAGTGTCGACCATGCCGTCGATGCTGAGGCGCCACGTGGAGGGGTCGACATTGGGCACGGTCAGGGCCGTGTCGACGCGGTAGAAGTCGGCGTTGGGGGTGATGATCGGCGCGAGACCGGGCACGTCGAGCGACGCACCCTCGGGAACGGCGACGGTGCTGCGCACGGCCGGAAGGCGCAGCGCGTCGCGTGCCGCGGCGACCGACGCCGTGGCCGCGTTGACGACGCGTGCGCCCACGCCCACGACGACGGCGGTGGCGGCGGCGATACCCGAAAGCAGGAAGAACCCGCGGCGGTTCACGCCAGCGGCGGCAGCATCGTCCCCCGCCGCCGCGGCGTCCCAGCGACGCAGGCGCCGCACGAGGAACACCAGGAGCACCACGCCGGCCACCGTGCCGAGCACGGGGGGCAACCAGGCGAGAGCCCCGGCGCCCGCGCGCGTGATGATCGCGGCGGTCGCGAGCGCGCCGCCCACGCCCAGCAAGATCGCGCCGACCGGGCGGAACCGGTACTGCAGCACCCCGGCGACGGCGGCTGCGACCGCGGCGCCGAGCCCGACGCCGACGAGCAGGGCGATCTTGTCCGACTCGCCGAAGACCGTGATCGCGAACTCCTTGAGCGGGCGCGGCACGATGTCGACGATGAACGATCCGACCGCGAGCACGGGGCTCGCGGACCGCGCGACGAGCACGGCGAACAGCTCGGCGACGGCCAGCAGCGCGGCGGCCGAGACGAGCCCCGCCAGAGACGCCCAGAACCACCCCCGCGGACGCCGGACGGTCGTCGGCTCGTCGGTGCGGGTCGCGGTGTCGGTGGTCATGGCATCCCTCTTCCTCGTCGACGACGCACGAAGCACCGCCATCAACGGATTGTTCGGAGCGGGAGGGGGAACGGATGCCGTCCGCGGTCGGTCGTGTGTAGGCCCCGCACGACCGCGCCGCAAGTGGAGGCGTCGTCCGTCCTCCCGGAGGTCTAGTGAGCCCGTGGATTCCTTGCCCTTCGCTCTCATCGTCGTCATCTTCGTCGCGGCCGCCGCGGTGGTGTGGGTCGCGGGAATCCAGCTGTCGAAGGCGACGGACGTCCTCGACGCGCGGCTGCACCTGGGCAGTGCCCTCGGCGGGCTCATCGTCCTGGCCGTCGCCACGAACCTGCCCGAGATCGCCATCACCGTGTCGGCCGCCGTGTCGGGCAACCTCGATGCCGCGGTCGGCAACATCCTCGGCGGCATCGCCCTGCAGACGGTGGTGCTCGTCATCCTCGACGCATTCGGGAAACGGGGCCGTGGGGTGAAGCCGCTCACCTATCGCGCGGCGTCGTTGACCCTCGTGCTGGAGGGGCTTGTCGTGATCGCCGTCCTCGCGGTCGTCATCGCGGGAAGTCAGTTGCCCGACGGGCTCGAACTCCTCCACCTCACCCCCGACGTCGTGCTGATCGCAGCCCTCTGGGTGGTCGGGCTGATCCTGGTGCAGCGGGCGGGATCGCACCTTCCCTGGCATGAGGACGGCCGAGCGCCCGAAGCGACGGCGAAGCCGAAGAAGAGCGGCGGCACCAGCATGAGCACGAAGAAGGCGGCGGTCGTCTTCTCGATCGCAGCCCTCGCCACCCTCGTCGCGGGTGTCGTGCTCGAGCGCGCGGGAGACGCGGCGGCCTCGCAGATCGGACTGTCCGGCGTGCTGTTCGGTGCGACGGTGCTGGCGCTCGCGACGTCGCTTCCCGAGATCTCCACTGGTCTGCGGGCCATCCGGCAGGGCGATGACAATCTCGCCATCAGCGACATCTTCGGCGGGAACGCTTTCCTTCCGGTGCTGTTCCTCGTGGCGACCCTGATCTCGGGCTCCGCGGTGCTGCCCCGGGCGAACGCGGCCGACATCTACCTGACGGCTCTGGCGGCCCTGCTGACGCTCGTCTACGTCGTCGGCCTCATCTTCCGGCCCCAGCGGCGCATCATCGGCATGGGTGTGGACTCGTTCATCGTGCTCGCCCTGTACGCGCTCGGCATGATCGGTCTGTTCGCCGTCTCGTCCTGACCACCGCCGCGGAGTCCCTCCCTAGCGGACGAACGGTCGCCGCTACGCTGTGAGGCATTCGCCCGTGGCATCCGACCCGCCTGCGCGAGAGGAGCCCGCCGTGACCGATGTCGCTCGCTGGGCCGCGGCGCTGTCGACCCTCGTCGGACTGGGGCTCAGTCTCGGGCTGAATCCGGCGCTGTACGCGGCGACGACGAACGTGCTGGCGCAGAACACCCGTATCGCGTCGCGCATCGGCGGCATGATCGTGGGGCTGGCCCTGGGAGCGACCGCGCTGTACTTCCTGCTGCAGACATTCGACCCGACCGCGCTGGTCTCCGCGGCCGAGGAGCGCGCGTCCGCGGCCGTCCGTGACGCCCGAGTGGATGCCATCGCCGGGGCGCTCTTCCTCGTCGGTGCCGCGTCGGTCGTCGTGTGGAAGATGCGCGCGCCGGCCCGCGCGCCCCGGCCCGCAGCAGCCGCTCCGCGAACGCGCCCGTGGAGCTACGTCGCCCTCGGTCTCGCGTGCTCGGTGGTCGGCTTCACGACACTGCCCATCATGTACATGACCGGTCGGGTGACCGAGGGTCTGTCGGCCGATCCCGCTCTCCGGCTCGCCGCGTTCGCGGTGTTCCTCGCGGCTCTCGCCGCCCCCTTCGCCGGCCTGGCCGGTGCCTGGACGCTGTTCCCCTCGGCGGCGACCACGGTGAACCGCATCTACGCGCGGCTGGCTCGCACGGACCACCGTTGGCTCTACGCGGGCGTCCTCGCCGCTGTCGCTCTCACGTGCTTTGGGTTCGCGCTCGTGCCCGTGAGGTGACGGCACCGATCACGGGCGCTCCGTGAAAGACATCATGCGGCCGACGAGAGCGCGGCTGCCGGGGCGCGGACGCCACCGGCAGCCGCGCAGGGTCATTCGCGTGTGATGTCGGTGATCAGACCCTTCGCGAGACGCAGTCGCCGGCGGGCGCGCCGCGCCACGGCCGAGTCGTGCGTCACGACGACGAGCGTGAGCCCCTCGGCGTTGAGCGCGTCGAGGACGTCGAGGATCTCGTCGCGCATGTGCTCGTCGAGGTTACCGGTCGGCTCATCGGCGAGGAGCACCGTGGGCTGCTTGGCCACGGCCCGGGCGATGGCGACGCGCTGCTGCTGCCCTCCGGACAGCTCGCCGGGGCGGTGGTCGTGCCGGTCGGCGAGTCCCACGCGCGCGAGAGCGTCGGTGACCCGCCGCTTCCGCTCGTCGCGGGACAGGCCCAGAGGCTCGAGGCCCATGTCGACGTTCTCGGCCGCGGTGAGGGTGGGGATGAGGTTGAAGCCCTGGAACACGAACCCGATCTGTGCGGCACGGACCCGACCGAGCTGGGCGTTCGACGCCTCGGCGATGTCGAGGTCGCTGAGGCGGACGTTCCCCGACGTGGGGCGGTCGAGCGCGCCGAGCATCTGCAGGAGAGTGGATTTGCCTCCGCCGGTCGGCCCCTGGATGGTCACGAAGTCGCCGGCGGCGATCTCGAGGTCGATTCCCGCGAGCGCGGTCACCTCGCGCTCGCGTTGTCGATAGGTGCGGGTGACACCGGTGAGGCGGTAGGCGGTTGCGCGCGCCGCGGGGTCGGCGGTGGAGGAAGCGGCTGTCATGGTCATGATGTCTCCGATCGGGTGAGGATGCCGGTCATGCGACGGCGCGAAGGGCGGCAGCGGGGCTGAGTCGTGCGGCGCGCCAGCCACCGAAGGTGCCGGCGAGGACGCCGCCGAGGACGGCGATGCCGACCGCCGCGACGACGATGGTGGGCGTGACGGGCGCGTGGAGGACGATGTCGGTGGCCTGCGCCGCCGCCTGGCCGAAGCCGCCGGGGCGTCCCCGGCCCGGGCCACCCTGACCGGCGGGGCCTGTCGCGTCCGTGGAGGAGGCGGCGACCGAGATCGTGGGCGAAATGACGTTGACGAGAAGGATGCCGCCGAGTCCCAGGATCAGCCCCGCCGCGCCCCCGATGAGCCCCTGGACGAGCGACTCTCCGGCGACCTGTCGGACGACACGGCCGTTGGACCAACCGATCGCCTTGAGCGTGCCGAACTCCCGCGTGCGGCGGGCGACGCCCGAGAGCGTGAACAGCACCGCGAGGGCCACGGCGACCGCCAGCACGACGATGGACAGCCACGTGCCGAGGTTCGTGATCAGGGCGGACGCGCTCGAGAGCGAGCCCGAGACCGTCGAGGCGAGATCGGACTGCGAGCTCACGGTCGCGTCGGGCAGCGCGGTGGCGATCTCGCTCTGCACCGCGTCGATGGCATCCGCGGAGGTGGCCTGCACGTACACCGTCGAGACGACGTCGCCCACGCCCGCGAGCGTCTGGGCGACGTCGAGCGGAAGGTAGACGTTGGCGGCGGTGTCGGCCTCGGCGGAGGCGGAGGAGACGATGCCGACGATCTGCACCGCAGTGCCTCCCACGTCGAGGGTTCCGCCGACGGTCAGGGTGTTGCTCGTGGCGTAAGTCGCATCGACCACCGCGACATTCGTGCCCGTGTCCGAGGCGGTGAGGGCCCGCCCCTCCGAGACCGTGACGGAGGTGAGCGGCCCCACGGTCGCGGCGGGATCGACACCGAGCACGCTGAACGAATCGATGCCGAACGCGCTCCCGCCGTCCCCGCCCGGTCCCCCCGCCGGGGGCTCGCCCATGCCGCCGCCCTGGGCGCCGTCGGTCTCGGACATCGCGCTGCGGTCGGGCACCTCGCCGGTGAACGTGGTGTTCGTGAGCGACAGGGCGCCGGTGGCGGCGGTCACGTCGTCGAGTCCGGCCACGGTCGTGACGGTCGTGGCATCCAGGGTTCCGCGGAGGAAGTCGGTCATCAGACGCGACTGACTCAGGGAGGTCGTGCCGTCCTGGGTCGATCCGTCGTCGGCGCCGAAGTCGAACCGCGGGCCGCCGCCCTCGCCGGGTTCCGTCTGCGCGCCCGTCACCGTCAGGTCGGTTCCGACGCCGTACACCGACGACAGCGCCTGGGCCTGAGCGTCACGCACGCCGGCCGAGAGGGCATTGACGACGATCACCAGTGCGATCGCGACGGCCAGGCCGACGGCGACGATCACGGTCTGTTTCGTGCGGCCGGCGAGTTCGCGCCGCAGGTACGTCCAGTACATGGTTCTCCTTCCCGGCGCGAGGTGCGGCCGTCGCCCCGAAAGTAGGGACGGCGACCTCACCGAACCCTCACCGTTGCTATGAAGCGCGTATGGGGCTGGCCGGATCGGCACCGAACGCCTGCCGATCCGTGATCGACACGGCATGCTGAGGCACATGTCCGCCCCACGGCCCCCGCTGACCCGCCCCGATGGCTCTCCCGTGCGCGCCCTCGTCGTCGACGACGAGGTGAACCTCGGCGAGCTGCTCCGCATGGCCTTGACGAACCAGGGGTGGCACGTGCGATCGGCGACGAACGGACGCGAGGCGCTCGACATCATCCGCGAGTTCGAACCCGACCTTCTGGTCCTGGACGTCATGATGCCCGGCATCGACGGGGTCGAGCTGCTCACCCGCATCCGCGCCTCGGGCAACGATGCGCCGGTGCTCTTCCTGACGGCCAAGGATGCCGTGGAGGACCGCATCGCCGGGATCGCGGCAGGCGGGGACGACTACGTCACGAAGCCCTTCAACCTCGAGGAGGTCGTGCTGCGCCTGCGCGGAATGGCCCGACGGCACGTGGCCGCTGCGGCGGACGCGGACAGCCTCCTGCGGGTGGGAGACCTCACGCTCGACGAGGACGCCTACGAGGTCCAGCGTGCCGGGGTGGCGATCAGACTCACCGCGAAGGAGTTCGAGCTGCTGCGGTACCTGATGCAGAACACGAGACGGGTCGTGAGCAAGACGCAGATCCTCGACACCGTGTGGGGGTACGACTTCGGCGGCAGCAGCGGGGTGGTCGAGATCTACATCTCGTACCTGCGGCGGAAGATCGATGCCCGGAGAGAGCCGTTGATTCACACCGTGCGCGGTGTCGGATACACCATCAAGTCCTCATGATCCGCCAGCCGCTGACGCTGCAGAAGGCGCTCGTGATCGGCGCGAGCGCCCTGGTCGCGGTCGCCCTCCTGATCATGAGCGTCGCCACCGTCGCGGCGCTCCGCGCCTTCGTCTACGACCGCCTCGACGAGCAGGTGCAGGGCGGCCTGATGATCGTGGGAGGACCGCGAGGCGGCGGGCACGGGCAGTCCTCCGACACCGACGGCGGCGGGTCCGCCACCCCCGCGCCCCACCCTTCGAGCAGCACGGGCGGGTCGGTGGGTCGGGGTCCGTCCCCGCGCGTGGGCTCCCTGCAGCTCATCGTCACCGGGGACGGCAGCGCACAGGTTTCCGGCTACACGCGGTCGGATGGAACCGTGGTGGCGCTCTCGGAGGCCCAGATCGCGATCCTCCGGGCGGATGTGCCGACCGACGGGGTACCCGTCACCGCAGACATCGGGGGAGACCTCGGCGCGTTCCGCGTCGCTGCGCGCGACATCAACGGTTCGACCGTCTTCTCGGGAATCTCGCTCGCGGACTCGGCCGCGACGACGTCCGCGCTGACGACGATCCTCGTCGCGGTCGGTGCGGTGACGCTTCTCCTGGCGGTCGCGGGGTTGTCCTTGTTCGTCCGCCGGACTCTGCGTCCGCTGGACCGTGTGGCCGCCGTCGCGCAGCGGGTGTCGGAACTCTCGCTCGGCCGCGGCGACGTCGACATCCCCGACCGGGTCGCCGAGGCGGATACAGACCCTCGCACAGAAGTCGGACGGGTCGGTGCCTCACTGAACGGCCTGCTCGGACACGTCCAGGCCGCGCTCGCCGCGCGGGCGCACAGCGAGAACGAGCTGCGACGGTTCATCGCGGATGCCAGCCACGAACTGCGGACCCCTCTGGCCAGTGTGCGCGGGTACGCGCAGTTGACGCTGACCGATCCCGAGCCGATGTCGTCGACTCAGCGGCGTTCGCTCGAGCGCATCGAAGCCGAGGCCCGGCGCATGACGATGCTCGTCGAGGACCTCCTCCTGCTCGCCCGGCTCGATGCGGGGCAGGGGTTGCGCGTGGACGATGTGGAGCTACCCCTGGTCGCGGTCGACGCGGTGAGCGATGCCCAGGCCGTCGATCGGGGGCGCGAGTGGAGGCTGGACGTGGCATCCGACGATCCGTTGACCGTTCCCGGCGACGAGGACCGCCTGCGTCAAGTGGTCGCCAATCTGCTGCGCAACGCGCACACCCACACGCCGCCCGGGACCGTCGTGACGACCGCGATCCGGCGCGACGGCGACCACGCCGTGCTGAGCGTGACCGACGACGGACCCGGCATCGACCCGGTCGTCGCCGACACTCTCTTCGAGCGGTTCGCCCGGGGGGATCGAGCGCGCAATCGCGAGGCGGGGAGCACGGGACTGGGGCTCTCGATCGCGCAAGCGATCGTGCTCGCGCACGGTGGTTCGCTCGAGGTCCGCAGCCGCCCGGGACGGACGACGTTCACGGTACGGCTGCCCGCACTTCGCTCCGAGCATAACGCGGGGCTCTGAGTTCGGGGCTCTCCTCGGCCGTGACGACGGCATTCGTCGTCGATCACGTCGTGCCCCCACCACAACCGCCGTCGGTTTCCCAGCCCATCCATAAGAACGATTAGCCCGGGTAGAGTCGCCCATCCTTACCGTCGGAAATCCCCCGCCGAGCCCAGGAGACCCCCCCC
>NZ_RBZY01000118.1 GCF_004022425.1 Microbacterium enclense | reverse complement strand
GCGAGCCGTAGGTGCGGTCGTAGTTGGAGAAATTGACCACGTAAAACCCGAAGCCGGCGGTGGCGATGCCAAGGACCACGATGGCGATGGCCGCGCCGAGGCTGATCCACCGGAACCTCGGCTGTTTGGCGTTGGGGGTGGCGTAATACAGCACCGCGACGAGGAACACGATGATGAAAAGCATGATTGGCCACTTGGCGACGTCCCATGCGATCTGCACGCCCCGACCGAGACCGAGAGCGTTACCGATCGCCGTGGTGACATCGCCGGAAAGAACGAGGCCAAGGGCCACGAGGGCGAGCGCGACCACCGCGATGACGGTGACAAGCAGCTGCATTGGACGCAGCTTCCAGAACGGTCGGCCCTCGTCGATTTCGTAGATGCGGTTCATGGCACGGCTGAACGCGCCTACGTACCCGGACGCTGACCACAACGCAAGCGCGATACCGGTGATCAATGCGATACCCGCGCCTCGGGAGGAGGCGATCTGTTCGATCGGTTCGCGGAGGGTGGAGGCGGCGTCGGGGGCGACGTCTTGAATAATGCCGAGAATGGCGGCGGCCGCGGCGTCGCCCTGGCCGACAACACCGAGCACGGAGAAGATCGCGATCAGCGCTGGGAACAGGGCGAGGACGGCGTAGTAGACCAGACCGGCGGCGGCGTCCGTGCATTGGTCAGCAGAGAATTCCCGCACTGTTTTTCGCAGCACATACTTCCACGACCGCTTCGTCAGCTGGGTGGGGGAGTCCGGCTTCTTTGCGGCGTCCGGGTGCGGAGCACCCGTGTTGGTGTTGGTGGCTGCTTTTCGCTTCAGCATGTGATCCCGTGAATCCTGTGAGTGACCGCAACCTGTCTTGGCGCGGACACTTCAGTGTTCAACACCGGGTGCCACGGGTGAGGGGCCTTGCCTGTCGGCAGAGCGCGCCGATATGCACTCCCTTGGCCGCCGGCCGGTGGTGCGAGAGTAACCCGGTCGTGGAGCGCGTCAGTGCAGGACGACGAGTTGCGTCAGGTCGTCAGAGGGCAGGTTGTCGGCAACGGCTGTGACTTGCATGTCTGTCAGATCGATGCGGCCCGAGATGACGGTGAGGAAGGCGGAATCCGCGGCGTCTCAGTCGGTAGCGATCCACAAGAGCGTCGATCGGGGTGCGAGGGTGGTCGCGTCGACAACGTGTTGTCCCCCCTCGACCCATACCTCGGCGACGGCGTGAAAATCCACCGGGTCCAAGCCCGGGTCGTACATGGACACGAGACGTGAACCGATCCCGGTTCTCTGCCGCTCCTATGCGGGCGCCAGCACCGGGCGGGATGGCGTTTCGTGGTTGCCTTCGCGTTCCTGTTCGGGATCGTCGCGGCGCTGTTCATCGACACCACAGGAAGCATCTGGCCAGCGATCATCCTCCACGCCGGCTTCGACACCGTCTGGTTCATCCTCACCCCACGCTCTCCGGTCCTCACCGACCTCGTCAGCATCGCCGTCTGCGCCGCTCTGGCCGTACTGCTGGAAAATCTGCGCAGGCTCGCCTCTGCCGCAGCCACCCCGACACGCAACCGCTGACGCCGGCAAAGTGGCGACCCTTCGACAACAGCATCCCGAAATCGGCGGTCCCCCCTCGAAACTCACATCGCCCGCTCGGAGCCCCGCTGTGTCACCGTCGCGAGGGTCGCCGCCACACGGACAGCGGCTCGGGTTTGCTTCCCGCTGCGAACTGACAATCCGAGTCAGAGCCGCGACTTGAAGCGCCTTGGGTCTGCTGGAGACTCGCGCCATTTGATTCCGACCAGCAGATTGCGGTCGTTGGGGGCAGCATAGAACGCGTTCTCGAACTCGGCGGGCGGGACGTCGCCGAGGTAGCCGTGGAGGCGCTGGGTGTTGTGCCAGTGCACCCATCTGAGGGTCGCGAGCTCGAGGTCCTCGACCGTACGAGACGGGCGGGGCCGCGGACAAGTTCGGTCTTTTAGTAGCCGTTCGCAGTCTCGGCTAGGGCGTTGTCATACGCGTCGCAGATCGATCCGATGGACGCGGCGAAGCCTTCCGGCGCGAGCGTCTCGCGAACGACACTCTCGTAGATTGCGAGCCCGCGTCGCTGTGATGTATTAGACCGTCCACGGCCGGGTGACCGGCAAGGTCGCGTCGCCACAAGCCCATTCGCAGCGCAGTGTTACCGGCGGGGTCGTCTTCACGGTTGCGGCGTGCCAGCCCACGATCGCGCGAGTAGCAGTCGATCATGAACGACACGTAAGCGAACCCCGCCCACGTCGTGACATAAGTGAAATCCGTGGACCAGCGGCGGTTCGGCGCCTCGGCGGTGAAGTCCCGATCGAGCAGATCCGGGGCACGATCGGCATGACGATCCGGGATCGTGGTCCGCACCCGCCGCCCCCGGACCAGACTGGTCAGCCCGAGATCGCGCATCAGCCGGTCCACCTGCCGCTTGGATACCACCAGGCCGCTGCGCCGCAGGTGAGCGGTCATCTTCCGCCGCCCATATAACCCTTCCGTGTGCCCGCTGTGGACAGGAGCGCGTCGATGACCACCGCGTCCGCGCGCGCCCGCGCACTGGGTTCGGCCCGTTTCCAGGCCCGATGGGTCCGCGCGGCGACCTGCACGCCCCGCTCCCGCAGGACCTGGCAGACTGACTCGACCGCGCGGTTCTTGGTTCGCTGCTCGTCGATGAACGCGACGATCAACGCCGACGGGGGTCGAGACCCCCGGCAGGCAGTCGACACGTATCGCGCATTCAGCAGCTTCCTGCTCGGCCAATTGCGTCTTGAGCCCGCCGTCCGCGGTGCAGAAATAGGCCCCGCCGAGGAGCCGCTCGACGAGGACGACCCCCCTGCGCCCGAAGGCGATGTGCAGTCGGGCCACCTCGAGCACGCGCCCGAGGTGG
>NZ_RBZY01000117.1 GCF_004022425.1 Microbacterium enclense | reverse complement strand
CCTCGAGCACGCGCCCGAGGTGGCCCGACTGTGCGGACTCCTCAGCGAGGATCGCGTAGACAAAGAATTCGAAGTTTCGCTCGAGTCGCTTTTGGAGCGCCTGGATCGCGCTTACTCCCAGTGACCGGCCCCGCGTGGAGCGTCCATTGGGGCGCGTTACCGAGGCGCAAAATGCTGAGCGGGCCAGCCCGGCACGCCGGACCGACCCGCCCAGCAGGAGGGAAATGTCAGATCTGCGGCGGCTGCGCGGGGCGCTGCGGCGGCTGGGCGGAACGCCGCTGCGAGCTAACGGCATCTTGTACCTGCTGCCCGGCCTGCTTGGCCTGGTCCGCGACGGAGGGGGCGTTGCGAGCCTCCTGCTGAATCTTCGGGGCTTCCTCCTCCGCCTTGGTCAGCAGGGCCTCCCAGCGCTGCTGCATCGGCCTGATGAGGCCACCGCCGGCGCCGACGATGATGACACCGGCGATGATCGCGAGAACAGTGACGAGGATGGGCGTGGTGACGGTCGTTGCTACCTCAATCTGGTTCAGCGCCGCCGTCACACCCAGGAACAGGATGAACACGGCGACGATGTTGCCGAGGATTTTGCCGTAGGACAGTCCGCTCAGGGTGTTCTGGATGAGGCCCTTGGCGCCGGCGGCGATCGCCGAGGCGATGACGACGATGATGATGGCGACGATGATCTTCGGCAGGAACGAGATAATTCCGGCGAGCAGGTCACTGACGGGGTTCGGTCCGAACACACCGAAGGCGAACTGCAAAACGAACAGCACCAGCGCGTAGTAGACGATCTTGGCGACGATGTCGGATGCGTCGAGTTTCGACTTTGCGAGGGCCTTCTTCACGCCACCACGCTCGACGAGACGATCGAAGCCGACCTTCTCGAGCAGCTTCTCCAGAGCCTTGGAGATGAGTTTGGCGACGATGAGCCCCACGATGAGGATGACGAGGAACAGCAAGGCCAGGGGCACGAACGAGATGACCGCGGCCAATCCGTTCTGCAGAACAGCGGGGAAATCCATGAGAGAACCCTTTCGTGAAGAGGCGAAGACGCCCAGGGGGATGAGTATCGCCCTCATAGGGCGCTTACGACGTAAGACTGGCAGTGAGGTTGAGGGTCTCCCGAACGGATGCGCATCGCACGCCGTTGTGGTAAATGGCCAGAGGAGGGCATCCAGCACATGGGGGTGGGGCGAGCACCGATTCGGGTGCTTGGCAATTCGTGTGCCCATCCAACGAATAGGTGTGTGGTCAGAACTCCTAACCGGAAGGCGCTGACATGTCGACTCGCAACACCTCGGCCGAAGCATCCACGACCTGGGACTCGCCGCGTGGCTTGGAGGAACACTCATGGGAGCGGTCGGCCTAAACGGCGGCACCTCCGGCGCAGCTAACCCCGCGGAGCGGCTGAAGCTTTCCTCCGCGGGGTGGGCGCGGTGCGGTTGTCAAGCGTCGGCTCTTCTGCTCAGGTAGCCGCAACGACCAGTTTGATCGCCGCAGCAAGGTATTCCGCGGACGCGCCGACGCCGTTCTCGGCAACTTGTGCAGGAGTTCCAGCGGCGACGACTGCGCCGCCATCATCGCCGGCGCCGGGTCCGAGGTCGATGACGTAGTCGGCTGCTGCCACCACCCGCATGTCGAGTTCCACCGCGACGACGGTGTTTCCTGCGTCGACGAGAGTTTGCAGATGCGTCACGAGCCGGTCAGCGTCAGCGCAGTGCAGGCCCGAAGTTGGTTCGTCGAGAACATACAAGGTGTCCCCTCGTTGTGCGCGCTGTAGCTCGCTTGCGAGCTTCACGCGTTGTGCCTCACCTCCAGAGAGCTCGGTTGCCGGTTGTCCGAGTCGCAAGTATCCGAGACCCACGTCTGACAGTGCAGCTAGTGAGCGGGTGAGGTCGTCTTCCCCGTCAAAGAACGGGTGGGCTTCCTCAACGCTCATCGCAAGCACGTCAGCGATGGTGCGCTCCCGCCAAGTGATCTCAAGGGTCGAGGCTTTGTACCGGGTCCCGTGACAATCGGGGCATTCGGTGTACACGGATGGGAGGAAGAGTAGCTCGACCATCACGGACCCTTCGCCCTCACAGGTGGGGCAGCGGCCGCCGGAGACATTGAAGGAGAAACGGCCGGGCTTGTACCCACGCGAGCGAGCCTCGGGCGTCTCAGCGAAGCGTCTACGGACGTGGTCGAACAAGCCCGTATATGTTGCAACGTTCGATCGGGGGGTTCGGCCGATGGGTCGTTGATCGATGTTGACAACCCGCCGGACCCCCTCGAGAGAGCCGTCGAGGACACCGTCGAGCCGCTCTGGGGTATCGGCAAGGAGCAGCTCGTCGCCGGTCGGTTCGTCCTCCACCGGAATGCTCTGACCGAGGCGATCACCGACGAGAGCCGGGAGGGCCTGGCTAACCAAGCTCGACTTGCCGGAACCCGAGACTCCGGTAACCGCGGTGAAAACACCCATGGGAATGTCGATGGAGACGCCGTGCAGGTTGTTACGAGTCACGTCTTTCAAGTGGAGCCACCCGCGCGGGTCGCGAGGGGTGTGCGGGGGCAGTCCACTGCCACCGAATAGGTAGCCGCGTGTCACTGAGTCCTTGACGTCGGCAAGCCCATCGGTAGGACCGCTGTAGAGAACGCGGCCGCCATGCTCGCCCGCGCCGGGGCCGATGTCCACGAGCCAGTCCGCGTGCCGCATGACATCGACGGAGTGTTCGACGACGAACAGGCTGTTTCCGCTTCTCTTGAGCCCGTCGAGGATCTTCAAGAGCGCTGTCACGTCTTGTGGGTGAAGGCCTGCGGATGGTTCATCGAGGACATAGACGACGCCGAACAGGTCGGAGCTGAGCTGTGTGGCGAGCCTGATTCGTTGCAACTCGCCACCCGACAGGGTCGGGG
>NZ_RBZY01000116.1 GCF_004022425.1 Microbacterium enclense | reverse complement strand
CCATCACCGACGACGTCGTCGAAGCCGCCGCAAGCATCCTCGTCATCGGCGACTAGACGACACCGAGCAATCAAAATCCGCCGCCACCAAGACCTGAACTCCACATCGCTCGGCTGCGGGAGGACCGTCTCATGAACGGTCGTCAGTAAGACCGCGCCGCGCGATCAACCGCGAGGTCAGCAAGACAGAAGATCCGTCGATCAGCTGCGCTTTCGATATCGCTCCAAGCGAGGAGCGATGACGTCGACCATGACCCATCGGGCGGTGGGTGCCATCGCGATTGCCCACGCAATGGAGGCCAAGACATCAGTTGGGTAGTGGAGCCCGTCGCTGACGACGGCGAGGCCAACGATGACGGTAGACACAGTGCCGGTGATGAGAGCGATCGACGCCCCACGGGTACCGCGCAGAAGAAACCAGAAGGCGATGCTTAGGGCGGCGATGAAAGCGGTGTGTCCGCTGGGGAAAGATCCATCCACCTGCGCGGGCGTGAATGGGTGGATAAGGGTGAAGATATCCGGTCGAGGTCTGTCCACGACGACCTTGATGGCGGCGGTGGGGAGCCATGTCAATGCAACGATTCCGCCGAAGACGATCGCTGTGCGCACGGATCGAAGAACGGCCGCGATGGTGATGAGGATGAGGAGTGTGAGGAATGCGGCGGGAACGGGCTCGAGCATGAAGTAGATGGCGTCGGCTATTTGTCCCCATGCGCCGGTGTGAGCGCGGTTTAGGGCTTCGACGGCGGGTGCGTCGAAGGGCGCCACCCGGAGGATAAAGCCCAGGGCGGTGAGTAGAACCCCCGCGACGCAGGCGAGCCATACGACGCGGCGACCGCGTCGTGTGGGCGTGAGTAGTCCGCTCCCAACGGGGTATGTGTGGGCTCTCATGTGTTCGCCTCGTTCGTTCCGGCACCGTCTGGCGTGGGCCGATTGCGGCGGTTGGTGCTCCATTTGCGGATGACGGCGATGATGACGGGTAGGACGGATACGAGAACGACGACGATCATGAGTGCGTCGATGTTGTTGACGACGAACGGGATGCCGCCGAGAGCGAGACCGATAGCTGTCATGCCGACCACCCAGAGGGTTGCCCCGGTGGTGTTCCAGAGGAGGAATCGCCGGTAGGGCATGTGAGCGGTTCCGGCGGCGACGGGAATGTAGGTGCGAACAATGGGGACGAAGCGTCCGAGGACGAGGGATGCGCCGCCGTACTTATGGAAGAAGTTTTCTGCGTCGTGGAGGCGGTCCGGACGCAGAACGCGTGCACCGTCTTTGAACATGCGTCGCCCGAAGCGTCTGCCGAGCCAGTAGCCCGTCTGATCCCCCAGGATCGCTGCAGGTATTCCGACGAGGAGAACTTGCCACGGTTGGATGCCGAGGGGGCTGGCGAGGACCGCTGCGGTGACCAGAAGAGAGTCACCGGGAAGGAAGGGGAACAGTACGCCCGATTCGATAAAGATGATGAACGCTATCCCGACGAGAACCCAGGGTCCGAAGGCGTGGAGGATGGCTGTCGCGTCGGGGAGCAAGCTCACTGTCGGAACGTGGAGGGCAGTATTCACGGGAGAGATCATCATGAGGAAAGGGTGTTGAGAAGGGTGCTGAGGGCGCTTTTCTCGGCTGTGGGATCCGGGGTGGAGGCGCGCACGGATTTGAGAACGGCGTCAATTTGCCCGTCAAGGATGGTCCACCCGGTGCCGTCCAGCGGTTGAAGGGTGGGCTGATCCTCATCCCATGCCTTCTCGAGGTCGGTTATGCGGGTTTGCGCACCTGCGGTATCGCCGGCCATGACGAGACCCAGGGTGTCTTCGACGATGGAGCGGTAGTTTGCGACGTTGCCATTGGGGAAGTTGATGGTGGCCGACTCTCCAGGCGCGAGGGTGACGACTGTGTTGGGGTTCTCCTCGCTGGCCGCAGCCGTACTGTGAGGCTGTGCGTGCGCCCAGACGAGGACGGCGGCGGCGATGGCAGCGACCGCGGAGAAGTAGATGAGCGTGCCGCGACGGCGGCGAGGTGTTGTCTGTGGCCGGCGGGTCTGGGCGTTCTCCGTGGCATCCGTTCGGGTGATGGTGAGGTACACCACGGTGGCGAGGATGGCGCCGAGGAAGAAGATGCTCGTGGGCCCGACACCGATTCCCAGGCCTCCGTCGCTGACAGGGAAGCTCATCCAGTCGCCCAGATTCGCGCCAAGCGGGCGGGTGAGGATGTATGCCAGCCAGAAGGCGAGGACCGGGTTGCCTCCCATGCGCCAGCCAGCGATGACTGCGACGAGAAGGCCGGCGGGGAGAAGGACGGATACTCCTGGGCTCCAACCGGTTAGCTCGAGGATCCCGTCTCCCGCGGCGGTTCCGAGAGCAAACGTCACGAGAATGGCGAGCCAGTAGAAGAGTTCGCGGCGGGTGGTGGTGATGCTGTGGATGGATAGGGTGCGCTGACTGGCCCACCATGCGCCGAACACCGCAGCCAGGACGATGGCAAAAACCAAGGTGCTGACACCGAGAGGGACCGCCAGGTCGTCGGTAAGGATATCCGTGTAGAGGGTGCCGGTGACGCTCACGACCACTACGGTCAGCCAGTAGACAAAGGGCACGTAGCGCCGCAACGCCAGCTGCCAGGAGAGGACTGCGGCGAGAACCACCGTGAAGATCACGGAAGTTGCTTCTAGTCCCACCCCGAGGGTGGTGTTGATCCAGTCGGCGAAGCTTTCTCCGACCGTGGTGCAGAGGATCTTGATGATCCAGAACCACAAAGTGATCTCGGGCACCTTGCTCAGCATGACCCGGACGGGTGCGGCTTCAGTCGCGGATGAGGTCGTCATACGCGGGACGCTAGGGACCGCGTTCTAAGAATCGACTCAGAAGTTGCGCTCGCTCGTGCGAGCAGGAAGAGGCGAGCGGACACAGATCACGTGTGGGCGGCTGGTGGCCACCCACACGTGATCAGGTGATCAGTTCGCCGGGGTGGCGGCGACGTCGTCGGCGGTCTCGCCGTCGTTCGTGCCGT
>NZ_RBZY01000115.1 GCF_004022425.1 Microbacterium enclense | reverse complement strand
CGACAACTCCGTCGACGAGGCCCTCGCCGGCCACGGCTCCCGCATCGACATCGTGCTTCACGACGACGGCAGCGTCGAGGTGCGCGACCGTGCGCGCGGCATCCCGGTCGACGTCGAACCGCGCACCGGACTCACCGGCGTCGAGGTGGTCTTCACGAAGCTGCACGCCGGCGGCAAATTCGGCGGCGGCTCCTACGCGGCCTCCGGCGGTCTGCACGGCGTGGGCGCCTCGGTGGTCAACGCCCTGTCCGAACGTCTCGACGTCGAGGTCGATCGCGGCGGCAAGACCTACGCGATGTCGTTCCACCGCGGGGAGCCGGGCGTGTTCGCTGGCGTCGGACCTGACTCGGCCTTCACGCCGTTCGAGGCCAGCAGCGAACTGCGCGTCGTCGGCAAGGCGGCCCGCGGCGTCACCGGCACCCGCATCCGCTACTGGGCCGACCGGCAGATCTTCACCAAGGATGCCGCCTTCGGATTCGACGAACTCGTGCAGCGCGCGCGGCAGACGGCCTTCCTCGTGCCCGGGCTCGAGATCGTCATCGCCGACGAGCGCAGCGACGAGCCCGTCGAGACCAGCTACCGGTTCGACGGCGGCATCTCCGAGTTCGCCGACTTCCTGGCCCCCGACGCGGCGATCACCGACACCTGGCGCCTCACCGGCACCGGCACGTTCTCCGAGACCGTCCCCGTGCTGCAGCCCGGCGGCTCGATGGTGCCGACCGAGGTGCAGCGCGAGTGCGAGGTCGACGTCGCCGTGCGCTGGGGCACGGGGTACGAGACCACCACGCGGTCGTTCGTCAACATCATCGCGACGCCCAAGGGCGGTACGCATCAGCAGGGCTTCGAGCAGGGCCTGATGAAGATCCTGCGCAGCCAGGTCGAGCAGAACGCGCGGAAGCTCAAGGTCGGCAACGACAAGATCGAGAAGGACGACCTCCTCGCCGGCCTCACCGCCGTGCTCACGGTCCGCCTTCCCGAACCGCAGTTCGAGGGCCAGACGAAAGAGGTGCTCGGAACGCCCGCGGTGCGCCAGATCGTGTCGCAGGTCGTCGCGAAGGCACTGACCGAACGATTCGCCTCGGCGAAACGCGACGACAAGGCGCAGACGGCGCTCCTCCTCGAGAAGGTCGTCTCCGAGATGAAGGCGCGCATCTCCGCGCGCACGCACAAGGAGACGCAGCGTCGCAAGAACGCGCTCGAGTCCTCCTCGCTGCCGTCCAAGCTCGTCGACTGCCGCTCGAACGACGTCGCCGACTCCGAGCTGTTCATCGTGGAGGGCAACTCGGCACTGGGCACCGCCCGCGACGCGCGCAACAGCGCGTACCAAGCGCTTCTGCCCATCCGCGGCAAGATCCTGAACACGCAGAAGGCGTCGATCAGCGACATGCTCTCGAATGCCGAGTGCGCGTCGATCATCCAGGTGATCGGTGCGGGCTCTGGCCGCTCGTTCGATCTCGACGCCGCGCGTTACGGCAAGATCATCCTGATGAGCGACGCCGACGTCGACGGCGCACACATCCGCACGCTGCTGCTGACGCTGTTCTTCCGGTACATGCGGCCGCTCGTCGAGGCGGGGCGCGTTTTCGCGGCGGTGCCGCCGCTGCACCGGGTGATCGTGATGAACCCAGGCTCGAAGCCGAACGAGACGATCTACACCTACAGCGAACAAGAACTGCACGGGCTGCTCACGAAGCTGAAGAAGGCCAACAAGCGGTGGCAGGAGCCGATCCAGCGCTACAAGGGCCTGGGCGAGATGGATGCCGATCAGCTCGCCACGACCACGATGGACCGTGCCGGTCGCACGCTCCGCCGCGTGCAGGTGCGCGACATGGAGGAGGCCGCGAAGGTCTTCGACCTGCTGATGGGCAGCGAGGTCGCCCCGCGCCGCGAGTTCATCGTGGACTCCAGCGACCGCCTCGCCCGCGAGCGCATCGACGTCTGAACCCCGGAGGCGTGCCCGATCCGGTGCCTCGCGGCCGGGTCTCAGCGGATCGCGGTGCCGATCGCGCCGACGACGGCATCCAGCGGCTGACCTGACGCGTCGCGCTTGGCGCCCGGCTCGGGCAGTGCCCGCACCGACCCGTCCGCGCCCACCGCGCGCGGATCGGAGCCGACCCACGCGAGCGTGAGCGCGTCCTCGCCCCGCAACAGACGCTGCGCCCGCACGCCGCCGGTCGCGCGCCCCTTGGCCGGGAACTCGGTGAACGCCGAGACCTTGGCGCTGCCGGCATCCGTCCCCGCCAGAGCGGCGGTGGATCCGGCGACCGTCACGACGACTGCGTCGAAGGACGACCCTCCGACGACGGCGAACGCGATCGCGCGCGCGCCATCGGACAACCGGATGCCGGCCATGCCCCCGGCCGATCGCCCCTGCGGCCGCACCGACGAGGCGTCGAACCGTAGGAGCTGCGCGTCGTCGGCGACGAACACGAGTTCCGCGGCATCCGAGGCCGGGGCAGCCCCGACCACCCGGTCACCGTCGCGAAGGCCGATGATCTCGATCTCGGGCTTCGTACCGAGCTCGCTCGCCGCCACACGCTTCACGATGCCCTGGGCCGTGCCGAGCGCGATGGGCGGGCCATCGGTCAAGGGCACCAGAGCGATGACCTGCTCGCCCTTGCCCAGGGCGAGGTACTGCTCGACCTTGGTTCCGGCGGCCAGCTGCACCGCGTTCCCCGGCACCGACGGCAGGTCGACGGGGGAGAAGCGGACGAGGCGCCCCGCCGAGGTCACGGCGCCGATGTCGCCGCGCGTCGTGGTGTCGACGGAGGAGCGGATAGCGTCGTGCTTCGCTCGTCTCGTCGGGGGGATCACGCCGCCTCCGGGTGCGTCGGCGGAGAGTTCCGCGCGCACCATGCGACCCGTCGCGGAGAGGAACACGCGGCAGGGGGAATCGGCGATCTGCAGGTCGGCGGCGGCCGCGGCCTTGGCCGACCGGGGCTGCACGGGCCCGCCGTTCAGCAGCATCGTGCGGCGCGGTGTGCCGTATGCCTCGGCGGCCGCCTCGAGCTCACTCGCGACCTGCCCGCGGAGCAGCACGTCGCTGCCGAGCAGTTCGACGAGCTGATCGATCTCGGCCTTCAGCTGATCGCGCTCGGCCTCGAGCTCGATGCGGGAGAACCTGGTCAAGCGGCGCAGGCGCAGTTCGAGGATGTACTCGGCCTGCGGGTGGGAGAGGTCGAACACCTCCTGGAGGCGCGTGCGCGCCTGCTCGCCGTCGTCCGAGGAACGGATGACCTGGATGACCTCGTCGATGTCGAGGATCGCGATGAGCAGTCCCTCGACGAGGTGCAGGCGCTCGCGCTTGCGGGCGAGCCGGTACTCGCTGCGGCGGG
>NZ_RBZY01000114.1 GCF_004022425.1 Microbacterium enclense | reverse complement strand
GAGTCCGGCTTCCTCCCACAGCGAAACGACGGCATCCTGGTCCGCGACCTCGAACGCTCGGATGCGCACACTCATCCCGCGACCTCCCCGACCAGAGCGTCGGCACGGACGGTCCGCGCATCGACGCCGCGCGCGTCGGCGTAGCGACGGAACCATGACACCTGTCGGCGCGCGTAGCGGCGCGTGAGAGCCTGCGTCTCGGCGATCGCCTCGGCCCGGGTCGTCTCTCCCCGAAGTTCCGCGAGAGCCTGCGCGTACCCGATCGCGCGCGCCGCGGTGACGCCACGCTCGATTCCCTCGGCCCTCAGGGCGGATACCTCCTCGAGCAGGCCCCGCTCCCACATGTTCTCGACGCGGTCGTCGAGCAGGTCCACGAGCGTCTGTCGCTCGATCTGCGTCGCGAGGATCGTGGTGCGTGGATGCCAGAGATCGGGCGCAGCCGGGAGGGCACCGCCGTGGGTGTGCTCCCCCTGCGCGAGCACCTCGAGTGCGCGCACGACCCGACGTCCGTTGCGCGGATCGATGCGTGCGGCGGCGGCGGGGTCGCTCGAGCGAAGGCGCTCGAACAGGACGCCGGGGCCGACGCTCTCGAGCTCGGCCTCCAACGACGCCCGGACTGCGGGATCGCGCGGCGGGAAACGGAAGTCCCACAGCACGCTGGAGACGTACAGCCCCGAACCGCCGACGAGGATCGCGTCCGCACCGCGCGCGTGCACGTCGGCAATGGTCTGTCGCGCCGCCGGCTGATACCGGGCCACGGCCGCTTCGTCCGTGACAGCGAGAGCGTCGAAGAGGTGATGCGGGATCCCACGCCTCTCGGACGCCGGCAGCTTCGCGGTCCCGATGTCCATCCCGCGATACAGCTGCATGGCGTCGGCGTTCACGATCTCGGCACCTCGCCCGCGCGCCTGCAGCGCCTCGGCGAGATCGAGGGAGAGTCCGGTCTTCCCGGTTCCCGTGGCCCCGACGATCGCCCAGAGCCGCGGTGCGTCGCCGACGGTGGTCACCCGCCGATGCGCAGGGTCGGGAGCCCCAGCGACACGGCGCGGGGGGCGCCCGTGTCACCCGCGGGAGTCGGCACACCGCAGGACTCCGCCTGCGCGCGGTCCCACGCGTCTCCGGCACGCGTACGCCGGATGCGCAGCGGCTCTCCCGCCGGAGCGTCGGCCAACAGATAGAACGGTGCGGCGTGCGTCGCCTGCACCGACACGACGTCGCCCGGGCGCGGGAGCGCCGACCCGTCCGGGACCTCGAAATGCACGAGCCGGTTGTCTTCGGCGCGGCCGGTGAGGCGCCGCGTCGCGGCATCCTTCTTGCCCTCGCCCGTAGACACCAGCACCTCGAGAGAACGCCCGAGCTGCTTCTGGTTCTCTTCCAGGGAGATGCGCTCCTGGAGCGCGATGAGACGCTCGTATCGTTCCTGGACCACGGCCTTGGGGACCTGGTCGTCCATCGTGGCGGCGGGAGTGCCCTCGCGAACCGAGTACTGGAAGGTGAATGCACTCGAGAAACGCGATGCCTCGACCACGCGCATGGTCTCTTCGAAATCGGCATCCGTCTCGCCGGGGAAGCCGACGATGATGTCGGTCGTGATCGCGGCGTACGGGATGCGTTCGCGCACGCGGTCCAGGATGCCGAGGAACCGCTCGCTGCGGTAGGACCGGCGCATGGCCTTGAGGATCCGGTCCGATCCGGACTGCAGCGGCATGTGCAGCTGCGGCATGACCGACGGTGTCTCGGCCATGGCGGCGATGACGTCGTCGGTGAAGGCCGCCGGGTGCGGGCTCGTGAAGCGGATGCGCTCGAGCCCCTCGATCTCACCGGCCGCCCTCAGGAGCTTGCCGAACGCGAGACGGTCGCCGAACTCGACACCGTAGGAGTTGACGTTCTGGCCGAGGAGCGTGACCTCGATCGCCCCGTCGTCGACGAGGAGTCGGATCTCGTTCAGGATGTCGCCCGGCCGGCGGTCCTTCTCTTTGCCGCGCAGGCTCGGGACGATGCAGAAGGTGCAGGTGTTGTTGCAGCCGACCGAGATCGACACCCAGCCGCTGTGAACCGAGTCGCGCTTGGTGGGAAGCGTCGAGGGGAAGATCTCGAGCGATTCGAGGATCTCGAGCTCGGCTTCGCCGTTGTGGCGCGCGCGCTCCAGCATGCCCGGGAGCGAACCCATGTTGTGTGTGCCGAAGACGACGTCGACCCACGGGGCCTTCTGCTGAACGGCATCCTTGTCCATCTGCGCGAGGCAGCCTCCGACGGCGATCTGCATACCGTCGCGTGCGTCTTTGCGGGACTTCAGGTGGCCCAGGGTGCCGTACAGCTTGCCCGCGGCGTTGTCACGGACGGCGCACGTGTTGATAACGACGACGTCCGCGTCGGTGCCGACCTCGGCGCGGACGTAGCCCGCGCTCTCGAGCGAGCCGGAGAGACGCTCGGAATCATGAACGTTCATCTGACACCCGAACGTGCGGACCTCGTAGGTGCGCACACGACCGTCGGCCGTGAGGGCGGCCGCGGAGGGCGCGATGAGCGTCGGTGTCGATACGGGGGTCGTCATGATGCGTGCCATTCTAAGCGCCGGTCACGAGGAGAGCGGAGTCGGGATGGAGCGCGCTGAGGTGGGCAGCGGATCAGTCGTCCGGGGTGAACCGCACGCCGGACGACGCGGACGGTCGGGAGAACGGCGCACGCCGAACGCCCGCCTCGGCCAAGGCCTGCCGCGCCGCCTCGAGCGAGACGGACGACGAATAGCCGCGGCGGGCGAGCTGACCAGCCAAGCGGCGCAAGCTCGCGTCGTAATCCTTGCCGCCAACGCTGCGCGCCTTCGAACGCGCGAACTCCAGTGCCCGCTCCGCATCATCGTCGGGAAGCTCCGCGATCGCGGCGTCTGCCACGTCACGCGGGATCCCCCGTTTGCGAAGCGTCTGTACGACCGCGCGACGGCCCTGCCCGCGACGCTCGACCGCCGACATCGCCAATTGCTCGGCGAACGCTTCGTCGTCGAGGTAGCCGAGGTCGACGAACTTCGTCACGACCTCCTCGATCACGACGTCATCGACGCCTTCGACCGCACGGAGGGTCGTACGCGCCTCCGCCAGAGACAGAGATCGACCGCGGAGCTTTCGCAGAAGAACGGCCTCGCTGCGATCACGGATCTCGTCGGGCGACTCAGGTTCGGCGGAGCCCTCGAACACGGCGCCCGGGTGGGACCAGCCCGGCGCCTGGTCCGGTTCCGGCGCAGGCTCGCCCGGCCGGACCGCGGCGGGCGTGCGCGCGAAGGGCTTGGCCGCGAACGTCGCGGGCGCGGGCGTGCGCGAGCCGAAGAGCGGGATCACCGGGGCCAGTTCGTCACCGGCCGCGCGGCCGCCCGCATCGCGCTCCGCATGAGCGGAATCGCGACCCGGGCGGCGGGCGTCGTCGGTCATCAGGCGGGACGGCGAGCCGCGAGCTCGTCGGCCTCCGGCGCGGCGGCCGCCGGCACGGCGGCCG
>NZ_RBZY01000113.1 GCF_004022425.1 Microbacterium enclense | reverse complement strand
GTCGGCTTGGGCGTGGCCGTGGGCTTGGGCGTGGCCGTGGGCTTGGGCGTCGCCGTGGGTTTGGGTGTCGCCGTCGGCTTCGGCGTCGCCGTCGGCTTCGGCGTCGGCGTCGGCTGCGCGACGGGCGTGAGGATCGGTCGCAGCACCGCGAGCTTCGCGGTCTGCAGCGTGCGCCAGTCGTCGGCGACGAGGCCGCCCGTGTCGCCGCTGTTGGGATTGTACGACCAGTAGGCGTAGCTCATCTTGTTGCGGGCGAGGTAGTCGACGAGCGCCGCCAGCCAGGCTTTGTCGCCGGGTGTCTCGAGCTTCGTGCCGAATTCGCCCAGGAGCACGGGGGCGATGTTCTCCTTCGCGATGTACCCCCAGTTGGCATCCCACAGCGCGGGCAGATTCGCGGGGTACCGCGGGTCGGAGAACCAGGTCTGGGCGAACACCGAAGCCGGGTAGTCGTGCGGCGAGTAGACGACGCGGTTCTTCACCGACAGGCTCACGGGGGCGGAGCGGACGTCCTTCAGCCCGCCGCCCCACCAGGTGCCGGTGCCGTCGTTCTGGCGCTCGACCCCCTCGACGATGATGAGGAGTCGGGGATTGACGGCGAGCACGGCGTTGCCCGCGCGCGTCGCTGCGGCGCGCCAGTCGCGAGCCGGGTCGCCGCAGTTCCAGCACGCGGGGCCGTGGGGCTCGTTGTGCAGGTCGACGCCGATGACGGTCGAGTCGTTCTTGTAGCGCGCGGCGAGCATCGTCCAGTCGTCGATCCACCGCTGCTCGGAGTACTGCGCGGTGTACCAGAGCTCGCTCTGCGCGCCCGAGTCCGGGCGGTGGCGATCGAGGATGATCGACAACCCGTGGGCCTTGGCCCGGGCGATGACCGTGTCCAGGAGTCGGACAGGCGGAAGACCGACGAGTCCCGGGTTGGCGTTGCCGTTGATCGAGGTGGTCGTCGTCGCGGCGAGGCACTCGTTCGAGAACGGCAGCCGCACCGTGGTGAAGCCCATTCCCGCAATCGCCGTCAGTCCCTCGTCGAGCGAGATCGTCCACAGGCCGTGCGGGGCGCAGTTCGAGGTCTCCATTCCGAACCAGGCGACGGCCTTGATCGTGTACGGGGTGCCGATCGAGGTCACGATGCGTGACCCGCTCGTCGAGAGCCAGCCCGGCAGAGTCGCGGCCGACGCCGCGGGCACCGCGACCGCACCCGACAGAAGAAGGACCGCGGCCGCGGCGACCGCCGCCACGCGTGCCCCGGCACGCCTCATCCACGATGGACGCTCTGCCATGTCTCTCCCCCGCCCGTTGCGGTCATCGTAGCGGGCGGCGGCGACGCGATCAGAGAGAGGCGGGCCGACCGGGGGACCGATGTGCGCGGTGCACCACCAGGGCGAGATGCAACGCCGCCAGCACCTCGCCGTCATCCAGGTCGACGCCGAGCACCCGCTCGGCGAGATCGAGCCGCTGGTAGAACACCGAACGTGACACGTGGGCGGCGGCGGCGGCCGCAGTGCGATTGCCGGGGTGAGCCACCATCGCCGACAGGGCGGCGAGGAGGTCGCGGCGACGGGCGGGCGCGGCGGCCAGCACGGGAGCGAGGAGGTCCTCCCCGTGCTCGAGCAGACGGTGATCCCCCCGCAGCGACGACACGAACCGCACCAGCGGATGGCGCACCACCCAGTGCACTTCTCCGTCGGGGAGCTCGCCCACCTCGGCGAGGTCGAGCGCCTGCGCGAGCGAATCCAAGAGGCGCGGGACGGCCGTCTCCGCCGAGGTCGCCTCCACCCGCGGTCCGACCGACAGCCGCGCGGTCGAGCCGTCCCGCGAGAGCCGCGCGCGGAAGCGCTCGGCCGCCGCCCCGGCGAACGTCGTGGTCGCGGGCACGGCGAGCAGGATCGGCATCCATCCCGCGGCGCGCTCGCTCGAGGACCGCGGCGTGCCACAGATCGCGCGGCCGCCGAGGTCGACGGCCGCGGCCTCGAGGTCTGCGGCGGTCGCCTCCGCGGCGGCGAGGCCGAAGAGCGCCACCCCGGGCAGGTCGATGCCCGCGGCACCCAGGAGCGCGACGACCTCCTCCGCCGAGCCGTAGCGCCCGCCGAGCAGGGCGTCCATGAGTCGCCGCCGTCCCAGACGCGCCCAGTCGTCGCCGTCCGGGTCGGCGAGGCGCCCGAGCGCGAGCGCCGTGGCTCCCTGTTCGAGCACCGCGCGACGGCCCGCCGGATGACCGGGGCCCGCGAGCGCGACGAGCGTCGCCCACCGGATGCCACGAGCCTCGACCGGCACGATCGAGCGGCCGTCGTCGCCGTCGTTCCGGGACCGGCGCGAGCGTTCCTGCCAATCGTCGAGGACCGCGGGATCGGCATCCGCGAGGTCGACGACGATCAGTTCGTGCGCGAGCGACTCGAGGACGACGGGGGCGCGGAGGGTGCGGGCGAGGCGCTCGACGACGTAGTCGGCGGGTGCGCCGCGCAGGGCGAGAGAGGTGAAGAGCGTCCGCACCTCGTCGCGGGCCCGCAGGGCCGCGGTCTGGTCGTCGATGATCCGACGGTGCACCTGTTCGGTCACCGACACGAATTTGATCTCGCGGTGCAGGGCGATGAGCGGCAGGGCGGCGGTCGCGGCCGCGGCGACGACGACGGCCGGGACGTAACGGTAGTGGGCGCCGAGCTCGATGACGATGCCCACGAGCCCCGCGCGCACGAACTCGGCCACGAGGGCGCGCAGGTCCGCGGGTTCCTCGGGCCACGCCGAGCCGGTGGTCAGCAGGAGCTCGCCGCCCTCAAGAAGCCGAGCGACCCCGGGGCTGTCCGAGACGTGCACCCAGCGCACCGGCGCGGAGAGCGCTGCGCCACCGACGAGGATCTCGGGGGCGCCGGCGGCGAGCGCGGGCGACTCCAGAACCTCGGCGAGCGTGGGAAGACCGCGGTCGCCGGAGGCCTTCACGGCATCCGGACGATCTGTCCGGACCGGACGTTCTTCGCGACGATCAGCCATGCGCCTTTTCCCCTCCGTGTCCCGCAGAATCGGCAGTGAACACCCTACGGCGCTCCCGGTCGATCTGTCCGGGCTGCCGGGCATCTCGAGGAGGATCCGCATGACCGTCATCCACCACCACGTCAACGGCGAAGCCCGCGGTGCCGCGGAGCGCACGGGCGACGTCTTCGATCCGGCCACCGGCGCCGTCCAGGCGCAGGTCGCGTTCGCCACCACCGCCGAGGTCGACGAGGCGATCGCCGCGGCCAAGGCCGCCTTCCCGGCGTGGCGCGCCACGAGCCTCATCAAGCGCGCCGACGTCTTCTTCCGTCTGCGCCACCTGCTCGTCGAGCGCACCGACGAGCTCGCCGCCATCATCACAGCCGAGCACGGCAAGGTGCTCTCGGATGCCAGGGGCGAGATCAGCCGCGGGATCGAGAACGTCGAGTTCGCCGCGGGCCTCGTGCACCTCCTCAAGGGCGAGCACGCCGAGCAGGTCAGCCGCGGCGTCGATGTGCACTCGGTCAAGCAGCCCGTCGGGGTGGTCGCCGCGATCACGCCGTTCAACTTTCCGGTCATGGTGCCGCTGTGGATGACCGCCTCGGCGATCGCCTGCGGCAACACCGTCGTGCTGAAGCCGAGCGAGA
>NZ_RBZY01000112.1 GCF_004022425.1 Microbacterium enclense | reverse complement strand
GATGCCACGACCCCGAGGCCGTGGCATCCCTTCGCGTGTTCAGCGAGCCAGACGCTTATTGAGGAGCTTCTGCTGCTTCTTGGAGACGGGGGAGTCGCCCGAGATCGTCTTGCCGCGGCGGGCCCGGCGCGTGTCCACGACCGCGCCGACGGCCAGCGCCAGCGTGATGCCCCAGCTCAGCCACGCCAGGGCGGTGCGCCACGTGAACGGCTCGTCGTTGCGAAGTCCGCGCAGCAACGTGACGCCGCCGGTGATGGCGCTGAGGAGACCGGTTCCGAAGATGTACTGACGCATGACCCCAACCTAGCGACCCGCCGCTCCGGTGCGCCTGCGTCTTGACATCCCCCTCACCACCTCGCGATAAACGCCGATTCTCTCGAGGCACGCCGCGGCGCACAGTGTCTCGGGAGAAGGAGCGTTTATCGCATTCCGGCTCGGCCCGGGGACGCGTTCACCCCGCTGTTAGCCTGAGAGGAAGCTACCGAGGAGGACCTGTGTCCCAGGCCGATTTCGTCGTCGTCGCCAATCGTCTGCCGGTGGATCGCACCCCCGACGGGGAGGGGTGGCGTCGCTCGCCCGGCGGTCTCGTCACCGCGCTCGAGCCCGTCATGCGTCGAGCTGACGGCGCGTGGGTCGGGTGGGCCGGGCAGCCCGACGTGACCCTCGAGCCGTTCGAGTTCGAGGGCACGTTCCTCGTTCCGGTCGAGCTGTCGGCGGCCGATGTGCAGCACTACTACGAGGGCTTCTCGAACGACACGATCTGGCCGCTGTACCACGACGTCATCGCGGCGCCGACGTACAAGCGCGCCTGGTGGGACGCGTACGTCCGCGTGAACCGGCGGTTCGCCGAGGCGGCGGCCGCGGCGGCCTCCGAGAAGGCGATCGTCTGGGTGCAGGACTACCAGCTGCAGCTCGTGCCCAAGATGCTGCGGGAGCTTCGTCCTGACCTCACGATCGGGTATTTCCACCACATTCCGTTCCCGGCCTATGGGCTGTATTCGCAGTTGCCGTGGCGCAAGCAGGTGCTCGAGGGGCTCCTCGGCGCCGACGTCATCGGGTTCCAGCGCGTCGCCGACGCCGGCAACTTCGCGCGGGCCGTTCGGCGCCAGCTGCGCTACGAGACCAAGGCGAGCGGCATCTCGGTGCCGGACGGCGACGGCGGCACGCGCGTCGCGCTCGCGAAGGCGTTCCCGATCTCGATCGACGCCGATTCGTACATCGAGCTCGCCCAGCGCCCCGATATCCAGCAGCGCGCGAAGGAGATCCGCGAGGGTCTCGGAAACCCCCGCAAGATCCTGCTCGGCGTCGACCGCCTCGACTACACCAAGGGCATCCGACATCGCCTGAAGGCTTGGGGCGAGCTGCTCGAGGACGGCAGGGCGACGGTGGAGGATGCCACGCTCGTCCAGGTGGCGAGCCCGAGCCGCGAGCGCGTGGATGCCTATATCCAGCTGCGCGACGAGATCGAGATGACGGTCGGCCGCATCAACGGCGATCATGACTCGACCACCCACACGGCCATCCGCTACCTGCACCAGTCGTACCCGCGCGAGGAGATGGTGGCGCTGTTCCTGGCGGCCGACGTCATGCTGGTGACGGCTCTTCGCGACGGCATGAACCTCGTCGCGAAGGAGTACGTCGCCAGCCGCATCGACAACCGCGGCGTTCTCGTCCTGAGCGAGTTCGCGGGCGCGGCCGACGAGATGGGCAGCGCGCTGCTCATCAACCCGCACGACATCGGCGGCCTGAAGGATGCCATCATCCGCGCCATCGACATGCCCGCCGCCGAGCAGGGTCGCCGAATGCGAGCGCTGCGCAAACGCGTTCGCGATCACGACGTGGAGGACTGGTCGCGCGAGTTCCTCGACGCGCTGTCGACGTTCCACGACCGTGCCTCCAGCGCCGCGGCGGCCGCCGAGGTCGACGCCTCGATCGACGAGCCCGAGGACGCGTCGTGACCGCCGCGGATGCGGCGCTCGAGGCCGTCTCGACCACGGCCGTGCTGGTGGTCGCCCTCGACTTCGACGGGACGCTCGCGCCGCTCGTCGACGATCCCATGACGGCGCGGATGACACCGCGGGCGCGCGCCGCCGTCGACGCTTTGGCCGCTCTCCCCGCCACCTCGGTCGCCCTGGTCTCGGGGCGGTCGCTCGGGCACCTACGCGAGATCGCCGAGCACGACGACGAGTCGCCCGTGTGGCTCGCCGCGTCCCACGGCGTGCAGCTCTGGGTACCGGGCGCGGGCGAGGAGGCCGACCCCGACGACGCGGCCGACCTCGCGCTGCGCGACCGGCTCCAGAACGAGATCACCGCCGCCGTCGACCACCTCGAGGGCGTCTGGATCGAGCCCAAGGAGTTCGGCGTCGGCGTCCACACCCGGAGGGCGCATACCGACAGCGCGCGCGAGGCGCGCGAGATCGCCGATCGCCTGGTCGCGGCCGAGGCGCCGCAGTGGCGACGGCGCACCGGTCACGACATCCTCGAGTTCGCTTTCCGGCACGAGGGCAAGGATTCCGCTGTGCAGCGGTTGCGCGAGCGCGTCGGCGCGACGGCGGTGATCTTCGCCGGCGACGACGTCACCGACGAGGATGCCCTCCGCTCGCTCGTGACGGGGGATCTCGGCATCCATGTGGGGGATCGCGAGACGGCGGCGACGTTGACGGTCGCCGACATCGACGGCCTCGTCGACGTGCTGGAGGCCGTGGCGCGTCAGCGTGTCGCCCACGCGCAATAGACTGCGAGAATGCCCGCTCCGCAGAATCCGAACACCGGCGAGTTCGACATCAAGCCCCGCAGTCGCGTCGTCACCGACGGCATCGAAGCCACCACGTCACGAGGCATGCTTCGCGCCGTCGGCATGGGCGACGAGGACTGGGACAAGCCCCAGATCGGCATCGCGTCGAGTTGGAACGAGATCACACCGTGCAACCTGAGCCTCGACCGCCTGGCTCAGGGCGCGAAGGAGGGCGTGCACTCCGGTGGCGGGTACCCGCTGCAGTTCGGCACCATCTCCGTCTCGGACGGCATCTCGATGGGCCACGAGGGCATGCACTTCTCGCTCGTCTCGCGCGAGGTCATCGCCGACTCGGTCGAAACGGTGATGATGGCCGAGCGACTCGACGGCTCCGTGCTGCTCGCCGGCTGCGACAAGTCCATCCCCGGCATGCTCATGGCATCCGCCCGTCTCGACCTCTCCAGCGTCTTCCTCTACGCCGGCTCGATCGCCCCGGGCTGGGTCAAGCTCAGCGACGGCACCGAGAAGGACGTCACGATCATCGACTCGTTCGAGGCCGTGGGCGCCTGCCTTGCGGGAAAGATGAGCGAGGCCGACCTCAAGCGCATCGAGTGCGCGATCGCCCCCGGTGAGGGCGCGTGCGGCGGCATGTACACCGCCAACACCATGGCCTCGGTTGCCGAAGCCCTGGGCCTCAGCCTCCCCGGCTCCGCCGCCCCGCCGTCGGCCGACCGCCGCCGCGACTACTTCGCCCACCGCTCGGGCGAGGCGGTGGTCAACCTGCTGCGTCAGGGCATCACGACGCGCGACATCCTCACCAAGGAGGCGTTCGAGAACGCTATCGCGCTGGCCATGGCCCTGGGCGGTTCGACCAACGTCGTCCTGCACCTCCTGGCCATCGCCAACGAGGCCGAGGTCGAGCTGTCGCTGCACGACTTCAACCGCATCGGCGACAAGGTGCCCCACGTCGCCGACATGAAGCCGTTCGGCAAGTACGTCATGAACGACGTCGACCGGCACGGCGG
>NZ_RBZY01000111.1 GCF_004022425.1 Microbacterium enclense | reverse complement strand
CCCCCCGCCGTCGACCTGGGACTCCGCCGCTCGCTCGATCGGTTCCCGTTCGTGCCCGATGACCCGGCGCGCCTCGCTCAGGACTGCTACGAAGCCTTCAACATCCAGGTCTCGGGACTCGTTCAGCGCCTCGAGGCGATCGGCGGTCCGCGCCCGGTGCTCGGGGTCAGCGGCGGACTCGACTCCACGCACGCGCTGCTGGTCATCGCGCGGGCCATGGATCGAATGGGACGACCGCGCAGCGACATCCTGGCCTATACCCTCCCGGGTTTCGCGACGAGCGAGAAGACCAAGCGCAACGCCATCGCGCTGGCAGAAGCGGTCGGAGCAACGATCGAGGAGATCGACATCCGCCCCGCGGCATCCGAGATGCTCTCCCGTATGGGGCACCCGTTCGCGGCGGGCGAGCCGGTCCACGACGTCACTTTCGAGAACGTGCAGGCGGGGTTGCGCACCGACTACCTCTTCCGACTGGCGAACCAGAAGAACGGGATCGTCGTGGGCACCGGCGATCTGTCCGAGATCGCGCTGGGCTGGTCGACGTACGGCGTGGGCGACCAGATGAGCCACTACTCCGTGAACCCCGGGGTGCCGAAGACCCTCATCCAGCACGTGATCCGGTGGGTCATCTCGGCCGGTGAGCTGAGCCCGGCGACCGTCGAGGTGCTGCAGGCGGTGCTCGATACCGAGATCAGCCCCGAGCTGGTCCCGGCCGGGCAGGACGGCAAGATGCAGTCCACCGAGGATCGGATCGGCCCCTACAACCTCCACGACTTCACGCTCTACCACGTCCTGCGATTCGGCTTCCGGCCATCGAAGATCGCCTTCCTGGCGGCCAAAGCCTGGGAGGATCCGGATGCCGGGGCCTGGCCCGCGGGCTACCCCGAGGGCGCGCGGCCGTCGTACGACCTCGTCACGGTCGCCCGGTGGATGGAGGTCTTCCTCCAGCGCTTCTTCGCCTTCGCGCAGTTCAAGCGCACCGCGATCCCGAACGGACCCAAGGTCTCCCCCGCCGGCTCGCTGTCACCGCGCGGCGACTGGCGTGCTCCGTCGGACGGCAACGCTCGCGCGTGGCTGGCAGAGCTCCACGCCGCCGTCCCTCAGGCGTTCGCGCGGGACTGAGCTCACCAGCCCATCGAACCGGGCACGCCCTTGAACGGCCCCGCGAGGTCGTCCGTCACCCAACCGCCGTAGAACCCGCCGGGCTGCGGCCGAACCGTCTCGCCGGCGACGACGCAGCGGTCCATCGGGGCGGCGTACACGGCGACGCGATCGGCGAGCACCTCGTAGCCGGGCAGGGGGTGGGGGTAGTTCCAGGCGGCTCGTTCCGCGACGGCTCCCGCTCCCCCGTGCACGTCGAAGTACCGGGCACCGCCCTTGAACTCGCAGAACGACGCCCCGTGCCCGAGGGAGAGAGCGTCGCCGAACGCCGCGATCGGCAGGTAGTACACCGGCGGGTGGCTCGTCTCGAGAACGCGGACGACGTCGTCGGTGTCGACGATGCGGGTCCCGCCGAAGTCGATCTGCACCCGCTTCGCGACGCGTTCCACACGCGGCGGTCGCGGGTAGTCCCAGACGGATTCCTGGCCGGGGCGGACGGGGTCGGGTACGGGGCGCGCCATGGATCTACGCTACGCCGCGCGAGCGCAACGAGGGCGGACGAGGCGTCGCCGCGTCCGACGTGCGATGCGACCGCCCGCACCGGCCCGGTACGCTGGACGCAGGAGGGGCACGAGTGAGCGGCGAACACGGCACCGGCATCAGTCGGCGGTACCGCGTCTACCAAGTGGGCGGGATCGTCCTCGGCGTGCTCTTTCTCGGGCTGGGCATCGCCGCCCTCCTCGCGGGCGGCGGCCCCGTGATCGCCGCCATCGCCGGAATCGGAGGCCTCGCTGTGATCATCGTGTCGATCGTGATGATGGTGCGCTCGTGACGGGCCCCGGCGACGGTGGGCAGGGCGACAAGCCCCGCAAGTACCCGCGAGGTCAGGTCGTGATCTGGATCGCGGTGTCGGCGGTCGGGCTCTGGCTCCTCGGCAGCGGCCTCATCGGCATCCTGTCCGGGGGCTCCGGAAACTGACCCGCCGCGGGAATGCCCGAGGATCGGCGTCGTTGTCCCCAGGGCATCGATCACCGAACGAAAGGGCATCATGACGCGCATCGGACGCAGCGACCTGGACATCCGCCCCCTCTCCCTGGGCGGCAACGTCTTCGGGTGGACCGCCGACCGTGACACTTCCTTCGCGGTGCTGGACGCCTTCCACGCCGGCGGTGGCGACTTCATCGACACGGCCGACGGGTACAGCGCGTGGGCACCGGGCAACTCCGGCGGTGAGAGCGAGACGATCATCGGCGAATGGCTCGCCAGCCGTCGGCCCGAGAACGTCGTCGTCGCGACGAAGGTCAGTACGCATCCCGACTTCCGCGGTCTGGCGGCCGCGAACGTCCGAGCCGCCGCCGAGGCGTCGCTGGTCCGGCTCGGCGTCGATGCGATCGACCTGTACTACGCGCACTTCGATGACCCCGACACGCCCCTCGAAGAAACCGTCGGAGCCTTCGCCGACCTCGTCTCGGATGGGCTGGTGCGCTCCGTCGGCGTCTCGAACTACAGCGCCGCGCGCATCCGCGAGTGGATCTCGCTCGCCGAGGCCGCCGGTGCCGACCTCCCGTCGCCGTGCAACCGCACTACAACCTCGTGCACCGCACCGCCGTCGAGAGCGAGATCGTGCCCCTCGCCGAGCAGCACGGCTTCTCGCTCGTGCCGTACTACGCGCTGGCCAGCGGCTTCCTGACCGGCAAGTACCGGACGACGGATGCCACGGGCGACTCGCCGCGTGCGGGCGGTGCCGCCAAGCTCGCGACCCCCGCGGGTCTGGCCGTCATCGATGCGCTCGAGGAGATCGGTCGCGCCCACGGCGCGTCCATCGCCACCACCGCACTCGCGTGGGTGCGCGCGCAGCCGACCGTGGTCGCGCCCCTGGCGAGCGCGTCGCGCCCCGAGCAGGTGAAGGACCTCCTGGCCAGCATGTCCCTCGACCTCTCCACCGACGAGCTCGCGCGCCTGGACGCCGTCTCCGCCGCCGCTCAGGACTGACCTCCCGCGGGGCCGCGTCGTCGGGCGGCTCCGCGGTCGGCGAGAATGGTGGGGTGAAGCTCCTCGTCGCCGCCCACGCGGCCGAATTCGTCGCGTTCGAGTCCGACATCGCCGGTTTTGACCGGCTGCTGACCGGAGTCGGCAAGATCCCCGCCGCCTACGCGCTGACGCGCGCGCTGTGCGAGGGCGCGTACGACGAGATCGTCGTCGTGGGCACCGCCGGTGCCATCGACCCCGACCTCGAGGGCGGCATCTACGACATCTCCGCGACAATTCAGCACGACGTGAAGGGTCTGGACGGCACGTTCGGTCAGCACGTCTGGCTGCCGGCCCGTGTCGATATCGCCCCCGACGGCGTGGTCATCGCCACCGGCGACCACTTCGTGGACGACGCCGACGCGGTCGCCCTCATCCGTGGCCTCGATGCCCGCATGGTCGACATGGAGTCGTACGCGTTGGCGTGGGTCGCGCAGCAGTTCGCCGTGCCGATCCGCATCCTCCGCGCCGTCTCCGACCGGGCGCAGGACGGTGCGACAGAGCTCTGGGACGATGTCGTGGAACGCTGCAGCCACCAGCTCCGCGCGAAGATCCGCGAGCTGTACGGGGTCTGACCCTCCGGCGGCGGCGCCCGGGTTACGGCGTCTGCGAGCCGTGGCGGGCGCGGCCCGCC
>NZ_RBZY01000110.1 GCF_004022425.1 Microbacterium enclense | reverse complement strand
CCGGCGAGGGCCTCGTCGACGGAGTTGTCGACGATCTCCTGCACAAGGTGGTGGAGGCCCCGCTCACCGGTCGACCCGATGTACATGCCGGGACGCTTGCGAACGGCCTCGAGACCTTCGAGCACCTGGATGGCGTCTGCCCCGTACTCGTTGGGAACCTTCGCGGTCGTCTTCTCGGGTTCCTCGGAAACGCTGTCGGGGTTTTCGGACGTCATGACTTCGCGAGCTCCAGATCGATTCGTCGGAACCTCCATCTTACCGCGCGAGGGCTCTCGAATCGGTGTGTACGCCCCTAGGAGGGGAGAAATCGACACGAACCAACCCCGACCATGGCCTAGCCGTAGGTATCGCGCGGGCCACGGCCTGGAACGGCTCTCGTCCCCCATCTCCACGAGGGGACGTCCGGCCCGATGAAGCGGATCGATTCGACCCCCGCCTCGGGGAAGCGTCGGATGATCTCCGAAAGGATGTGCGCACGCATCAGTTGCAGCTGCTTCGCCCACGCGGTGGAGTCCGCCTGCACCGTCAACACGCCGGCATCCATCGCCACCGGACGCGTGTGCGCGGCGGTGTCGGCGCCCGCGACGTCGTCCCACGTTCGGACCAGGTCTTCGCGTGCGAGCTGCGGCTCCCACCCGGCCGACTTCGTCAGGGTCGAGAGCACGTCGCCGAGTCCGCGCGGATCGCGGCCGGGGGTGAACGGGGCGTTCTCGCCGTCGTCCGTCCGCCGACGGCGCTTCCTCTTGCGGTACGGCGAAGGCTCGAGCCCCCGCAACCGGAGGTAGGTGGCGAGAGTCTCAGGGAGGTCCGGCTCGTCACTCATCGGCATCCTCGACCCGACCGGCCTCGACCCGGACGACGTGGGCGCGCAGCCCATCCGGAACGTCCTCCTCCACGGCGGAGGTCACGATGACCTGCTCGTATCCGGCGACCAGATCGGCGAGGCGCGTCCGCCGACCGGCGTCGAGCTCGGCGAACACGTCGTCGAGGATCAGCACCGGGTCGCCGAGGCGCGACTCGGCGCGCAGGAGTTCGGCGGATGCCAGGCGCAGAGCGAGCGCGACCGACCAGGATTCGCCGTGCGAGGCGTACCCCTTCACCGGCAGACCGCGCACCTCGAGCACGAGGTCGTCGCGGTGGGGGCCGACGAGGGTCAGGCCGCGCTCGAGCTCGGCGCTGCGCCGAGCCGCGAGCGCCGCACGGAACTGCTCGGCGAGCGAGCCCGCGGCACCCGTTTCGGCCGTGGCCTCGCCCTCTTCCGGGTCTCCGCCGACCACCGACAGCGCCCAGCGGAGACGCGGATCGTGGTCGGCGCCGGCGATCGCGCTGTAGGCCTCGGCGACGGGAGTCGAGAGATCGGATGCGAGCGCCAGGCGCGCCTCGATCACTTCGGTGCCGAGGGCGACGAGCTTGTCGTCCCAGACGTCGAGCGTGCTCAGCGCATCGCCGCGGACTCCGCGCGCGCGGGCCGACTTGAGCAGCGCCGTCCGCTGCCGGAGGACACGGTCGTAGTCGCCGAGGACTCCGGCCAGCCGCGGCGAGCGCTGCACGATCAGCTGATCCGCGAACCGCCGCCGAGCCGAGGGGTCGCCGCGGACGATCTGAAGATCCTCGGGGGCGAATAGCACCACCTGTGCGTAGCGCGGGAGTTCGGCAGTCCGGACGTTGACGCCGTTGACCCGCGCCTTGTTCGAGCCCTGACGGTTGAGTTGCAGTTCGAGCAGGACGCTGCGGTCGCCGTGAGCGAGACGCGCGCGGACGATCGCGGCATCCGCCCCATCCCGCACCATCGGAGCGTCGCTGGAAACCCGGTGGGAACCCAGGGTGGCGAGGTAGGCGACCGCTTCGACAAGGTTGGTCTTTCCCTGGCCGTTGCGGCCGACGAAGAGGTTCGCCCCCGCCGAGAGCACCACGTCGGCGGCCGCATAATTGCGGAAATCCGTCAGTACGAGCTGCTCCACGATCACCGGGTCAGACTACCCGCCGGCCCCGACATGCGCCGGGTCGCGGCCCGCTCAGCGCAGCAGCAGGTTGGGCTGCAGCAGGTACTTGAACGAGCCTTCGCCACCCTTGTCGACCGAGGTCTGGGGGGTGATCAGCACCGGGCTGAGCTTGTTCGCGTTGTCGCTCGAAGTGAACGTGATCCGTGCGAACTCGCTGCGGACGGCGCCGAGCGACTCGAGGAGGTACTGCGGATTCAGGCCCAGGGTGACCTCGTCGCCGACGAGCGTCGCGTCGACGGACTCCGTCGCGCGGGCCTGCTCGGTGCCGGAGGCGTCCATCGACACCCCGTCGGGTCCGAACGTGAACCGCAGCGGCGCGGAGCGGTCGAGGACCAGGGCCACACGGCGCACGGCCTCGGCCAGCTCGGCGGTGTTGACGACGCTGTGGTGCTCGGTCTGCGCGGGGAAGAGACGGCGCACAGGCGGGAAGTTGCCCTTGATGAGCAGCGAGGTCACGGTCTTGTTGCCCGACGAGAACGCGATGATCTCGCGGTCGCCCGAACCTGAGAAGGCGATCGAGATGTCGCCGCCGTGCGCGAAGGTCTTACCGACTTCCTGCAGGGTGCGGGCGGGCACGAGAGCGGCGGTGGGCTCGTCGGATGCCGCAGCGCCCCCGTCCCACGGGATCTCGCGCAGCGCGACGCGGTAGCGGTCGGTGGCGACGAGGCTGAGCTGGGTGCCGGTCACCTCGAGCTGCACGCCGGTGAGGACGGGCGTGACGTCGTCACGCGACGCGGCGAAGGCCACCTGGGCGATCGCGGTCGCGAAATCGTCAGCGGGGACGAGACCGGACTCACCGGTGACCTCGGGGATCGCCGGGTACTCCTGGACGGGCATGGATGCCAGCGTGAAGCGCGCCGAGCCGCAGGTGAGCAGGATGCCGCCGTCGTCGTCGACCGCGATCTGGATGGGGGCGTTGGGGAGCCGGCTCGCGATGTCGGAGAGCAGACGGCCGTGGACGAGGATCGTGCCCGGCTCGTCGACGGTCGCCTCGATAGTCGTGCGCGCGGATGCCTCGTAGTCGAACGCGGCGAGCGTGAGACCCTGCTCGCTCGCTTCGATGAGGACACCGGCCAGGATGGGCTGAGGGTTGCGCTGCGGCAGGAGCTTGACCACGAACGAAACGGCTTCGCTGAAGACATCGCGATTGACGTGAAACTTCACGGGCGCTCCCTTGACGGCGGTATGGCTTACCCATGCTAGTGCCCGTGTGCGTCGCGACACGTCGACCCGCGATTGCACGGCAAGGTCATCGAACCTCTGTTAACTCATCAATGGATTCTTCATCTTGTTAACAGCTGTGGAGAGTGTGGATAACTCGGTCGATCCCTGTTAACAGCAGGGAACTACACAGCTGTGACCTGTGGACGCGGTGCGGAGAGCCTGGGCAGTTAACAGGACGGGCTCGTTCGGCGTTCGATCGCTCCTCCACAGGTGTCCGCGTGTCGTTCACATCTCCTCCGCAGAGATTCGGAGTTATCCACAGGTTTTCCACACTGTGTAGAACCGAGTGAGAACAATCCCGTGGGAGGCCGCGAGAGCGGCATCCAGGCCCGAGAACGACGAAGGGGTTCGTCCGAGAAAACGGACGAACCCCTGGCCTGACGCGAGCGCTCAGCGCATACGGCCGAGCTGCGTCGTGATCTCGGAGACCTGGTTGTAGATGGACCGGCGCTCCTTCATCAGGTCGCTGATCTTCTTATAGGCGTACATCACCGTCGTGTGGTCGCGGTTGCCGAACAGCTGCCCGATCTTCGGCAGCGACAGACTCGTCCGCTCGCGGCACAGGTACATCGCGATCTGACGGGCAGTGGCCACGGCCTGCGATCGGCTCGAG